>DUVQ01000029.1 GCA_012840965.1 Oligoflexales bacterium | reverse complement strand
CTTTTGTTTCACCAGATTAGCAAGTGGGGAGTCTGAATTGATACTTTGCAGAGCCATGAAAATCCAACATCAAACCACATCATTCTAAACGTACAAGCCAGTTCTGGCAATGGGCGTTGTATTGAAAGATTCGCTGAAATACTGATGGAAACGCCAACTGCACGAAGATAACATCAAGGAAGTTCGGACTCAATTAAATAACAGCCATAAATTTGTTAGCTATTTAATTTTGGTGTTAGCATTCCGGATGCTATGGCTGGTAAGTTTTTATTTATCACATTGATGGTCGTTTTTTTAATTCCTGGTTGTTCTGCATTTGACAGGGATTTTGGTGGTAAAGCAAGGCGTGTCAGCGCAAGCATGGATGATCGTGCCGCAACTCAAAGACCTTCGGCCAACTTGTTGCAGATGGCTGACCCCAATAGCCCGCAGGTTCATCAACTGACTATCAGAGAACTGGATACCTTGGCGTTGCTGGCCTTGTGGTCTGGTCAGCCTGAAAGCACCCTGCTGAGCCAGAATCCAGAATGCAAGGATGGGCTAACAGTGGGGCAAGCTTTTGTGATTAGCCTTACCCCCGAGCAGTACCTGGACTTTAATTTCAAACGAGATGGCCACTATAAACGCAAAGGCTCATATCCATTCGGAAAGCTTGTTAGATATGAGCGCTACACGATACAAGAAGGCGAAACTATAAGGGATATTTTGGCGAAATATTCGACAAGTCTTGATGCCCTCAGGTACGAAAATGGTGATTTTAAAGAGCTCCCAAAACCTGGTACGGTAGTCAAGGTCCCCATACTTGAACTGCCGGAGTAGGGACAGGGACAGGGGCGGGGACAGGGGGCAGGGGGCTTGACGGTGATTTTGGGGTATACTTAGCCCCAGGAGGCGCCAGTGCATGATCTTCTAGGGTTTGGCTTGTTGATTGTCACTTTTCTGGTACTAGTGGCAGTCTTGATCTACTTTGTCCTGCCCTTGCTTATGACTTGGGTTTTTGGCACGTTAGCATACGTTATCGCTCTGTTCTTTATTGTTCGACACGGGCGTGTCCATCCTGATCACTTGGATTCTTATCTCAAGCCTGGCCTTCCATGGATGGTTGTAATCCTGACCATCGTGGCACCTACACTTCATGCTGCATACCTGTACTTTGAAGGCCCTGCCGACATCTGGATGTGGATTGCCGGGTTTAACACCTTGATTCCCTTGGCAATGACTGGAAGGACTTTGATTAGGCATCACCGTCAAAAAAGGCGTTACATTAAGGAAGGACACGATGTTGAGGACCTGATTTCCACGATCAAAGCCAAGATATCAACAGTTGAGGTTCGCTTGGACCTACTGTCTTTAGTGTCAACGCTCCATTATGAGCCTGAATCCTGGGAGATCCTTGCTGGTCTGCCTGAAGATAGCTTTGATTTAAAGCGCGAGGAAATAACCAAGGTCGAAAAATCCCTATCCGAGCTTGCCACGGAATTCACAAATGTCTTGCACGGGCTTGACGAAGGACTGACGCAGATTCGTGAAGGCGCACAAGATAGGGACCAGATCTTGGCGCCTTTGGTGCAGACCATAGAGCGACTTCGGGCGGAATATGATTCCAAGATGGTGACAGCTCAGGCGCTTATTACTGAAGTTTTACCAGGTGTTCTAGGTAGCGAACAGTTTTTTTAGGCCCTTGGTGGGCAGCATTCTTTCGCCCATAATTCAGGTGGTGAGCAGTTATGGTCAAGGCGTCAAGCATAGTAAGGCTTCGGTGGGGTATTTTGGGGACCGCTAGCATCGCGGACAAAATAGTGAACGGGATTAAAAAGGCTGGGTGCGGAACCGTGACAGCTATTGCATCCAGAGACGCTGCCAAGGCCAGGCAATGGGCCTCTAAACGCAATATTCCCTTGTCCTTTGGGTCATATGAAGCCCTTTTAAAGTCTGGCGAAGTCGACGTGATTTACAACCCTTTGCCAAACAGGATGCATGCTGAATGGACCATTAACGCCTTAAAAGCCGGCTTGCCAGTCCTTTGTGAAAAACCTTTAGCCATGTCCGCGTCTGAGGCTAGGGCTGTGGCGGATGTCGCAAAAACAACGGGCCTGCTTGTAGTTGAGGCCTTCATGTACAGGTATCACCCCCTTTGGGAGTGTGTCACCAAAGCCGTAAAAAATGGCCAGATTGGAGACCCTTTGTCCATTCATTCTGTGTTTGCTTTTCGCTTAGATGATGAAAGCTCAATTGCTGCATCTGCAAGGCTTGGGGGCGGTTCTTTGATGGACGTTGGTTGCTATCCAGTTCATGCTGCCAGAATGGTGTTTGGACAAGAACCAGTAAGGGCTTTTGCCTTTGAGCGCCGCAGGCAGGTTGACGATTCGCTGACTGGCATCTTGGAATTCCCAAATGGCGCAGTAGCGACCATAGAAAGCAGCATTGAATCCTATGAACGCCATCAGTTTCAGGTGTCTGGGACAGCTGGGACGATTATCGTGGACAAACCCTGGTTTCCTGGGGAGGAATCCTCATCGTTCATTATGAAAAGGGAGATAGAGTTCGAGGATAGAATCGTTGAATGTGACGGTGATGATGCTTATCGTGCCCAAGTTTTGGACTTCGCAAAGGCGGTCGTTAAAAGGCAGACGCCAAGATGGGATGTTCAAGACGCGGTAGCTAACATGGCCGTTATTGACGCTCTTTTTGCATCCGCTGCTCTTGGCAGACCTGTGGATGTAATGATTCCCTAGACGTTGTTTTAGATGGTGATTTTCGGATAGAGCCCCAACAAAATCAGCACTTTACCAAAGCGTCAATTGGCAGATCTGGCAATAAAGCGCGGCCGTTTAAAAACTCCAGTTCGATTACAAAGCCCACGAAGCCCACCTCCCCGCCGAGCTCCTGAATCAGCGACACCGCAGCTCCAGCAGTGCCTCCGGTCGCCAAAAGGTCGTCAAGCAACGCCACTCGTTCACCGGCCAACACCGCATCTTCATGCATTACAATGGTGTCTGTTCCATATTCCAGTGCGTAGCTTGCACTTTTGGTCTTCCAAGGCAACTTTCCAGGCTTGCGAATCAACGCCAATGGCAGGTCAAGCATGGCCGCCACTGGTGCCGCGAACAAAAAGCCACGAGCCTCAATTCCAGCAACAACGTTACACCCAGCAGCTTGGACCTGTCGCGCATAGTATCTGCAAAGGCGCCCGTACAGCTTCCCATCTCTTAAAACGGTTGTGATGTCCTTAAACAGGATGCCAGGCTTAGGAAAATCAGGGATATCCCTGATTGTGGAGGCGACGTCCGTTATGAGCTCCTGACGGTTGATCTGGATTTCCATAGCTGTTGCTCCTTTTAAATATCTTTTGAAAGGCTATTAAACCTAGCCAACTGGTCCATTACCTCGTTGGCCATCATATCTGGTTTAACTGGGGTTATTGAGGCGTAGCCTTCATAAACAGCACCGGTATCGCTTTCAGGTGTCCTTTCCATGGTGACACTGCTGCCACCGATCCAAAGATATTCACCGCCCCTTGGATCCGTTCTGACGTTTACTTCGTTGGAATAAAAACGATTCCCAAGGCGAGTCAACTTGAACCCCTTGAATTCACTAATTTCTGGTGTTGGGATGTTTACGTTCAGCATCACACCATCAGGCATCCCGTTTTCAACTACATCCCTTACTATCTTGTCCATGATTGGTTCGGACCATTTGAAATCATATGTTTTGCGGCTGACAAGGCTGAAAGCAACGGCCGGGAGCTTTTGCATGGTCCCTTCCATGGCCCCACCCACAGTGCCGCTGTACAAAACGTCTGCCCCCAGATTCGGGCCTCTGTTTATGCCTGATAGCACCAAGTCTGGCCGATGGGGAAGCAAGTGATTCAAGCCAATAAACACGCAATCAGTTGGAGTTCCAGTTAAAGCCCACATATTTTTACGAATCTTTTGGGCTCGCAGTGGATGTGTCAAAGTAATCGCATGAGAGACCCCGCTTCGCTCGATATCTGGGGCCACTATGTAAACTTCTCCATATCTTTGGGCTACTTTTGCCAAGCTTTCAAGCCCTGGCGACAAAACCCCATCGTCGTTAGTAACAAATATCCTCACGTCAACCTCTTAAAAACACCCTAGTCGCGTACACTGCGTTTACAGGTTGCAGGAACGTTCGCTAGAAAGTTCCGATATTGAATTCAAATACTACCGGCGGCTCACCCTTTAAACGCTTCAGCGGGAAGCCCCACTCGAATCTTAGTGGGCCGATAGGTGAAAACCATCTGATTCCAAGCCCGGCGGATGTTCGCATCTTTAGTGGGTTTGGCCACTCGCCGTCATCATAGGCGTTGCCGGCGTCAAAGAATACCACACCTCTGACCCCGATTTGCTGGAAGATTGGAAACTCAATTTCAAAGTTGAAAATCAGCTGTTGGGCACCGCCAATCTTAAATGAAGTGGGATTGGCGTTTGGATCTCTGGCGGAACCAACTGGAATCGAAGGCCCTAAGGACGCCCTTTCAAATCCTCGAACTGTAAAGATACCGCCGACTTGGAAGCGCTCGAAGATCGGCACAGGTTTTCCAGTTGGGCTAAGTATATAACCCCAGCTTCCAGCTATCTTGGCCACGGCACCCCAGATCAACGGGAAGTATTGGCGCGACCTGACCTGCATCCGAATGAAGTCAAAGTCGGACCCGATCTGAGAGCCTGCCCATTCAAGGCTTAAACTGGTGACATTTCCCCTAGTTGGGAACATTCGGTCATCACGACTGTCATACATAAACGCGGTGGACAAACTGCTGGTAAGCCCATCCAAGTCAAGGTTGGCGATTGGAACGTCGGCAACCCCTTCCTGGCCGCCAGCCCTAACTTTTACAGTTTCCAAGCGATAAGTCGCGGAAACCGAGAAATCATCCAGGAAACGGCGCCCAAAAGTCAGGTCCAAACCGGTTGAGGCCTGAGAGAAGTTGTAGTACGCCAAGTCTGTATTAAAGGCCGAAAAACCAAATGTCCAGTTGGTGTCAAACAGGTAGGGCTCATCAAAGGACAAGACAAAATAACGCCTCAAACTGGACAAGGTGGCCTCTAGGCGAATGTTTTGGCCACGCCCCAAGAAGTTTTGTTTGTTAATTTGAGCCTGGAACAAGAAGTTTTCGACCGAGCTAAATCCAGCTCCGACGCTAAATGCACCAGTCTGGCGCTCCTTGACCTCAACGATAACGTCGACTTCATCAGGCCTGGACGTTGCTTTTGGGCGAATCTCCACCTTTTCGAAAAACCCAAGGCGCCTGATTCTGGCCTCGCTTGCCCTAAGCTTGGTCTCGTTATAGAGGTCGCCCTCATAAATCCGCATTTCCCGCCGGATGGTCCAGTCCCTAGTGCCTTCATTTCCGATGATTTCAATGCGTCCAAAGCGAGCCTTTTCGCCCTTTTGCAACACGTAGGTGAAATCCAACAAAAGCTCATCGCGCCGGAAATTAGTCGCGTTTCCAACAGTTGCAAATGCATAGCCCAAGTCCTTGTACTTGTCGCTCAACGCCATTGCATCTTTTTGGACATTCATTGCGTTAAAGATTTCGCCTGATTTTAGGGCCAACCCCTTCATCAACTCTTCTTTAGCAAAGAGCAGGTCGCCTTCGACACTTACTTCCCCAACTTTGTATTGTGGACCTTCGTGAACAGTTATCACGATTTGGATGAACTTGCGGTCTCTTGAGAGCGACACGATTGGTTGGTCAAAGCGGACTTCTGCGAAACCCTTGGTGTTGTAATAAAATTCAAGGCGTTGCAGATCCTGTTCAAACATTTCTTGGGCAAACGTGCCTCTGCCTGTCAAAAACGACAGAAGCGACCCTTCCTGGGTTCCAATGATTTTTTTTAGCTCTTTTGAAGGAATGTTGTTGTTGCCAATAAATTCAACACGTTGGATCTTTACCTTGGCGTGTTCGCGGATGGTAAACACCACGTCAACCATGTTTTCAGGCCTAGTAACCAGCTTGTAGTCGACTTCGGCCAAGAAAAAGCCCTGTTCAACGTAATGTTCCCGGATAGCGTCCACAGACTGCCTGATCCGGTTCACATCGAGAATGGATGCCGTACGAACCATGATTTTCTTTCGTACATCCTCTTCTTTTACTTCTTTTGCCCCCTCGACTTTGATACTTTCAATGGCTGGTCGTTCAACAACCCGATACACAAGCACCAGTACTTGGTCGCCACGAGATGTTGTTTCACGTACCAACCACGCCTGGACGTCTTCGAAAGCGGAAGTTGCAAAAAGCCGTTTTATGTCCTTGGAAACTTGGTCTCTATCAAGTTTTGCGCCGCTCTTGGAGCCAACACGCGCTGTCGCAGTAGCCAAATCGATTCGAACCAGCCCCGAAAACCTGACTTCATCGATGACTGGGTCTTGAACGCCCGTTGGCAAGTCGCTGACTTGTTGAGCGTCGTTTGAATCAGGCATCTGGGCGCTTGCGGTCCCAGAAATCAAAGCGATCAAAACTACTGTCACAATGGTTTGAGCTAATCTCAAACTTCAGCCTCCGCGGGATGCAATATCCCATCTTCCAGGCGCAACACCCTGTCCATTAAAGCTGCTAGCCTGCGGTTATGGGTAGCCACCACAAAGGCCACCCCAAACCTATTGTTCAAATCAGCAAAAAGGTTGTGCACCTCCTCGCTGGTAGAATCGTCAAGGTTTCCAGTAGGCTCGTCAGCCAGGATCAGTCTGGGCCTCATAACAAGCGCACGGGCCAAAGCTACGCGCTGTTGTTCCCCTCCCGACAACTCTGAAGGTCGGTGAGCGCCTCGCGCCTCCAAACCAACTTCCGTCAACAAAGAGGCCGCCCTAGATTCTGCCTCCCGTCGGGAAAGACCGCCGATTATGGCCGGAATCATCACGTTTTCCAATGCCGAGAATTCTGGTAACAGGTGATGAAACTGAAAAACAAAGCCCATGTGCTTGTTTCTAAAGGCCGCAAGCCTTCCTTCATCCATGTCAAAAACATTGTCACCCGCAAACTCAATCGAGCCGCTGTCAGGGCGATCCAAAGTTCCCAGTATGTGCAATAGTGTGGATTTCCCAACACCTGATTTGCCTAAAATAGCAACACGTTCACCTGCAGCTAGATCCATGTCTAGGCCTCGAAGTACCTGGATCAGCCTTCCCCCATGGGTATAGGATTTCTCCAATGATTTCGCGGACAACAAAAGCTCGCTGGCCAAAGTTTGATGGTTCGTGCTGTCAGTCATTGCGCAATCCCTCCGAAGGGGCCTTGGATGTGGCCGAGCTAGCTGGATACAAAGTTGCAAGCAGGCCGGCAAGCATCGCGGCCACGACCACTAAAACAACGTCCAGGGGTTGTACTGCCACCGGAAGTTCGCGCAGATAGTAGGCCGAAGGTAGCGATATGCCAACCCAATAAATGTATGCACAGGTCCCCAAACCCAGAATTAAGCCGGAAATTATTCCCACTACCCCAATAACGCTGCCAAGGGCCAAAAATATCCTCTTGACCCCTTTGCTGGTAGCGCCAATGCTTCTTAATACCGCGATATCACGCGTTTTTTCCATGGTTATCAGGATCAAAGAAGCGAAAATATTCAATGCGGCAACCAAAATTACCAGTCCTAAAACCAAGAACATCGCGATTTTTTCGATCATCAATGCTGAAAACAGCGATTTATTGACCTGAGCCACTGTGCGGATTTCACCACCTGTAGTTTGTTTTACAGTTGTTTTGGCAACTGGGGCCACCTTATCCAGGTGGTCAATATCTTTGAGCATAAGCGCCACTCGGTTCGCAGACCCAAGTAAAAACAGGTTCTTGGCTTCCTCATAGTTTATATAGGCGGTTTTTAGGTCGTGTTCATACATACCGCTTACAAAAGTGCCTGAAATTCGGTAAGTCCTGGTCCTTGGGCGCACGCCTGTCGGCCCCACATCCCCATCTGGGACTATGACTGTCACCTCATCACCAACAGCTGTTCCTAGGCTATTGGCAAGTTCCGCCCCTAACAAAATGCCTGGCAGCACTCGTCCTGGGGCCTCTTTGGCGGTGATTTCAGGCATTGTGTCTTCATCATCAACGTCTTCAGTGTCATCGTCTTGGGTTTCGTCGTCTTTTACAGCCTCTTGATTGCCATCAACCGCAGGTCGGCGAAGGATACTGTCGGCCCTTTCAAGCCCCTTAAAGCCAAGCTCGCGGTCGGACATCGCGTATACAGGGTTAGCCAATGCCTTTAATGATGCTGGCGTTGTGGAATCGCCCAACCACGAGTTCTCCAAGGAATCTTGCGGCTTAAGCCCTCTGATTGTCATTCCTGGACTCATGCTCAGAAACGAGGTGACCATGGCGTCGCCTTCTATAAAGGCTTCAACAGCTGTCACGTTCGGAATCTTCGACAACTCGGTCACAAGGCCGCTCAACATCTGTTCATCGCCACTGGCGGATGCCATATCCAGCGTCGGGATCACCGTTATATGTGGGCTGTGTCTGACAATTTTCCCTTTTAAATCAGCCTCAAAACCGGCCATTACTGACAAAACGACAATTAACGCCCAAACTCCAATGGCGGTTCCAACCATAGCGATGAAGTTTTGGGCGGAAACAGGAATCAGCCGCTCTCTAAGTGTCGGTTTTTCAGAGGTAAACCCCAAAAGGATACGCAGGGCAACCATAAGCGAGTAGTTGGCCAGAATGTGCCGAGATGAGTATCGCTTCAGCAATGCCACCAGCAGGCCAACCAGCATCGATACCAGTGCAATGGCTATGGCGATCACAGCCATAAGCTGCACAATAGGTAGCAATAGCGCCCAGATAGCTTCCAAAATACTCCTGATGCCCTTGGGTCAACTATCCCTCTGGGCGCAGTAACGGAAATAAAATCACGTCTCGGATGTTGTCACGGCTAGTCAGCAACATAACTATCCTGTCGATACCAAGACCTTCCCCGGCCGTTGGTGGCAGGCCATATTCAAGGGCCCGAATGTAGTCTTCATCAAACTCCATCGCCTCTGCATCACCAGCGGCCTTGGCTGCAAGCTGATCCCTGAATCGCTGAGCCTGGTCCTGGGGGTCGTTTAACTCGGAAAAGGCGTTTCCAAACTCGGCGTTAGCGATATAAAACTCGAATCTATCAACAAGGCTTGGGTCCGAGTCCTTTCGCCTGGACAACGGTGAAACTACTGCTGGGAAATCTGTGACGAAGGTAGGCTGAATTAAATGCGGTTCCACAACCTCTTCAAAGACGTGCATCGCAAGCTCCAGGGCGTGGTCACGGTCATTGCCGCCAGCATGGGTTTTTTGAATTGTTTCAATTACTTCCTTGGGGACGCGATATTGTCTCGCCTTTTCTGCCGCTCTTACCGGATCGTTAAAATCTGCCTCTTCGTAGCCTGCATACTGACGCAGACCGTCAAGCACTGAAAGCCTCCTAAACGAAGGCGCAAAATCGATCTCATGCCCTCTAAAAGTAACGGTTTCAGCTCCAACTATATCCTTTACCAGCCCCCTAAACAGTTCTTCTGTAAGGTCCATCAAATCCAGATAAGTAGCATAGGCCCAGTAGAATTCGATCATGGTGAATTCTGGGTTGTGGCGATTGCTAATCCCTTCGTTTCTGAAATTTCGATTGATTTCATACACGCGATCAAAGCCACCAACCACAAGGCGTTTCAGATAAAGCTCTGGCGCAATGCGCAGATAAAGGCTCATATCCAGGGCGTTGTGATGCGTCTTAAAGGGCCTAGCGTTGGCTCCACCCAAAACTGGATGCATCATGGGTGTTTCCACTTCCATGAAGCCCCGCGAGTCCATAAAGTCGCGAATATACTTAATTATTTTGGATCTTGTGATAAACACCTGTCGCGATTCTTCGTTAACTATCAGGTCCACATAGCGCATCCTTTGACGCAGCTCCTGGTCCTTCAAGCCATGCCACTTTTCAGGAAGCGGCCTTTGACTCTTTGAAAGCACTCTATAATCGCTGACTTTTACGGTTATCTCGCCTGTTCTGGTTCTAAACAGAGTTCCAGCGACACCAACGATGTCACCAATGTCTGTCAACTTCAGACGCGAAAAGAGCAGCTCTGGAAGGTCATTTTGGCGAAAATACGCTTGGATGGTGCCAGTCTGGTCGCGTAATTTAATAAAAACAGCCTTACCAAAGGAATTCTTGGAAATCGCACGCCCAGCGACCTGTACGTGTATTTCCTGGCTTCCTATGTCCTCATGTTCGTTCGCGATAGCCAAGGCCTCGCCAATTCGACAGGAGGGCTGAAAATCATTGGGATATCTCGTTCCGTTCTCCAGCTTAGTCAGTTCATCAAGGTGTTCAATGCGCTGTTGGATAAGTTCGGCTTCGTACCCTTCGCTCACTTCAAGACTCCTCAAAATAGCGCGTAAATTTAGCGGTAAAGGGGTAAGTAGTCAACTTTGAGGGGGCCTAAAACAACTGATCAATCCTGCAGGAAATCGCACAAGTCCCGGGAAGCAGCGGGCGTTTTTAAACGGGAAAGCGCCTTTACTTCGATCTGTCGAACGCGTTCGCGAGTCAGACCAACAGCCGCGCCAACTTCCTCAAGGGTGTGTTCCTTTGATGCCCCGATCCCAAAGCGCAGCCGAATGACGGCCTCTTCCTTGGGAGTAAGGCGGCAGGCCAGAAGCTTGCGAATGCTCGTTTTTAGATCGCTTTCAACTGCATCCTCAAATGGCTGAGCTGCGTTGGGATCTTCAATAACATCCGAAAGATGGGCGTCATCATCACCAATTGGCAGCTCCAACGAAATGGTGCGAACGGTGGTTCGTTCAGCCCTTTCGACCTGTTCCACGGTGTAACCTGAGGCCTTGGCCACTTCCTCGGTGGTTGGTGCATTTGCACGGTTATGGGCCAAACGATGGCGAACCCGCTGGACCTTTGACATGCATTCAACCAAGTGCAGAGGCACCCTGATAGTGCGTCCATGTTCAGCCAATGACCTGGTAATGGCCTGGCGAATCCACCAAGTGGCATAAGTGCTGAATTTGTGTCCAAGGCGCCAATCAAAGCGAGTTACAGCCTTCATCAGGCCAATATTTCCTTCCTGAATCAGATCCAAAAGAGGGGTGCCTCGATTCATGTAGTGCTTTGCGATTGACACCACCAAGCGCAAGTTGGCGCGAATCATTCTGGCTCTGGCGTTCGCGGCCTTTTTCTGGGCTGCAGCCAGCTGCTGAACTGCGTTTGCCAGCTCTTCTCCTTCAAGGTTAAGCACCATTTTTGCCGCCTTGCCTGAAGCAGCCCCTGCCAGAACGCCACTATTAATGATGAACGTTCCATAAGCATTGGCATCGCTTCGGTCAGTTGGATCTGGGCTTGCCTCAAGGTTTGAAATGCGCTCAAGCTGGCACCACAAGGTTTTGATCACCATGCGAACAATGCCGGCACCAAATCTGAATTCACCGTAGGCCTCGTGAAGGGCATCTGCCAGCCATTTGGTGTCTTTTTGTTTGCGAAATTGTTTTGTGATTTCCGAGATTCTTGCTGAAAAATCGTTAAGTTCAGCCGTCAACGATGGGGTCCAATCCTCGTGGCTGCTTTCTTCCAGGGTTGAGATGTCTGTCAAAGAGACTTCCCCAGAGGTCAGGCGATTGGGGAACTCAAGCAAGTGGTCACGGCAAAAGGGTATTTTGACCAAGGCAAGGAAGGTTTCGTAGTTCCCTTCCTCAATGGCGATGGCCAAAACTTGCTCTTGCTCCCTAGTCAACAAGGGGGTTTCGCCAATTCTGGATAAGTAGGCAACGATACTGTTAGTTGGCATCCCTTCGATGTCATTAAGATCAATGGATTTGATGTCTTCGTAGTTTGCTGGGATCTCATTTGTATTTTCGGAGTTAACTGTTTCCAAGAGTTGCATCGCTTTCATGTCGCCCTCCTTTTTCAGGCCTATAACCAAGACCGAAAGCCGGAAGTCGAATCACGCAATAAGTAAGCCAAAGCTTGGCTGGTGTGTGTAAGATACGGAAAAACCAGGAGAAAAAGCGCTCGGGTGGGTTCTACTTGGGCGCTTAACAGGAGTTGAGCCGCTTGAAGCTGTATAAAAACCATGATCCAAATGTCACGCTTAGGGTGAAAAATTATGTAACACCACGTTT
>DUVQ01000211.1 GCA_012840965.1 Oligoflexales bacterium | reverse complement strand
GTGGCTACGGGAGATTTTGGGCCCGGAAGGATGCCCCCGGACATGTTTTAAAACTGTAACGAAGAGATAAAACGCAACAAAGAACAAACAATCGGGAGCCATAACATTCTTGTTAGCAGGCTCAGGGACAGGGACAGGATCAGGGACAGGGACAGGCTCAGGGACAGGGACAGGATCAGGGACAGGGACAGGATCAGGGACAGGGACAGGATCAGGGACAGGGACAGGATCAGGGGCAGGAGCCGCCCCTTGACCTTTTCCAAATCAACACCATATTACTCCTCGATGTCGGTTTGACATTGATAATCAATCTTAGCTGATTTAGGAGATTAAACATGAGTTCGATAACAAGCACACTCGCAGCAGCCGTTGTTGCAGCACCTATTGCCGCCACCCAACCTTTTGTTCTTCCTGAGATGCCATATGCATACGATGCTTTGGAGCCACACATTGATGCCAAGACTATGGAAATCCACCACACTCGGCACCATAAGGCTTATGTCGACAACGCCAATGCCGCACTGGAAGCTCAGGGTGTAACCGGCAAGACTCTTGGCCAGATCCTGGCTGAAGTCTCGAAGTACGGTGCCGCCGTCCGCAACAATGGTGGCGGTCACTATAATCACTCACTGTTTTGGAACCTGATGGCCCCAGCAGGGAAGGGTGGAGGGCCCTCCAAGGAGTTGCTCGCAGCTATCGACCGTGACCTTGGCGGCCTTGATGCTTTCAAAAAGGCCTTCGCCGACGCCGCAGTCAAGCGCTTTGGCTCGGGCTGGGCTTGGTTGATCGTCACTGCGGATAAAAAGCTGGCCGTCGTTTCCACGCCAAATCAGGACAACCCCCTGATGGATATAGCAGAAGTCAAAGGCACCCCAATCCTAGCTTTGGATGTCTGGGAGCACGCCTACTACTTGAAGTTCCAAAATAAGCGCGGCGACTACATCCAGACTTGGTGGAACGTCGTGAACTGGAACGAAGTGAACCGCCTGTTTGGCGAAGCAGTCAAGTAATTACCAGCCCCACCAACAAAGCCCAATCAGCCCCCACAACGATGCCCATTAGGTTTTGGCCGAATCATCTTTGAAGCATCCAGAATTTCATCAATCTGATCTTCTGGCAGCTTTTCAACGGCCAATTCCCTGATGGTTTTGTTGGTTGCCAAGGCCTCGTTTGCGATTCTGGCGGCCTCATCGTAGCCCAGAATTGGGACTAAAGCCGTGGCAATGGCCAAGGAGCGTTCAAGTAGATGGCGACATTGCTCTTCGTTGGCCTTGATGCCAACAACACATTTTTCCCTTAAAACGTTGGCAGCAGAACGCAGCATTGACATAGAAAAGAAGATGTTAAAGGCAATAACTGGCTCAAATGCGTTTAACTGCAGTTGCCCACCTTGAGCGCCCATGGAAACTACAACATCATTTCCAATGACTTGGCAGCACACCTGGTTTACCACCTCTGGAATAACCGGATTTACTTTGCCAGGCATGATGCTTGAGCCTGGCTGCATTGGGGGTAGAGAAATCTCGCCAAATCCAGCTCGCGGGCCAGATGACAGTAACCGCAGGTCGTTGCAGATTTTGTTCAGCTTGACCGCGATACGCTTCAAAACGCCAGATAATGTAACAAATACACCCGTGTCCGATGTGTCTTCAATCAGGTTGACGGCTGTAGTTATTGGCCATCCAGTGATGTCACACAGCTTTTGGCGCACGCACTCAGTGTATCCCTCAACCGAGTTCACTCCAGTGCCAATAGCGGTCGCGCCCAAGTTCACCTCGTGAAGCAGGGTGATGGCCTCGTTCAGTTGAACCACATCTTCCAGAATCGTGGCAGCAAAAGCCTCGAATTCCTGACCTAACGTCATCGGCACCGCGTCTTGCATCTGGGTGCGTCCGATTTTTAAAACATCTTTAAACTCCACACCTTTGGTACTAAATGCCTTTGAGAGCTCTTCCAAGGCGGTGATAAGACCTTGCATCGAAGCGATAAACGCCAGTTTTAATGCGGTAGGGTAGACGTCGTTAGTCGATTGAGACAAATTTACGTGGTTATTCGGATGACAAGCCTTGTGGTCGCCCTTTTTTGAGCCCAGAATTTCTGCAGCTCGGTTGGCGATGACCTCGTTGGCATTCATGTTGGTGGATGTCCCAGCACCACCTTGAATCATGTCCACAACAAAGTGTTCGCTTAAAAGTCCATCTTTAACTTCTCGCGAAGCAGCAACGATGGCGTTGCCGATTTTTGGATCAAGCTGGCCAAGCTCCATATTTGCCAGCGCACAGGCCTCCTTCACAATGCCCAAGGCTTTGACAAGATTGGGAAATCTGGAAATAGGCAGCCCCGTAAAGGGGAAGTTTTCAACGGCCCGAACCGTTTGAACGCCATAATAGGCTCCATCTGGAATCTGACGCTCACCAAGACTGTCCCGTTCAATTCGACCCATTCAATACCTCCTCGTAGTATTCAAAAGACGCAGTTTATTTTGCGCCGAGCGGAGTATTGGCTATAGGCCTAGTTCAGGCAAGTTTTGCACAACAAGCAGATGACAAATTAAAGGGTTACATTTTCAGTCGATTAACTAGGAAAAATACTGAAGCATCGCCTGTTCAAGTGCTGGGGCCAGCACTTGTGGAAGTAAAGGGATGCCGGCCAATGCTTTTTCTATCCTCGACTGTGGCATTCCAAAACATTTCGCGGTCAATTCAGCCTTCAAATCCAATAAAAGCGAGCCATGGATTAAAACGGCGCCCTTTCTTCTGGCTTGGGCACAACCAACACACTTTTTGCCATCCAACAGCATTCCTCAAAGCCGTTGTAAAACAGAAGGTCATTAACCAAAGGCACGCCGCGCATCATCCGAATTGCTCCTTCCCTGAAGCTGGGTACAAGCCAATCTTTGTCGCCCATCGCAAGGCCAGCTCCAACTTGGGCCGCCTCTTGCTCCGAGTTCAACGCAAACGTCCCAATCCGGCCTTGACGCTGAAGCTTCAGCATCCGCTCATCGGCTTCACGTGCAAGAACCATCCAGCGGTACATCGTCAGTAGCTGTTCCTTAGACAGCTTTGGGTCAAGTTTTGAATCAAGGTTTCCATTTTCATCTGAGATCTGCAGGTGTTGTATGCGAAATGTTGCGATGTCTGTTAACGCCATTCCTTCCTCCTAAAAACCCCTTTTTTAAATCTTATGTTAAGGGCCTAATTCAATCTATCCAAATCTGGACTGAATTGCTCCGATGTAATAGCTACAAAGTCTTGCTAGTCAAGTGCGTTTTTTGGAGTTATTTTAAAGAATTATCTTAGTTAAGGGGGCTATTTGCGGCCAGCTCGCCTAGCCTGACATAGGATCTCAATAGTGGCCAAAGCTCCTGGAAAGCCAAAGGAGGGCAGTGGGGCGATGGGGTGTCTCCCAAAACATGGGTAGCCGAACTCCGCAAGTGCTGGTTTTGGTTCTGGAATATTTCGAACTAAATCGGCGGCAACCGAGTTGCTGACAAAGACGTCGATGTGTTCGTTCGTCACTGTTTCAAGCAAGGTAGGCAGTGCGTGAACCGTTTCATCGCCGGCAGCGTTAGTGGTAAGTCCTGCGACCAACAGGTGCGCTCCAACATCGTGTGCAATCTCTTGCCAACCTTCCATCCTAACTGGGTCATCTATCACGATCCAATTGGTCCCAAGCAGGTCTTGCTCGGCCCTAAATAGCAGCTCGGCAGCCCATCTGCGCTTTTCCAAATCGATGAACTGTTTGGCTTGATCCGGTCTATCCAACGCTTCAGCAAGGCCATTTATAAAGCGTTCGGTATGGGTCCATGAAAAGGGTAGGGGTAGGTAAATCACTGGAATATTAAGACGTTCTCCCAGGATTTTGGCTGCCTCTTGACCATACGGTAAGGCCACCAACAGGTCAGAATTAGCAATGTTTTCCAAATTCTTTAAGGTGCCGCCACTAAGCCAGATCGATGATGTACTGACCCCAAGAGCTGCAACCATCCTTTCAAGCTCGGCAACATCTGCAAAACCATCACCCTCATGGCGCAAAAACAGATTCCCAACAATTCCAACTCTGTCTCCGCCCCTGCCCTTGTCCCCGCCCCTGCCCCCCAACTCAATAGTCCTAGCAATCGCCGCTAAAGTATCCCCATAACCACCGATCCAATCCCCTCCAAGCTGCGCAGGCCGAACCAAGACCCTTGGTACTTCTGGCCGACTTGTATTTACCCCCATTATCCGTTCCAGATCCCGACCAATAATCACAGCAAACGTCATAGCTGAAAAAAACAGTATCTCCGTCTCTGGGTCACTCAAGGCCACATCAAACTTACTTGTTACCAACGCCTCATCTGCAACAATCACTCTATGCACATCAAGTTCCGAGTGGATTATCCGGTGTGGCGATGCATGCCTTTGTAGGTCCGCAACAATCTGGTGGTTTCCTTGAATGAACTCAGCCTTATAAAAAGCACAGGTCGGCCCATCCATAATGAGTCTGGAGCCCTTAATTCCATTGACAGCAAGGTACAATCCCCCTGTAAAGGGGATGGTCAAAGATTGTTTGTCGACTACTACTAAGGGCTTCTTTTTCATTTGTTCCAACCCGTTATATGAACATAAGAGCCATATTTCGATGGTCCTGCCCATGTGCATCGACCCAGTATTCGTTTGGCCGTCCTATGAGCTCCCCAAAAACCGCATTCCAGATCTGCAAAGGAAAAGAAGGCCTTTTGACTGGCGTACAATCTAGTGTCAAGAGAGATCTGCGAGTAAACCGCTTGGAATGATTCTGCTTTTTGTAACAAATCCCGCAACTGCCCAACATCTTCAAAAAAGTCGATCATCACACTTGTGTCATCACCAAGAGCGGTGACCATAGCCCGCTTAAGCTGTTTTACAACGGCCTCTTGCTGTCCATCAGGTGGCTGATACAGGAAAAGCCTTTGTGAAAACCCCAATTCCTTCAGCATTGCCAGCATTGGAACCCCAAAGTTGCCGTCCGCCAAAACCAACCTCAAAGCCTCTTCAAAATCGGTGACATAGGCCAAGCCCATTGAAGCTGGCACATCCAGCGACAACTCTTTGTGGAGCTCATCTAGGAATGGGTTCAAGGTCTCCAACGACCTACCTGAAGACTTCGCAATGCTTTGTAAAAACGCTATAACTCCATTAAATCCATAGGGTAGGGGCGGCGTAAGTATCGTAGTATGCTCGCCTGCCAACACAAGCTCAGTTATTTTTCGCCATGCTGAACCTGGATGACAGATCACGTACTTGGAACGCATCGTGTCCATCAACGACTCTCGCCCCAGGGTTGGCAAACAATGTGCCGTATATTTAAGCCCGATGGCGGCCAACCACTCCGATATTTCCTTTGTTGAGCCATCATCCGGATATCCAACAAAGGCAACCCCATTTTCAATGATTCCAGCCTCTTTCACAGATTGTTTCGCCAAGACCATGTCTTTCAGTTGGCGTATTTGGGCGGCCAAGACATCAAAGGCTCCATGAAGTCTAATATCAAGGTCCAAAAAAGGCGCTCCACCCAAATCCAGATGCTCCTGCTTTATCGAATCCAGATCTTCGCCAATGATCAATGGGGTGCAAGATTTCATTATCAGCAAAACATCACCTAGTTCTGCATTTTCCCTTTCCCATGCCAGCCGTTTTTTTACCAAATCAGAAGCACCAGACACTGCCTCTGCATCCGAAAGCAACAGCTCTGGATATCCTTCCTCAATGTGCTCTGGCGTCGCTTTAATCTCATTCAATCGCCCCTCTGGAATCTTTGTCCCCAAGTCTACAAGCCGTTTCCAAAGGGCTGGTTTTTCCCGTGGTTTAAGCGTGTTATCGCAAGTCATCGGTCTGAAATAGCGACTTCGCCCGTCATCCATCGGTTGCACCCAAAGGCACTCAATCTCCCCATACATCAGGGTTCTGATGCGACCCCATGAATCCCTCGGTTTTCGTTCACGCAAAAGGTCTCTTTCAGCCTCAAACGGCACAAAAAAGTGTCGCCACATATTGGCGGCAGAAGCAGCAGTAAGCCCGTCAGCATTTCCAAGGTTTGTTAATCTATTCGTTTTAACTATTGGAGCCTTCCACAGTCCCTCAAGTTTCATCCGACCGACAGACCTAGCCAACAAAAAAAGCACAACCTGAATCAGCGATTCTGCCTGCCGCTCTTTGGGGACAACAGTTATTTCAGCCAAAAAAGGCCCCACCGGAACTTGTACGCCTTCAAACTCGTCCTGAGCCTGCATCAAAGGCCATTCATTAGCCTGTTGCGCCTTTGGCCCCAGCAGCACAAAACGAACCCTGGATTCATTCGTAGAATCAAAAAACTCCAGCATACAACTGTGTCCAACTTTTTCATCAGCCTTTTCAAAAACATACGGCCCAAAAGCGCTGGTTCCAATCTCCATTCTTTGGGCCAAGATTGCATCCATCAAGTGCCCAGCGCCTGCGTCATTGTGCACCAGTTTCAAGGCCGAAAATCGTGGGTCATCTCCAATATGATTAGCCGCAAGAATAATGGCCTGAACTAAGGCCTTCACAGTCGGGTCCTGACTTTGCAACTTCGGCAGATATCCAAGTGGCGTCTGTTCCAGTTCAGCATCGTTTTCAGCAAAAGGTAAAAGCGCGATGCTAGTGGTCTTTCCGACAGATTTATCGACTGCTGAAATATGTAATTCCCCATTTGCCAAGGGTAGTGCTGAAATTTCGCAGTTAGCACTCAAGTCGTTTTGACAAAAGTGCTCGATAAGTTTGGCAAAACTCTTGAATTGGGGGGTCAGTTGTTTTATCACAGAACCATCCTTCAAGTGACCTGTTCGCCTGTAAGTTTTGCTGCCGACTCTATATGAAAACGATGACCAAGCACCCTTATTTTGATGCCATCATGGTCAGAGATTTCCTCTAAAACCTCACAATTATCATATAGTTCTGAACGTAAAGCACCCTGATCGTGTCGCAAAACTAGCCAGCGTTCAATTTTTTCACCAAAAAAGAACTCGCAGACTTTTTGATGAACTAAAGACACGTCCGGTTCAGAAAATGCCGACACCTTAAGGGCATCAGGCCAATTTTTCAAAAGCTCCAAACGTGTTGGATCCTTTATCAGATCTACCTTGTTGAACACTAAAATGGTTGGAATATCCCCGGCCTCGATTTCAGCCAAAACCTGTTCAGTGGTTTTAAGCTGATCATCAAAATCATCAGCCGAAGCATCAACTATGTGTAGCAGTAATGAAGCCTCCAAAGCCTCTTCAAGAGTGGATTTAAAGGATGCCACCAAGCCATGAGGCAAGTCTTTCAAAAAGCCAACTGTGTCGGACACCAAAATGGTTGGTTCGACTGCTGGGCTCAACATTCGCACGGTCGTGTCCAGCGTGGCGAACAGCTTGTCCGCGACCAGCACATCGCTGTCAGTCAAGGCCCTCATAAACGTTGATTTACCAGCGTTTGTGTATCCAACCAAGGCCACCTTGTAAGCATCCTTTCGGCGTTTTTGTCTGGCCTGTTGATTTGTTTCAAAGGCTTTAATTTCGGCCTTAAGCTCTGTAATTCTGTCTCGCACCCTTCGCCGGTCCAACTCTCCAAATCTTTCGCCAACTCCTTTGCTTCTGGCCGCGCCTCTTTGCTTGTATGTCATCCCCTTGCGCAGCTCGCGAATCCTGGGGGTGATATAGGCTAAACGGACCAATTCGACCTGCGCTTTTGCTTGGGGACTGTGGGCGTGTCGGTGGAAAATCTCAAGAATTACCCCGGTCCGATCCAAAACAGGAAAGCCCAAGGCGTCTGACAAGGCCCTTGCCTGAAATGGAGTGATGTCGTTGTTCACAGCCACCAGATAGTTATCGTCGGGATGATCCAACTCGTCAAATTCCAACTTGTCCTTGATTTCCAGAACCTTGCCTGATCCAACATAGGTAGCGGCATCAAAGCTTGGGCGCTTTTGGCTTTCAACTCCGACTACCTCCATCCCAAGTGTAGTCACCAGTCTGCCAAACTCCGCGACACTCGCCTGAAACTTGTTGTCGGCCACATCAGGCAGTTGGACCGCTACCAAAAACGCCCTGGTAGGTTTGTCATCAGCAAAAAGTTCCTGCATCACACTCCATCGACTGCTTGCTTACTTGGTGAGTTCCTTAAGCAGCCTATCCGCCTTATAAACCTTTTGTAAGGCCTCCAAAAAAATGGGGCTTGCCACAGCCACAGCTCTATTTACAGATTCATCAAACCAGTAGTCACCACCAAGGCTTTGAATGTTTCCATCAAAAATAAGCCCAACCACTTGGCCATTCTTATTTACTACCGGACTACCAGAGTTTCCCCCAATGATATCGCAGGTACTAGCGAAATTCATGGGCGTTTTCATATCTAGGCTATCCTTGGACTCGATCCAGCTTCGGGGTAGGGCATAAGGGGCTTTTCCAGTAGCCCTTTCATACAAACCATCAACAGTGGTAATCGGGTGAATGAAAGCCCCCCGTTCTTCATAGCCTTTTACTGTTCCGTACGTCATGCGCAAGGTAAAAGTTGCATCTGGATAAAGCTTTTCCGTGGCATGTGAAAATCTGGCTTTAGCAATTGTTTCGGACGCTTTCAATATTGGGGCTTCGACCACATTTTCGTAGGTTTTTCGAAAGTCACGGGCGTCATCATCAATCAGGCGCGCAAACAAAATCATTGGGTCCAGGGAGCTGTCAATGGCGGCTTGCCCCCCTTCCCAAAGGCCTTTTCTGGTGTCCACATCTGCAAGTCCTGTGTTTTGAATCAGCGTCCTTGCCAGGTTTTCAGGCGAGTCCTTACCAAGGATCTTTTTAACAGTTGGGTGATCAGTGCCCAAGGTTTCACGCAGTTTTGTCAGCCCAAACTCCAATAGAATCTGCTCTAAATCCGGATAGATAGGCGCCTTTGAAAACAGCCTTTGCTCCAAAGTTGGCAAGCCTGCCTCGGAAAACTCGCGCAACCGCTCTTCGTTTGGCTTTGCCCTTTCGGTTGCTCCCCTAACAAGCGTTCTTGCAATCCGAAACAGGTCCCCTGGAAAGGCCCTGCCAGCTTCGATCATCAAGTAGGAGTCATAAAGGTCCCTGGAAGCTTTAACTGCGTGGTCTATGGTCTCCCAAGCCTCCTGTCCGGCCTTCGATCTCATGTCCTGTTCTTGGGCAATTTTCTTGCCAAATTGGTCGGCGTCAAGCAGAGCCTCAAAACGACCTTTCAACGCTTTAAAGGCATTTTCAACCCAAAAAAGCTGCCCGGATGCAATACGGGCCTGTTCTTCGCCACGGCGTCCAAATTCGGTAAGCAGCCCTCGCAATTCCGCCAAATACATCAAGCGGTTAGGCAACGCCACGTCCCGCTGAAAGGCAAGCTGGCTGATAGTCAGCAACCGCTGGGTGGAACCTGGATGGCCGCTTACAAAAATGAGTTCATTTTCAGCTGCTCCAGCTTTTGAAAACCTAAGATAATTCGGTGTCTTAGCCGGTTTTCCATTTTCGTACGCCCTGATCAGCGCAGCATCCAGGTTATATCTTGGGAAGGTGAAGTTGTCTGGGTCTCCACCAAAGAAGGCACTGTCTAGTTCGGGTGCAAATGCCAGCCTAACATCTTGATAACGTTTGTATTTATACAAATGATAAGCGCCGCCTTGGTAAAGCGTCACAACATCACATCGCCATTTCCCCTTTTGCGAGCATTCTGTTTCAATCTTGCTCATTTCGCCCTTGATGGTCGTTATAAACTCTGCGTCAGCTAGGCCGGCACCCGCCTTCAGGACCTTTTCGGTCACATCTGTAATCTCCAACAACTGGTTTAACTCGATTGCAGGACAGCTGATCTCGTCAGCCAGTTTTGATGCCACAAAGCCGTTAGCCAAAAGATTTCGTTCAGCGTTAGAGAGCTGCTGGATACAGCCTGCCGCACAGTGATGGTTGGTCAAGACCAGCCCATTCGCAGACACAAATGACCCAGAACACCCTCCAGCCAGCCTCACAGAGGCTTTTTGCACACCCTCAAGCCACTTTTTTGAAGGTGAAAAGCCATAAAGACGCTCGACCTCAGCGGATGGAAAATCATTAAAAAGCCACATGCCCTCATCTGCCATTGCAGGTGTGGCCAGCAAAAGAACAGAGACTAGAACCAGCAGTCGTTTCATTGTGCCCCCATAAACCTAAGGTACCAAGTCAGCGGCAATTTACTCTAACTGAGGGAGCGGGGCAAGGGCGGGGGCCAGGGACAGGAGGCAGGGGCAGGGGGCGGGGGCAGGGACGGGGGGCGGGGGTTTAGCGGTGGATTGCCCTTTGATTAACGGGAGTTGGATGCTTTATTGTTTTAACTGCAATGTTTCCTTAAGATCAACTGCTTGGTCTGTATTGAGCCTTATGCAGCAGGGGAGGTTGATGGTGAGGACATGGTTTTTGCTTTTTTTGTTGGTGGCTTTTGTTGCCTGCGAGGGGAATTTGGGCCCATCTCTAAACTTTGATGTGCCTGCCAATATGGATTTGGCCAAAGATGACATGGATGCTGTTGGCGACCGAGACATTCTGGATGAAGGAGATTTGACTCCCCGACCGGATTCCGATGTTGATAGGCCTGACTCAACAAAACCAGATGCCGATATTGCCCCAGACCCTGATACCGACCCAGGTGATGTCACGATCCTATGTAAAGGGGATGAGCATCGGGAGATTGCATGTGGCCTCAATGCACGTGGCATTCAAAAGCAGCGATGTATCGATGATCATTGGGTTAACCAGGGAGACTGCATTGACCCAGATATTTGCCAAGATGGTCTAAGTAACTACACTCCCTGCGGATTAAATTACAGAGGCATGATCGAGATTGCCTGTATTGACGGGCAATTCGAAGAGGGCCCGTGTGTGGACCCAGACGTTTGCGTAGATGGTGATGATGGCATCATCTCCTGTGGTTTAAATAATCGAGGTCGTACGAACTCGGTCTGTGTCGAAGGCCAGTGGGTCAGTGACATATGTGATGACCCCGACGAGTGCGTTGATGATGACCGCAGAACCACCAGCTGTGGTACTGGCGATAAGGGAGAAGGGGATCAAAACTGCGTCGCCGGACACTGGGTAAATGATGGAGGTTGCAGGATTAGTGGCAGTTGGCGCTGTTCCAACAGAAAGTACCAACCTACATTTGGTGCCTACACTTGCGGTAACGGGGCCTGTGAACCAGTGGCAGGTGAGAGCCCTCAAAGTTGTCCGGTTGACTGTGCCTTGAAAACCGGCCCTAACGGTGAAGGAACCCCCTGTACAAACGCTTTTGATTGCTTCTTTTACGACTGGCCTTTGGAGGAGCAGGGGTTGTGGGAGTGTTCGGAGGAGGAAGGAAATAGTAAAGTTTGTAAGGCTAAGGTCAGCGTACGTTCCTGTGGAAACGGCACTTGTGAGTTGCATCCCTTAAGAACTGAAAGTGCAATTGGCTGCCCTAGAGACTGTCCACCAAAGACAATGGCTTGCGGATACGACGTTAATTGTGTCTTCCACCCCTGGCCCACCGAAGATTGGTAACCTCCTGTCCCCGTCCCTGTCCCTGTCCCTGTCCCTGCCCCTGCCTCCTGTCCCTGTCCCCGTCCCTGCCTCC
>DUVQ01000210.1 GCA_012840965.1 Oligoflexales bacterium | reverse complement strand
CTGGACTTATTGTCAAGTCCAGTGATTGCGTCCAAATTCCCCGCCTGACGATTTTAGGCAACGAATCTAGCCACAAAAGTTGTTTTATGGGGTAACCTAGCAACGGATCGTGCTTTTTGAACGATAAGTATTTGGCCCGTTGGCTGGAGGTAACCAGTGGTTGACCAGGATATTTTCGAGCTGCAACCTGAAGTTGTTGAAAATGCTAAAGAACCGGCTTTTGAAGAGCTGTTGCAGGAACTGACTGAGTTGGTGGAGCGCCTGGAGCCAGGTAATTTGCCCCTGGCAGAGGCTTTGCAGGATTATGAAAAGGCTGTGGCCCTGTTAAATCAAGCCCGGGAAATCTTGAATGCTGCCCAGGCTAGGCTGCACGTGTTAATGGACAGCACCATTGGCCCGGCCGACCAACAGCTGGATCCCCTGTCGTTTTTGGACAATAAATGACCCGTTGTTCCTTAGGATATCTGCTAATTGTGCCCATATTATTGGCCGTTGGGTGCCAGGGCCCAGACGCCAGACGACAGGCCTTTACCAAGGACCTTGTCCAACTTGAAACTGACGCCGCGCTTGGGCGCTACGGCGAGGCAATAGCTCAGTCCTCCAAGCTTTTGGCAGTCGCCACCGGAGCTTGCGAAATATGCCCAGTCAAAGTGGCCTTGGCCAGGTCTCAGGCCGGCCTTGGCTTAAACGACCAGGCCCTTGAAACCTACCGTCAAATCGCCAAGGAATGTGCTGACAGCCCACTGGATTCATCAGTCGCGATGCTGCACCTGGCCCGCTGGGTTGCCGAAAACGATTCATTAAACGCCATACCGGTATTCAAAGAGCTGGTGCGCACCTTCCCAGACGAACCAGCCGCCAGGCAGGCCGTCACCTGGATCACAGACCTCTTGCTTCCCAACAATGGCCAAGCCCAAACCGCAAACGAACTAATGCGATTTGCCAACGAAATTCGTCCAGATGGCCAAGCCAAGGCAAACGTGCTTTACACCGCCGCCGAGCTACTAGTTGCGACTGACCCCGACTCACAATTGGCCCTGGATCTATACGACCAAATAATCACAGATTTCCCCGCCCACGGCCTATCCAACGATGCCATGATGGCCAAGGCACACCTATTGATAAACCTCGACCGCCCAGCAGAAGCAGTCAAAGTCCTAGAAGCCCTCCTAGGTCGCCGTCAATGGTCATTTTTAATCGGTTCCTACGAAGTAGACCTATACAAAAAGGCCTCAGAAATGCTGCCAGAAGTAGCAGCCAAAGCCGGCGAAAGCCCCAAAGAAATAGAGCGCCGCCAAAGAGAACACCACCGCCGATATTCGAAGTAGTTGCCTGCGTCAGGCGCCAGCTTTGCAGTAGTTGGCCCTGACCGCGGCTTCCATGCGGGCGATTTCGTCGTCGGAGAGCGATGCGAAGTGTGATTTGCGCCTGGCGGATGATAGTTTGCCTTCGTTTTGCAGGCATAGGCGGATGAATAGATTGAAGGTGTGCAAAGTCGATTTGGAGTGACTAGTCTCTAAAAACACGTATTCTTCTGAAAATTCGTTACGAATGCCGAAATTCTATTACAAATGTGGGTTTGTGTGGAATTTTCATTACAAATTGGGGGTAGTAAATAAATCCTGTTACAAATCGCGGTGCATCTGAAAATTCCGTTACTAGTATCTGGTGCTGGAGCCGGTTCTCATTATCTGGGCATCTACTTCTTTAGGGTTTGGTCCGTATTGGTTTTCTCCGGGTTTGCCGGCTGAGGCCATTAACACCAGCATCCAAATTACCCCGATTATTGGAATCAAAACTATTAGAATCATCCATCCGCTTTTTCCTATGTCATGTAGCCGCCTTACAGTGACGGCTAAAGATGGAATGAAAACCCCGATTAAATAGAGGGTCTCAAAAACTCCGTACGAGTAACCCGTTGTTTTTGTGTTAAAGACGTTATCAAACACTGCTGCAAGTGCTGTGAAAACCGCGTTGAATAAAACGAACATCCAGAATTCTTTTCGCCGCGCTCTGCCGTTAAATTCAGCGTACTTCTTCAAAACTTTGAGATACCAGCTCATGATTCCTCCTTTTGTTGGTCCAGTCCCTTCACTAGTCTACCACCCAATGTGCCAGTGCAGGGGGCGGTTGGCGTCGCCGAAGGGGCCTATTCCTATGGCTACTCGGCCTAGGTAGGGGACTTGGAACCATAGTTTGCCGGCTATGGCGTAGGGGATGTCGAAGCCGTCCTTGCCGCCTCTTAATAAGTCGACCAGGACTTCTTGGGTGATCATTGCGTAGATTAACTGCGCCAGCTTTTCTATGCCGATGCTGAACGTGAAGGTCAGGTCGACCGTTTCAGATGGGGGGATGGTCCAGGCTTCCCATTGGCCGCCTACTGGTTGGCCGTTTATGGCCTCCATGATCAGGATTAGGGCGCCTCTGATGCCTGCTGCCAATAGAGTGTTTAGGTCGCTGACGTCGTCATAGCGGTCTACGCAGGCGCCTCCTGGTGGAATCGGGCAGTCTGCCGTGCCTGGTTCGCATAGCGTTGTGCATATGCCTGCTAGATGGGAATTTGGTAAGTCCAGGTTGGGCCATAGGTGTAGAGCCACTAATAGCTCGGTCGTGGGGACTGGAAGTTGATTTGGGTTGGATATCTGAAACGTCAGCGAGAACTGAAACTGCATCTGAGATAACGGCGTGTGTCTGTAATACGGGATTAGGCCGCATGCCAAGGTGCCGAGATATCGGTCACATGCCCATGAGCCGATTTGTTGGACAGTTGGGTAAGCGACCAGCTTGGCCTTGGCGTCAGGTAAGTCGACCAAAGGCGCAGCCCATGTGGCCCCGTCACCCCCCTCAATTATGTTGGTCAGCAATTCACAGCTGGTTAAAGAAAAGCTTACGACCAGCACTGTGATTATCGTGAATGTTCTTTTCATTGTCTCCAAGCCCAACTTACAAACACACGAACAATACAATCTTAGGCGCTTTATGGCAAAGCCTAGAGCAGCATTTTTTTGGATAACGGTTTTCGACCGAAAGATTGACAGTTAGCGTATAATCCATGAGATTTTTTGGGGGGCCAGAAGTCTGGGGTGCCTGCTTGCTTGGAGTGCCCGCTTGGTTGGCGTGCCCGCTTGGCTGGAGTGCCCGCTTGGTTGTTTACTTGGGAGGGAATTGTGAGGCTGTTTTCTTACACGATGTTGGCAGTTTTATTCGTTGCTGTCCAAGGTTTGGCCGGCTGTTCGGATTCTGACACGCCTGATAAAGACGCTGTGGTTGATGATAGGGGGGATCTCCCAGATCAAACCGATCCCGATGTGCCGGATACTGCCGATCCCGATGTGCCCGACACTTCAGAGCCAGAGCAAGATGTGACCCAAGATGATGGGGAAAGCATTGATGATGCTGATGATGCCTGCGACCAAGAGGACTGCCTGGGCGATGTTGCAGACGATGATACCGCCACGGACCAGGAAGACCCATTTGACGTGGAAGTAATTACCACCCCAGGAGGGCTTCCTCGATCTTTGCCTTTCAAACTTGAGCGTGAAGATGATGCTGACCCTATCCCACAGGAAGAAATCGATTCCTTTACTGATGCGATGGTCAAGTTCTATAAGGATGTCGACTACTTCAAGTGGGCCGCTGAGACAAGCGCTGGCGTGGATGCTGTCACTGGAAAACCTGACTATCTGATTTGGTGGCATGACTTTGTGGCCGTCAAGGAGGGGAACAAGGTCACGTTCAGGGCCAGTAAGGCCGATGGTGGTAGCCACAACAATGTCGAACCAACCGGTATTGTTTTGATTAATGCCTTGGTTGCTCACCTGGAAAACCCTGATGACGAGGGGATTCGCTACGTCGCCGAACAGTACACCAAGTCCTTCATAGCTCTACAAAAGGGCATGGTGTACGATGAAAACGACGAAGTTGATTGGCTTTTTGCCAGAAATATCGCCCCGGCCTTGGCCCACCAAAGCCACATTCCATGGGCCCCTGAAAAGGAAAAGTGGGTTGAATATGACGAATGGTTTACCTCATATGAAGGTTGGAACGCCGACCGTTTCCTGTATGAAAACCAGCCGCTTTGGGGGCCAACGTGGGTAACCAATAAACGAAGCAAAGATGACCTGCCCTACATTTATCGTGTCGCGGCTTGGTTGCCTTATATTATTGAGCTTACAGAAGACGAAACACTGCGGGAAGTTGCCACTGAGGCTTTGGCGCTGATAATCAAAGGGACCAAGGATATCGTTGATAACGAATGGATAATCAGGAGCAAGAATGCGCAGGGTGAAATCATAATTCCCAAGGATATTGATAACCCGGACGCTATTCCGGATTTGGCTTCCCTTGCGACCTACGTTGCTCTTATTCCGGATAGTGAGTGTGATGCTCGTTTGGCCACTGCCTTGTTGGCATACGGGGATACTAGGGACCAGGATTGCGAAACGGGGCAGGGTAGCGCCTTTGATTTAATTGCGGCTACTGGGCATTACTTCAACTATGCCATTATCGATAATTTCCACCAAGTTGCAGCTTTGCTGGCCTTGACTACAGGCCATAACCAAGTGGCATATGACCTTGTGAGGGGCCTTATTATCAGGGGCGAGCGTTATCAGGACCCCAATAGCGAAGAACCAGGTTGGAAAAAGGCTGAATGGGAACGTGATATTGCGCTTTATTTATTGCGCAGCGCGGCGGTTGGCTTGCCTTTGACCGTCGAAGAGGCGCGTAAGATCCAGGCGTATCATTTAAGTACCCTAGCCTCATATGCCGATTATCCAAGGTGGAATATGTGGGATCCTTCTGTGGAAGATGGCACCTATTCATTCAGACGCAACGGCTTCCATCCTCAGGCCGGCCCAGATGTCATGCGCTCCGAGGACATAGCGAGCTTGTTCGAGTATTGTGGTTCGCCATTCAAAAATCCTGCCGGCGCCCAGTTTATCGATTGTGACAAGCTGCGAGATTACAACCGAGACTGAAGCCTAGGCTTCAGCCAAGGCTAGCCACTTCTTATTTTGCTGTAGCTGATTCCCAATTTTCCAGCAACCACTGTAAAGTCATGGAGATGCCATCTTTCATGGTTGTTTGTGGTGTCCAACCCAGGGCTTTCTTGATTCGATCATTTGTAAAGGTTTTGACCATCGCTCCATCAGGTTTGTCCAAGTCGTAGATGATCTCCCCTTTATATCCAACGATTTCTTTAATAAGTTGCGCTAGTTCTGTGATTGTCAAGCCACCAGCGAGACTGACGTTTAGCGGCTCTTCGCCCTCATAGCAATCAGCAGCTGCCACTATCGCCTGGGCAGCATCCTTTACAAAGAGCCACTCACGCACAGGCTTTCCAGTACCCCACACCACAACGTTTGGCGAGCCATCTCGTTTCGCCTCAACAAACTTACGCAGCAGCGCAGCCAATCCGTGCGAACGATCCGGATGAAAGTGCTCGTGGGGGCCGTACAGGTTGGTCATTATCAAATGAACCGATTTAAAACCATGCTCCCTTCTGTAGCATTGCCCCTGGACGACCTGGGCCTTCTTCGTGAAACCATAGGCGATTACAGTTTCATGCAAAGGCCCGTCCCAATAATTGTCCTCAGACAAAATGCCATCCACATAACCTGGGTATGAGCACGCCGCGACCACATTCACATACTTGCGGGCCCCACAGCGCCAAGCCTCATGCAGCGTGTTCAGGCCCATCAACATGTTGTCACGGTAAATTTGGGCTGGATGAATGCGCTGGTACGCCAACCCGCCTTGGTGGGCCGCACAGTTAATTACGATTTCAGGCTTGTTTGCATCAAAGAAGCGCGCCGTGTTTGTCGGGTCACGAAAGTCCCAGCCTTGCGCCGTTCTGGGAACTACTGGCTCAATCCCACGCGCACGCAAAATTTCAACAACGTGGCGCCCAACAAAGCCGCCTCCACCAAGGACAGCCACTTTGGTTGTTTCATTCATTTCAACGGCCACCAAGCCTCCTGGAACAGATCCATAACCCTGATCAAGTCATTCAACCCCTTGTCAATCGTGGTCTGAGTTTCAAAGCCAACCTGGCGAATCTTTTGATAGGAGACCTCATAGTCTCGTTTGTCTTCGTCGTGTCCAATATCTGCAAAATGCAGGAAAAACGGGACCTTTTCGCGAATTTTCAAAGCGATGTCTTCTTTGGTCAGGTTTAGCGATTCATGCCCCACATTAAAGGGCTGTGACAGCATCTTTTCGGCATTGTTCAGGGCAAAAATAATGGCTCTGGCCATATCCTGGACAGCTATAAAGGTCCTGCGAAAGTGCCGCTCGTAAACTATTAGCTGCTTATCAACTATGGCTTGGCGTACAAAATCGTTTACCAATAGGTCAAACCGCATTCGAGGCGAAATCCCAAAGCCAGTAGCAAAACGCAATGCCACAGCGTTTTTATGAGACAGTGACAGCTTTTCGCCTTCAGCCTTGGTGATAGCGTACAAAGAGACAGGATTTAAAGGGCTTTCCTCGGTACAACAGTCTTCCACGACTCCGTAATTGCTGCCACTTGACGCGTAGACCAGGAGTTGGTTCGAGGATAAAGAGTCAACAACGTTCTTTGTGCCAATCACATTGGTTTCTTTGGCCAATTCCGGATGCTTGCGGCACGCTGGAAATCCAACAATCGCCGCCAGATGTATGACTGCGTCTGCCTCCTGAACCGCGTTTTCAACTTCCGCCGATGCTCTGACGTCGCCTTTGATAAAGCGGAAATTTTCATGCTGAAAAGGCCCCAGCAACCCTTGTCCTCCATAAAGCAGCGCATCGAAGGCAGTCACCTGATGGCCTTCGCGCAGAAGCATCGGGCACAGCACCGAACCAACAAAACCTGCAGCACCAGTTACCAAAATTCGCATGTGATTCCTATTTAATTCCAAGCCTAAACGCTGTTATATCACGTAACAAGGCCAAGCCAGCCTTAAAAACCTGTACATTGGTTACCCCACCTTGGCGACTGTCAGTTGTTATTGGCATATCAACAACTTTCAGCCCTTTTAGCAGCCCCTTTGCAGGAATTTCAACCTCGTAGGAGTAGTTGTCCGACGCCAACTGAATTATTTCAATGGCATCTGCGCTCCAGGCCTTCATACCAGCTTGAACATCGGTCATGCGTTGTAAAAACAGCACCGAGGCAAAGGCGCTGACCGCTTTATTACCAAGCGTTCTAATGAACGGGGTACTGCCTGGCAGCCTTTTGGAGCCTCGTGTAAACCTGCTTCCAAGCACCACATGGGCCTGGCCGTTTTCAATAGGCTGAATCAGCCTAGGCAATTCCTCTGGCATGAACTGAAGGTCGGCATCAATCTGAGCGTGTATGGGCGCCTTTGCATGGCTGATACCGACTTTTATGGCGTGACCTTTACCGCGATCATTTGCATTTTGAATCAGTCTAACATTTGGATGTTTAAGGCTAATATCGGCCACAATGTCTGCAGTTGCGTCAGTTCCGCCTGTCACTACCAGGATCTCGCAATCGTCGTGAAAGACCGCCAAAATCCTGTTAATACACAGAGATATCGTATCCGCTTCATTCATGGCGGCAACGATTATACTGACTTTGGGTTCACGCACTTTTCCGTACTACCGCATCAAGCCTTTTGCAACAAAAAACTCGCGATTTCATCTTGTGAGTGTGGCAAATCACAAAATGCCAGGGCCTTGTCGGTGTTTATTTTATAAACCTGGCGCTGGGCCGCGTGGCTGATTGTAGCTTGTAAATACGGAAAATGCTCGGTCAACTGCCTGAAAGCTACGCTTTCGACACCACAGACGTTAAATATCTGGTTGTCAGGGGCGCGTTCATTCAGTTGCATGACCGCGTTAGCCATTGATTTTGTGTTTAAAAACGGAAATTCTGAATCCAGTGTAATTCGGATGGGGTGCCCTGTTATAAGGTCGAATATTGGCCCTTTAACCAGCCCTGGCCCCACCATCTGTCCAAGCCTAAATATATGCCAGCTCTTGGCCTTGCGCATTACTACAAGCTCAGCTAAACGTTTGTGAAAGCCGTAGGTGTCTAAGTTCATTAGGTTAATTTGCGCGGATTCAAGCGTGGTCAATTCGCTGGTGGTGTCTTCATAGACGTCTACCGTGGATATGTAAATGTATTTTTGGCACTGGAAATCATTTAGTGACAAAGCTACAGAACGTAGGCTGGCTTCAAAGTCGGCATGTGGGTTTTGATTGGCCAGGTACTTTTTGGCGTTACCATTGGCGTTTATGATCAGGTCAAATTCTTGCCCAAGGTAAGAGTTGTAGGTTTGGCGATCAGCTATGCTTACCACCCAGCCAGCTTCAGAGGCAGCCGAAGCAATCGCCGAGCCGACAAACCCGCGGCCACCAATTATGAGGCAAGTGCGCATGTTGGAACTCTTGAGATTCATTGCCTATCGGGGCTCAGGTACTTCATGGATAGTGTGTTCTATCAGTTCAGCTTTGTCATCTAGCACTATACGAGACAGTTCGCCGCCATCAAGATCCATGTACCTGATGGTCATCACATCACACCCTGTTTCAATAATCAGGTAGTTGTGAAATCCGTACCTGCGGTACCAAGGATCTGGGAATCCTTCATATGGTTGGCAAACTTCCTCCCGCATCCCATCCAGTCCTCCGCCAAGCCCACCAGCGATAAAGGTCCACAATCCGTCGGCCTGGCCGTACTCGATGCCATGCATGTGCCCATGGAAACTGGCTTGGATCCCGAATTCCTTCAGCAAAGGTATCATCGTAGCTTGTAGGCAAGCCTCGCCGTGGTAATCGCATTCTTCATTCCACTCCAGCGTGTACGGTGGCTGGTGAATGAAAAACAGCCTCCATTTAGCCGTTTGGAAGTGGTTTTTTGCAAACTGCTGTCTGTACCAACCAACTTGCCCAAATTCCGAATCCGGGAATGAAATGTAGAATCCTCCAATCCATCCTCCACCAATCCAGACGTTGCCAAACCTAGCGTCCCACCAAAATTCGCCCCTATCAAAATCATCCTGTTCATCCTGAGGCAGCACAAAGGCATCAAGGTATCCTTTGTGATGTTTATCGTCGTGGTTTCCAAGTATTGACCAGACATTCATTTGGGCGCCTAGTGGGGCTAACCCCTTAAGATATAAGTCATATTCTTCCGGAAGGCCATTGTGTGCCAAGTCCCCATTACTAATCACAAAATCAACGCCTTCTTCCAAAGCCTGGAGGGAAAAACGGCGCAAGGCGTCGGCGTTGTTGTGAGCGTCGGCTATGACGGCAAATTTCATGGGAACTGGGCGGTTGGGCATGGTCCTGAACATCGATTCGTCAGTTTTTACTTCGCCCACAGTCACTTGATAGGTGATCTCAGCGTTCGCAGGAAGGCCATCTACCCGGATTTCATATTGGTTTTTTAACGCGGTCGTGTCGCACACCGTCTGGCTGCCACCATCCCAACTAAAGTCAACGCATGCTTCCTGTTCAGTGTCTTCAGCCATTTTCCAAACTATTGTGGCCGTGTCGAGATAGTTTGACTGTACAAAGGGTTTTCTTATAAAAGGCCCCCCGTCTTCTTCCAGTTCTGCAGACTCAGGGACAGTCCAAGCAACGCCTGTGGTTCGCTCTTCGCAACCGCCAGCCCACTGGAATTCTTCAGGCTCATCTGGAGTGTCTACTTCGCTGATGTCTTGTTCCGGCGTCTCGGCGTCATCACCATCATCAGTTGAAACATCCAGATCGTCGACATCGTCAGCAGGTGTATCAAAACCATCGTCACCATCCACAGATGTATCCAGATCATCCGCCGGCGTGTCCAACTCGCCAATGGTATCCGTGACTGTGTCCGGTGTACTTTTGCCAGACCCACAAGCCACCATCCAAGTGGCCATCAAAATGCTGAGGCTCAATGAAATTATTGTTTTATTGGGCATTTTTAGATTCAACTCCCAGACCAAACCAGACAACACCTTACACTAGTAAACGACATGTTTGCAACGTAACTGATGCAAATGCTCCAGAAATAACAGCTTTTAAGCCCGTTGCGGACTGTGTACAAAAACTCAGAACGACCTAGTCGTAAATATGATTTCTAAACCCTGCTACGGAGAGACGGACTGTGGTTATGAAGTCAATCAAGCGCTCTCGTGCAATTCCGCCTTCAAGATCGAGGTCCAACTCAATGACGGGGTCATCATCATCGTCAAGATAGGCCCTGGAAAAGCGTTTGTCCGCGTTCCATTGATTGACCTTTGCGAAAGATGTGTCATCACTCTTAAACCCAGCGTATGCCAGAATGTTTTTCTGACTTTCCGAGACAGGGAATAACACATTTATCTGATTCATTTTGGTACCAACACCACGATCTTTACGCTTCTCTGGAACAAAGCCTTCCCGAGCAAGCACATCAAACAGCTCATCCCTAGTTATGGAATTTAAAATCTTTGGATTGTCGCTCATCTTCTTTTGTAACTCCTGAGTTGAAGAGAACTTAATCGTATACTGATTAATTGAATTTGCAACTCTAAAAAGGCCATATTGATAGAAATGCCGGATTGATGTCTAGTGGGGAAATTAGGCCACCGAAGCGCTTTCAGCAATTGACGGATATTTTGGGCGCACAAACCTAGTCGTAAATATGCTTTCTGAACCCTGCCACGGAGTGGCGGACTGTGGTTATGAAGTCAATCAAGCGCTCTTGTGTGATTCCTCCTTCAAGATCGAGGTCCAATTCAATGACGGGGTCATCATCATCGTCAAGATAGGCCCTGGAAAAGCGTTTGTCCGCGTTCCATTGATTGACCTTTGCACACGTTGTGTTGTCACTTTCAAAACCGGCATATGCCTGGATGTTTTCTTTGCTGTCGGAAACAAAGAATAGCACTCGTATCTGGTCCATCTTGACACGGATAACGGTCTCTTTAGCCCTTTCTGGTACTAGACCCTCTTTGGCTAAGATTTCCATCAATTGGTCGGCGGACAAGGTCTTGATGATAGCCCCCTTTCCTGGTGCAGGTTCACCCTTTTTTGGTGCAGCGTCACCTTTTCCCTGTGCATAGATCGGTGCAGCTAACAGGCAAAAAGCGGAAATGAAAAGCACGCTCTTGAGAATCTTCATAAACCCCTCCTTTAAACTTGAGCAATAAACCACGCACACATCGTTGGAAATCCCAACGGGCTGCTTTGTGGTCAAACGTTGGGTAAGGCTACATCATTTCTAGTTGTTTTTGAAGCCCCTTGGCTAACTAAGGCCACAGTCCAAACTTTAAATGGCTGGGGGCTAACCCTTTACCCCGCCTGCGGTGAGGCCGCCGACCAAATGTCGCTGTAAGGCAAAGAACAAGGCCATTACTGGGACGCTGACCACTATCGCGCCTGCTGCAAAACGGCCCCATTCGGTTGAATAGTCGCCGACGTATCTTTGCAGTGCTACTGGGAGGGTAAATGAGGTCTCGTTTGACAAGAAGGTGGCGGCCAAGATGAATTCGTTCCATGCCGTCATGAAGGAAAAAAGTGCGGTGACAACCAGGGCAGGGCGGGCCAACGGCAGAATAACCTTGGCGAAAATCGTCCAGCGACCGGCTCCGTCCATGATGGCGGCCTCCTCAAGGTCCTTGGGGATGGTGTCGAAATAGCCCTTCATCATCCAGACACAGAATGGGACCGCGGTGGTGGAATAGACCAAAGTCAGGCCGACCATGCTATCAAGCAGGCCCATGGTATCAAGCAGCAGGTACAAGGGAATCGCCATCACAACTCCTGGAAACATTTGGGTGACCAAGAACAAGGTCATTCCAATTTTGCGGCCAGGAAAGACAAAGCGTGAAAAGGCGTATGCAGCAGTTGTTGCGAATGTGACCCCAAGGGCGGTGGTAGCCACGGAAACAACAACCGAGTTAAACAGCCAGTGCCCAAACAGCCAATTACCAGCCAAGTCCTTGGCAAAGAAGAGGTCCTTGAAATTGGACAGGCTGACGGTGTCTGGGAAAGGATTTGGTGACAGACTGAACGCCTGCGACGGGGTCAGCGCCATTTTGATTACCCACAAAACCGGGTAAAGGGTAATCGCGCAGGCGGCAATCATAAGCAGGTTCCAGCCAATAATTTTCATTAGTTTTGGTTTCATGCAGACCTCCTTTGGATGCGGCTTGAGGCCATGCTCCAAGCCAGGAGGAATAAAAAGATTAAGGTGGCGTAAGCTGCGGCATAACCGTACTGCTCTTGGCGGGTAAATGCCCAACGATATGCCTCGGAGATTAGGATTTCTGTCGCTCCATCAGGCTCGCCCCCTGATACTAGGAAGATGATGTTGAACATGTTAAAGGTCCAGACTCCGCCCAAAATGACGGCGGGCAGCAGTGCTGGCTTTAACATTGGTAAGGTGACCGCGAAGAAACGCTGGACTGGGCTGGCCCCATCTACTTCAGCGGCCTCTTCCAGTTCTGCCGGGATTGACTGAAGTGCGCCTAAAGTCACGACCATCATGAACGGGAATCCAAGCCAGGTGTTAGTGGTCACGTTGGCCGCAAAGGAAGTCCAGAAGTGGGAAAACCATGAAACTGGTTCAAGGCCAATGGCGGCCAAAAGCCCGTTTATGGCGCCAAACTGCTTGTGAAACATCCCTTTCCAGATAAGGGCGGTGATGTAGTTTGGGACCGCCCAAGGCACAATCAGCAGCGCTCGATAGACGCCCCTAAGCTTCATCCAGGGATGGCGCAGCACCAAGGCCAAGGCAACACCTATGGTTACATGCAAAAACACGTTAACCACCGTCCACATAATCGTTACCGCCAAGGTGAACCAAAACGACAGCGGGTCAGTTACCGCGTAGTCAGTGCTTCCGAGGATGTTGATGAAGTTTGCAAAACCAACATAGGTGAACGTCCCTTGGTGGTGGGAAAACAGCGCCACCGCCGTTCCAACGGTGAAGGGAACGAAAACTAGTACGGCCGTTGCGACTGCGGCTGGTGCCAAGAACAAATAGGCGTGTTTGGCGGACTTCATCTGCATCCAAACATCGCCAGAACGCATGCGCTTGGCCGCCCAAATCAAGGCGCCAATCGCAAGCACCGCCAAGCCCAGAAGTAAGGGCATGGGGTTGGCTGCCGAAGGGGCAGGGCGGGTGGCAATCGAGATCTGCTGGTCAGCAGACTTTAGCGCCGCCTCGGGGGTGGTGGCACCTCTAAGAACCGCTCTTAGCGCCCTGGATCCAGGTTCCCAGACTGCTCGCATCACTGGAACGTTTGGCATTGGAACAGTTGATTCGACCATGGCGGCGAACTGTTTGACTATTGGGTCGATTGCCTCTGCAGTCTCAAACGCCTGTTTATATGCAACCGCTTGTTTTGCAACTGATAATCTGGGAGCTGCGCCTTCTACGGCCAGGAAACGTGCAAGTTTTATCGCCCCTTCCATGTTGTTGGACTTGGATGACACCAAGGCCCCTTCCACAGTCAAAAACGGCGTGGAAGGTAGCCCAGTTTTCGAGACGCTTGGTATTGGGTGAACCGAGTAGGGTAGGTCCGGTGACAATTCCCCAATAAACCAGGGGCCATTGATAGCCATGGGAGTGTGACCTTCTTCAAACAACTGGGTCACCAGCGCCGAGGTGGGCTCTTGTGGTAAAAAGCCTTTGTTGGTCAAGT
>DUVQ01000209.1 GCA_012840965.1 Oligoflexales bacterium | reverse complement strand
AGAATGTGGAAGTAAAGTGCCTCAAAATCGGGGTCTCTTTGTCAAAGCGGATGCCACCAATGGTCTCTCTCTTTTTATAGACCTCGATGATGACCTCGACCAGATATTCCATGTGGCTTTGAGTATAGACGCGACGCGGAATAGCAAGGCGAACCAACTCATTTGGAGCGCCAACAAACTTGCCGTCAGCCCCCCATTTTCCAAACATGACAGACCCAATTTCCACAGATCTGACGCCACCTTCCAAGTACAACGCCACTGACAAGGCCTGCCCTGGCAGTTGCTCTGGCAGAATGTGAGGCAAGAACCGCTTTGCATCCAGGTAGATTGCATGACCACCAGCTGGCTCAAATATTGGAACCCCGGCTTCGACTAGGCGCTCTGCAATAAACTCCACAGAGCGAATTCTGTAACGCATGTACTCTTCGTCGAGCACCTCTGTTAGTCCTTGAGCAATCGCCTCCAAGTCTCGACCTGCAAGCCCCCCATACGTAGGAAAGCCTTCACCCAACACCAAAATCGCCTGGCATTTAGCGGCCAAGTCATCATCGTTGAGCGCAAGGAAGCCGCCAATATTTACTAGGGCGTCCTTTTTTGCAGACATCCAGCAGCCATCAGCAAGCGAAAACATCTCCTGAGCAATAGATTCCAGCGTTCGATCAGCGTAGCCAGGCTCACGTTGTTTGATAAACCAAGCGTTTTCCGCAAATCTGGCGCAGTCAATAAACAGCGGGATGCCAAATTCATGTAGCACATCCCTAGTAGCCCTGATGTTTTCCATCGAAACTGGCTGGCCACCAGTCGCGTTATTAGTGACAGTTGTCGCCCCTAAGGGAATGTTTTCAGGCCCCACCTCGACAATCAGCCGTCGCAAGGCATCAATATCCATGTTGCCTTTAAATGGCGCAATCAGCGTGGGATCTTTCCCTTCAGCTACCACAAGATCGACTGCTTTCCCTTTTAAGTACTCGATGTTAGCTCTTGTGGTATCAAAATGGGTGTTAGAAGGATAAATCTTTCCAGGGGCATCAAGCGCTGAAAACAGAATTCGCTCGGCAGCACGCCCCTGATGAACGGGAAAAATGTGCCTCATGCCAGTGAGGCGTTTTGTCACACTTTCAAATCGCTCAAACGACTTGGCCCCTGCATAAGACTCGTCTCCGCGCATGATTCCAGCCCACTGTTCCGAACTCATTGCCCCAGTTCCAGAGTCGGTCAGCAAGTCAATCAGACAGTCCTCTGCCGCCAGCTTAAACAGATTGTAACCAGCCTTACGAATGGCCTCCTCACGTTGTTGGCGGGTAGTCATTCTGATTGGCTCAACGGTTTTGATCTTGAAAGGCTCGATAATTGTTTTCATATGGTTAACCTCCTTACGATTTTGGCTACGCCAGCACCGTGCTGACTTTATCCCGTGATTAGGATGGCAACAAGACCAATTCGCCGTTTTAGATCATTTTTCATGATAAGGCTTATCCAGCTTCGACCAAACTCAGAAAACCCCAGGCGCACAGGACTTGGTGATCTCACGCGGCCATTTGACCCGGGCATGATCTTTGCTAGAATGAGCCGTGCGGCCCCGAACCATCGTCCGGGCCCCCATAGGAAATGACTTTGAAGCCAATCTTTTCTTAAGTTGGCTTTTAAAAATAGTTTCCCCAACACGGTCTTTTAAGGAGGATTGTAATGATGACGTCTAGCAGGCTTCAACGGATTTCACTGTTCGAGGGTCTTAGTGAGGTTCAGTTGTTGAGACTCGAAGAACTGT
>DUVQ01000208.1 GCA_012840965.1 Oligoflexales bacterium | reverse complement strand
CGCACCCTTAAGGACGTTATCCAACTGGAAATACTGGCGCAATTCCGAAGTGTCTATCCCAAACTCTTCCTTACGAACTTTTTCAGCATAGTAGTGCCAATCCCAAGGGTTTAAGTCCCCTTTTAGCCCATCTTTTCGTGCCAAGGCCAGATACTCAGCCGCCTCTTTTTGCGCCACTGCGATTGCAGGTTCCCAAACCTGGTTCAAAAGATCCATAACATTGGCCCCAGTCTTGGCCATGCGGTCATCAAGCACAAAATCCACCCAACTCTTAAACCCAAGCAGTTGGGCCTTTTCAATGCGCAGCTTCACAATCTGAGCCACAATCTCGTTGTTATCATGCTGATTTCCATTATCACAGCGCTTTGCATAAGCCTCTATGACCTTCTTTCTAAGCTCAGGCTTGGTTGATTGCTGGACAAATGGCCACATGCTTGGATATGACAGCGTAACAAGCCATTTTCCTTGATGTCCTGCCTTGGCAGCATCTTGCGCGGCAGTGGCAACCGTTGACGCATCCAATCCCGCCAGGTCGTCCTTGGATTCCAACAGCAGCCCAAAGGCATTAGTCTCGGCCAAAAGGTTGTCACCAAAATGTACTCCAAGGCTTGCTAACTTCAGATTAATCTCCCTCAAACGTTTTTGAGAATCTTCATTCAGCTTCGCTCCAGCGCGCACAAACGATTTGTAAGTCTCCTCGATCAGACGCAGATCAACTGGTTGAAGCCCCAATGACGCACGAGCCTCATAAACAGCGCTAACCCTTTCAAATAACTTGGGATTCAAATAGATATCGTCCCTTAAAGCAGCCGTTAAAGGTGCAACCTCTCTGGCAATCGCCTGAATCCCAGGTGTAGTTTCAGCAGACTGCAGGTTGTAAAAAACCAGCAAGACCTTTTCTAGCAAGCTACCTGTTAAGTCCAAGGCCACGATAGTGTTGTCAAATGTAGCCGCGTCTTTGCAGTCCGCAATTGCCAGAACCTCTTTTTTCTGAGCATCGATTCCAGCCTGAATCGCAGGTAAAAAGTGCTCTTCCTTGATCAAATCAAAAGGCGGCAATTCAAAAGGCGTAGTCCACTTGGCGAAAAATGGGTTATCCGCCCGTTCTTGATTCACGTTGGTCACCACAACCCCATCTCCCATAGTATGCTTGCAGCCCACAAAGGCTCCAAAGAGCACGGGCATCAAAGCAACTGATAAAACGATTCTTTTCACATTACACTCCATGCTATTTCAGTCCACAAGACTATTAGCAATAATTCCCGCCTAATGCAATCCCTAAATCTGGTGATTAGTATCTGGGACCGGAAGTGTATTCTGAGTTGGTGCTATCAGGGGCAGGGGAGGTGGTAGGTTCATTCTTAAGTTTACCGTCTTGGTCCCATGGGCATTCTGTTGGGTCCGCCTTTTTCAGCTCTCCTACCCTCGCAAGTAGTTCATTCTCAGTGACCGCAGACGTCCCAAAATCATGTTTCAGCCCTTCTGCGGAGGTCGCGAAGGCATAACCATCGTCAAGGATAAAGGTGGCATGAAAATTCGTGAGTCCAGCCTCATTGCCTAAGTCGTTAAAATTCCTGGCAAAGATAAGCACGCGCTTTCCTGGGTACCATTTGGATACCTCTTCAGCTCGCAATGGGGCGATCATGACCTGTGTATGTCCACCTGTGGGAAGGTCTCCCATCAACATATCCTCCACACTGACATTGACCACCGGGTAGTACGAGCACCCTGTAAAGCCTTCAAAACAGTTCTCATCACGAAACTGAGCAAGCTCATCGCCATCAAGAACGGACTCAACACGACCTACAAACGAGAAACCCGGAAGCCCACGATACTCAGAATACTGCTGAACGTAATAACAAAGCCCGATGGCCGGTGCCATAGATGCCGTCTCTGTTTCGACCATTACATAGTTAGTTTCGGGTACCGGTCCCAGCGCCTCTTCCTCAGCTTGGCAGCCCAATTGAACAAGCAAGAATGCTCCAAACCAACACATGGTAATAGACCTAGCCTTCATTTTATACCTCCATTACAGTTAGTTAGCCCAAACCATAACCTTGGTGCCGCCCGCAATGTCCGTCATCGACAGACCATTCGAAGTTCGCATTCCTAAAGTCCGCTTGTTTAGGAATTGAATGACTCCCCCATTAAGCGTCATTTGGTAGATTCGAGTCAACCCAAAATCACCAGCGGGCCTTATAACAGTAAATCGTCGTCGTGATTTGACAACATCAAGGCTTCGGATCCTTCAGGTCCTTAAACGCGCTAGACCGTTTTGGGTTGTACCTTAACAACTCCCAAACCGCCTGATTACCGCCCTTTTCTTGAGCCCGCAGCAGTTTTTGTAGTTCATCACCTTTGGGTCTTCCAGATAGGGTAGGCCGCCACTCAAAGTGAAAGATCTCGGTAGTTTGAATAGGACCTAGCCAAAGCAGCCCAAGTTCTTCACCAAGTCGCCCAACAGTATCCCACGCCTTTTTCTCGCGACCGCCTGCCTCATAAGCCTTCCTAGCCGAAGTCAGCCCCTTGTGGTGCATCAGATTTACATCCACAGCCAGCCCAAAGGAATGCAGCCCAACCTTTTTTGCTGTCTGGGTTTTTTTGGACCGCTTCCCGTCTTTATCACGCACAACGCCCTTTTTCGTCCCAGCCGTGTGCGGACGAACCCCACTAATTACCTTGATTTCAATCCCAAGCTTTTTCGCCCTTATCACCAGTTGCTGCGTGGCATCAGCCAAAACTGGATGAAGCGATTTCAACATTTTAAGCCTAGCTGGCCCATAAACCTGGTCCACCAGCTCTTGGTCAGTAGGCCGGTAGATATAGCAGAGCCCAACATCAGGGTCTTCGTACTTGGCAAACAGCAATGGCAGCGCTTCAAGCCTCGAATCCACCGCAAATGGGCAGTATCGCCACTGGTGGACCAATTCCCCAGGATACTTCTTCCTGGGTGGTGCGTCTGTGGTCTTTAAGATCTGAACCTCGCCCTTTTCATTAAAGTCCAGCAAAATCCGCTTGTCACCTTCACAAACATGAACGTTGCGGGCATACCATTTTGTAGTTCGCTTACACCCCTTTCCCATAAAGAAAACATAGGGATTAGGCCCAATTTCAGGCTTGGCGCTAGGCGACGGAATGCAGCTTAGGATTGCATCGAGGGTAACTTCCGACGCGTCATCATCTGAGTCACGAAGGATGTCATCCAAAGTAATGTCCTTTTGGGTAGAGGTCGTGCTACAAGCCATAAAGCTAGATGCAAGCAAGACGATTCCAAGCTGCAGCGCCCCTGACCCCGTTCTTTTCACCAAAGCACCTCTCCAGACGTCCACCAATGTATACCACGCAAAGCTAAACCATGTCACCAAAGTCACGGTGCATCATCCGTGATTTTGGTGTCCGAATTGTAACTCCTCGATAAAACTGGATTAAAATTTTGGCACACCTATTGCTTCTTCCTTGACTCCGCCGACGGCCCGCGTCACAATGTTGTTGACGCAGACTTTGATTTCTTAATGCCCATAAACTTTAAAGGGGGACGCAATGAAACGGTTCAAATTTGGTTTACTTATGTTTACTCCGGTGTTGGCCTTTGTTTTGCTTGGCTGTGGCGATGACAACCCCAACTTGCCTGGTGATGACCCTGAGGTACCTGCACAGGCGCTGAGTCTTGACTGGACCAAGGCTGCGGCTTTGACCGCTGCCGCAGACTGTGAGCAGGCTGAAGAGTGGATCGAAGAAGCCTTTATCAAAGAGATGATTCTGGGTGTTGAGCACAACCGCCGTTGTGCCTTGGATTATGGAACATGTGGCTTGGCCAGTACTGACATGGCAGGCGCTGAGCCCCCGTCTGAGGAGGGCGCCGAGAAGGGGACTGGTAGTGAGGATAAGGACACGCCTGAAGATTACAGCGAGACTAACGTTCAGGTCGAGGGCGTTGACGAAGCCGACAAGGTCAAGACTGATGGTAAACACATCTATGTGCTTAGCGAAAATGACCTAGTCGTGCTTAAGTCCTGGCCAGCAGCCGAAACGCAAGAGCTTGGCCGTATCAGATTAGATGGCTATCCAAACAACTTTTTCCTGAAGGGCGACAAAGCCATCGTGTTGGCCTACGCCGAACTGCACGAAGTGGTAGATGATGTGCCCGTAATCGATTACAAGGACGACGGCCCATCTGTTCCCGGAGAGGAAGATCCAGGTGCATTTGACGGTGGCGCAGCTCCCAAAGAGCCATCAGACGCAGGGGATGATCGTGCCTACTATTACTATGATTACCGCCCAGTGACTGCTGTGACTGTCATCGATCTCTCGGACAAGACGAATCTAAAGGTCGAGAAAACCTACATCTTTGATGGTTCTGAAATGGACAGCCGCCGCATTGATGACAAGGTTTACCTTGCACTGAACAGATACATCAACATGTATCTCAGCTACTGGCCGGAAGACTTGATAGGCCCATACTATAATCGAGATAACTGGCCCACTTCCGACGTAATTAATGCTGCCTTTGATCAATTAATCGAGCGCAACACCGAGTTGATCAAGGCCAAAACGCTGGCTGATTGGCTTCCAATGGGGTGGGTTTCTCAAGGTGGCGAAAAGGCCAGCTTTAATGACGGTCAAAGCTTGGGCTCCTGTGAAGACCTCTATGCACCAAGCGTGTTCTCCGGTCAAGGGCTGCTTAGCCTTGCAACCCTGGATGTTGAAACCGGTAAGGTTGCCGCATCCACAATCCAAGGTGAATGGGGTAACGTGTATGCCAGCCACGAGGCTGTTTATGTTGCTTCAACCAACTGGGGTTTTTATTGGTGGTGGGATGGCCAAGAGGATTTCCCCGCCATCCAGACTCACATTCACAAATTTGCCTTTAATAAGAGTGGATTCGCCAATTACGCCGCTTCTGGTAAGGTTTTGGGCTATGCCATCAATCAGTTCGCCTTTGATGAGTACGAGGGCAAACTGCGTGTAGCCACTACAGACGACAAGGGGTGGTGGAACAATGACAAATCTGAAAGCCGGGTCACCGTTTTGGAGGAAAAGGGTGGTGAGCTTGCAGAAATCGGTGTGGTAGCTGGATTGGGGCTTGGTGAACGGATTTATGGTGTGCGTTTCATTGGTGACCAAGGCTACGTCGTGACCTACAAAGAGATCGATCCACTTTATGTCATCGATCTCAAAGACCCCACCAATCCAACAGTTGCTGGTGAGCTTAAGATTCCTGGCTATTCTTCCTATATTCATCCACTGGAAGACGGCTTTTTGTTGACTGCTGGTCGTGATGGCGACGATCTAGAAGTGCGTCCTGCATTACCTGGTATAGCGAATACTGCTGGTCGTGATGGCGACGATCTAGGCAACGTTGGTGGCGTCAAGATCGAAATTTTCGATGTGACCGACCCCGCGAATCCAAAGAGCGTGACAAAGGCCGTTATTGGCGATGGCTGGAACACCTGGAGCGATGTTTTGTGGGATCACAAGGCGTTCAACTTCTTTAGGGCTCGCAATCTGCTGGCCATTCCAGTCAGCGGCTGGGTTGATTCTGGCGATTATTGGGGCTACAAATCCGTGCTGGCGCTGTTTAAAGTGACCAAGGACGAGATCGAAACTCTGCCGACTATCAGCCACATGAGCTTCTTTGAAGACTTTGGTGGAAATGACCGTTGTCATGGCTACTACGGCTACTGGCGGGCTCAGATCTATCGCAGTGTATTTGTTGAAGATTATGTGTACAGCCTGAGCATTCTTGGTATGCAAGTTCACGATACCCGTGATTTTGAGCAGGGCTCTGTTGCCGAGCTAATTCTGCTGGATCAAGAGTCCTTCCCACGCTACGACTGGGAAACCTGCTACGATTACTACTAGTCCCAAGTTTCCAAATTTAGTCCCAGCCCTCTAATCCTCATGCCCCGCTTCTGCTCCTGTTCCTACTACAGATCCTGCTAATTAGCATGTTCTGACTCCTGATTGTTTGTTCTTTTTGGCGTTTGATCTCTTCGTTACAGTTTAAAAACATGTCCGGGGGCATCCTTCCGGGCCCAAAATCTCCCGTAGCCACCCCGACTGTCTCTTAGTGACATCGTCCGGGCGAGATATACGATTGCTAACGTGT
>DUVQ01000207.1 GCA_012840965.1 Oligoflexales bacterium | reverse complement strand
GGGGCAGGGTCAGGATCAGGGGCAGGGGCAGCGGCAGGGGCTAGAACGAGGACAAGTTCGGGCTTTTATTGTTTGGTGGATCTGGGCCTGTTGGCTATAATGATTCGGTTTTACCTGGGCTATTGTGCTTGTGGAGGTTCAATGTTTAAAACACCGAAGCTAAACCTTAAAACCTCTTTGATGGCGCTTATTTTCCTTTGGGGGTTTTATGGCTGTGCTGACACAGAAGACCTGTGCCAGGATGTCGATTGTGGATTGTATGGCGTCTGTGGGATCAAAGACGGAGAAGCCACCTGCGTGTGTGAGGCTGGCTTTATTTCAGTTGGTACAAGTTGCGTGACGGACCCCTGCCGCCAAAATCCATGCGCTTTTGGTACGTGCGTACCGTTAAACGACAAACCAACTTGCAGGTGTGACAACGGATATGCCGGCCTCTTATGTGACAAGTGTGCCCAGGGATACTTGCCAGTTGACGGAGTATGCCTGCCTGGAGACGCTTGTGAATCAGACCCATGCTACTTTGGGGTCTGCATCGCCGTCGATGGCGAACCTGTGTGCTCCTGCGATCAGGGTTATGCTGGCGAACTGTGTGACCAGTGCGCTGAAGGCTACATCCAGGACGGTTTAAATTGTGTGGATGGCGCAGTTTGCAATCCAAACCCATGTCCGACTGAAAACGACGACCCTCATCGAAACACGTGTGTTGTCGAAGGTCACACCGCTTTGTGCGTCTGTGACGAAGGCTATGAATTCATTGGCGACAGCTGTATTGATAAAAACTTTAACCCATGCGAGCCCAACCCATGTACCGAAACCAACAGGACGGTATGCCAGGCAAACGGCATTAACGCAGTCTGCCTGTGTGACGACGGTTACTTCCTCTTGGATGACAAGTGCGTTGATAATGCGCTTAACCCATGCATCCCAAATCCATGTCCAGATGGCCTAAATCGCAGCCAGTGCGTGCCTAAAACGGATGGATACGTCTGCGATTGTGACGCTGGATACAAACTGGATGATAGCGACCAGTGCGTTGAAGATACCAGCACCATCGAGGTGCGCAGTTGTGACACAGTGGTTCGCTTCAAGCTGGCTGTCGCGGGCCCTGTATACCTGCGAGGCGAATTCAACGGCTGGTCAGCCACTTCACACAAAATGAACAAAAACGGAGACTACTGGGAACTGACCATCCCAAACCTTGCAGTCGGCGACTATGCCTACAAGATCTTCTGGCAGCAAGGTGGCCACGACCGTTGGGAGCTTGACCCGGACAATCCCTATACAAAATGGGTTGGCGGGACTCAAAACTCGTTGCTGCGAGTCACCGACTGTAATGTCCCGGTATTGACGTTGAAATCTGGACCTAACGTAACGGGCGGCTCAGTGTCAATCGAAGTACAAGCTTTGATTGGCAACAAAAAGACTGACCTAGACCCTGCCACGGCGATAGTGACCAGAAACGGGCAAGTAATAGAAAGTGGATGGGATGAAGACACTGGCGTCTTTACAATCAACGAAAGCGGACTGTCAAACACCAAATATGCCTACGTTTTCAACCTGTCAGACACAGAAGGTCGCAAGGCTAGGCCATTGTTTGTCCCTGTGTGGGTGGAAGACGACACCTTTGACTGGCGCGACGCCTCTATGTACTTCATTTTGACTGACCGATTTAACGACGGGGACGCGTCCAATAACAACCCAATTTCTGACCACGAGCTTAAATTCCCAGCTAACTGGCAAGGCGGGGATTTTAAAGGCATAACCGCAAAGATTAACGACGGCTACTTTGATGACATGGGGATCAACTGCCTGTGGGTCTCGTCACCCATCAGAAATACTCAGGGCGCTTATTGGGGCTCGGATGGGCAAAAATACTCTGGCTACCATTCGTACTGGCCTACAGCCACCGGCTGGACCAGCGACAACACCTTGCAGGGTATGGACAACCCGATCGAGCCACACTTTGGAAACATGAACGATTTCAAAGCCATGGTTGCTGCTGCCCATGTCAAAGGCATCAGAATCATTGTCGACTTCGTGGCAAATCACGTCCACACCGACGCGCCCCTTTACCAATCACACAAAAACGACCAAGACCCATGGTTTCACTGGGATAACGGCAATATTGGCCAAGGCTATGTCTGTGGCTGGGAAAAACCCATCGAGTGCTGGTTTGCCGAGTATTTGCCTGACTTTGACTATCGCAATTCAGACGTCATGGACAGGGTGATGGACCATGCTATCTGGCTGATTCAGGAGACCAACATCGATGGTTTCAGGCTTGATGCGGTGAAACACATGATCTTGGACTTTTCGTCGACCTTGCGAGCCAGAATCGACGAAGAGGTCGACACTCACGATGACATTCGCTTCTACATGGTTGGCGAGACGTTCACTGGTGAAGGTGATGGTGAAAAGCAGACCATCAAAGACTACGTCAGCCCCAAACTTTTGGATGGCCAGTTCGACTTCCCGATGTTTTGGGCGGCATTGGCCTCGCTGGTCAGGCACGAACGAGGGCTTGATTCGTTGAAGGAATTCATGGATTCCAACGACGGCTACTACGGCCAACAGGCGGTTATGTCGACCTTCTTGGGTAATCATGACGTTCCCAGAGTGCTTTCCCACGCGGCGGCACAGATCAGTGACATGTGGGGGAACGGCTCCAAGGAGCAAGGATGGAATAATCCACCGTCAGCCCCAATGTCTGAGGACCCGTACAAGCGGCTGAAGATGGCTTGGACCTTCTTGTTCTCACAAAATGGAATTCCCTTGGTTTATTACGGAGATGAGATTGGGATGCCAGGTGCCGGCGACCCAGACAATCGCCGCTTCATGCGTTTTGACGCCCAATTGTCGCCAAATGAAAGATCGACCTTGGAACATGTCCAAATCCTTGGAAAAACACGTCAAAAGCATTCAAGCATGCGGACAGGACAACGGCGTAGCTTAGTAAACGATGCAAATTTCTGGGCGTACATCATGAAAGATAGCAATGATGCCGTGCTGGTAGTGTTAAATCGTGGGTCTAGCACTACCAAAACGCTGTCTGTTGGGGCATCTGGTCTGTCAGATGGTGACTACGTTGACGCCATATCAGGTAAGCAACTCCAGGTGTCTGGAGGGTCTGCAACTGTTCAGATAGGCACCTTGGAATCAGCCATTTATGAGAGGAAATAGCGATGAAGAAGATGAAAAGCCGATCACTCCTACCTTGGTTTTTTGTGCTGGCGCTTTTGCCAATTGCCGCTTGTGGTGGTGATGGCGACGGCGACGCCTGTAAGGGCGTGTCTTGTTCTGGCCAGGGAACTTGCATTGAGGTGGACGGAGACCCGGTCTGTCAATGCAACATAGGTTTTCATGCGGATGGAATCGAATGCAAACCAGACGCCTGCAGACCATTTGACTGCGTCTTTGGTTACTGCAAAGACCCGGCAAATTCTCCTGAGTGCGTTTGTAATGAAGGCTACGTTGGTGATAGCTGCAACCAGTGTGATGAAGGATATGTACTAGACGGGGTCAGGTGCGTGTTGGCTGGTGGTTGTGAAGCCGACTCCTGTGGCAACCATGGAACGTGTCGCGAAGACGGCCCTGGATTTGTCTGCGACTGCCATCAGGGGTGGGCAGGAAATAAATGCGACCGTTGCGCCGAAGGCTACGTTGGCGATAACTGCGACCAGTGTGATGAAGGATATGTGCTGGATGGGACTAAATGTGTCTTGGCTGGCAACTGCGAGGCCGACTCCTGCGGCAACAATGGAACATGCCGCGAGGAAGGTCCTGGTTTTGTCTGCGACTGCGATAAAGGATGGGCAGGAAACCGCTGCGACCGGTGCGCTGAAGGCTACGTCGGCGACGATTGTCAGCCTGCTGTAACCGGTGACCCATGCGATCCAGACCCTTGTATAAACGCGACCAAATGTGAAGCAGTTGGAGACGAAGCAGTATGCACCTGCATGGAAGGCTACGCTGGAAAACTGTGCAACGAATGTGATGAAGGATACAAACCAGACGGAGATAACTGCGTTGTAGACATAGAAAACAACCCTTGCGTCCCAAACCCATGCCCAGACCGGCACCCAGGTGGAAATAGAGATAAGTGCAAGGTTCAAGAGGGTCAGGCAGTGTGCCAGTGTAACGACGGTTATCACCTTGACGGCGATACTTGCGTAGAGGATGAAGTCGTTGACCGTTGCACCCCAAATCCTTGTGATGTTGAGCCTGACCGCAACGTGTGTAAAAACGTGGGCGGCAGCTTTGAATGCGAATGTAATCCAGGACTTGCAGACCAAGCTGGTGTGTGCGTTGCGCCTTGTGATTTTAACGATACAGCGTGTACAAAAGCGCATAACTCGTTTCCGTGGATAGTCTCGGCAAACGGTCATGGTTCTGTGGTGTTAAACCTGGACGACCGCGCCTTACCACTGGGACCTGACCGAAGTAACTACAGGTATGCCCTTAACGTTCACCCCTACCAGACTTGGGGGCTTAATGGTGAAGGCAAAGACGTCAACACCAGAGACGTTCTTTGGGACACATACATGGGTCTGAGGGTTGATGGTGTGGGTGAATGGCTTTACGGCAAAGTACGCGAATATGTTGGCTACTACGGCCAAGATGGGATCCCTTTTTGGGTAAATACGATAGGGGACTTAAGGGTTGAAAACTTCGTTTATGCGCCATGGCAGCTGTCAAGGCCGTCTTTGGTTATGCTGGCAAAGGTTACCAACAATGGAACGCAGCCACACGCTGTGTCAATTTACAGCCTACACAACTACCACATTGGATACACTCAAAACGATTCCCACCGCTTCCCGGACGCCGCTGATGAGTCAATTTTCTATGACGGTGATTCCAAAGTTTTGATTGAACAAGGTCCAGGTGGGGCCTTGGTTTATTATCCATTGGCTAAAGACTTTAGATATACCGCTGATCAGGGTGGTGGCGAGGCAGATCCTTACTCCTTGCTAAACAGTGGCCAGGACCTTGGAAATCAAAGCATGAATATAAAAGGCCAGGACCGAGTGGCTGGCTTCCAGGCACCTGAAGTAACGCTTCAACCGGGAGAATCCACATGGTTCGGAGTGGTTACCGCCTTTGAACCAAACAAAGACGCCTATCATGGTGCGGTAAACGATGTTGCCAGCCAATACTCCCATCGTAACGCGGCCCAGGCGTTACAAGAGGCCAGAGACGAGTGGGAGGCATGGCGTAAACCAGCACCAGCCAACCTGACTGCGGCTGAACTGCAGGTTTATCGCACCAGCGAGGCCGTCCTAAGGATGGGCCAGGCTTGGGAGACAACCGACAGGTCCAAGGGCCAGATTCTGGCATCTTTGCCACCTGGTATGTGGTCGATTTCTTGGGTCAGGGATATGGCCTATGCCGTAGTTGGCTTGGTCAGATCTGGTCACTTCACAGAGGCGAAAGCCGCCCTAGAATTCCAGTTGTTGGCGGAATCAGGTAACTATGTGACGTTTGAGCATAATGGCGTACAACAGACCGGCGTTGGACACGACTATCAGATTTCCGTGTGTAGATACTACGGTAACGGCAAAGAGGAATCAGACTGGAATTGGGACGGTCCAAACGTTGAATTTGATGGTTTTGGATTATTCCTGTGGTCTCTTGGCGAGTATGTTGAGGCCTCTGGCGACGTTTCGATTATTCAAGATTACTGGGATACTATTAAGGATAATATAGCCGATGTCTTGGTTAAACTGATTATGGAAAACGGTATGATCGCCGCAGACAGCTCTATCTGGGAACTGCACTGGAATGGGCAGCAAAAGCAATACACCTACACTTCTATCACAGCGGCAAAGGGGCTTTGTGAGGCG
>DUVQ01000206.1 GCA_012840965.1 Oligoflexales bacterium | reverse complement strand
TTTGAGTGAAGGTGTACTTGACTGTACATCGAGTCTCAAATTGGCGAAGGCAACGCCGCAGATGGGCAAAATCCCCTTTCCAACGGTTCATCAACGGCCGGCTCACGATTATGGCGGTGATTTTGGGATCCAATCCCTGCCCAGTTTAGTGGACGAGGGGCAAGATTAGTTTCTGGGACACAATTTTGATTGTTAATCAAGGAATCACCCCCAGAAGCGTTTGCGTAGGCCGGAGGCTCTGGATAGCTGGCGGCGGATGGATTTTTCGAAGATTGGGCGTTGGCCGACTATGGTTACTTTCTTTTTTGCCCTCGTTATTCCTGTGTAAATCAGGTCTTTGGTTACAAAATCCGAGTCCTTTGGGGGCAGCAACACGACGGCGTGGTCAAATTGGCTTCCCTGGCTTTTGTGAATGGTCATCGCGTATACAGGTTCGTATTCTGGTAAACGACTTAGGCTGATTGCGCGATAGCCGGTGTTGGCGTCTGGGAATACTGCGACTAGACGGTGGCCATCGGGGTGAACGGGGTCTCGTACGGCGGGATCTCGTAGGATTACCCCTACGTCACCGTTGAACAATTGGACTTGATGATCATTTGCCAAAACTATGATGGGAGTGCCTTCCACCAGTGGGACCCCTTCGTGCAAAGGGGCGCCTTGGCTTATGCAGCCTGCTGCTTGAGCTTTTGGCAGTATCCACTGACAAAAGAGGCGGTTCACGCGTTCAACGCCCCTGGGGCCGACCCGGTGAGTACATAGGATGCGCACGTGTTCCAAGGCCTTTAAGGCGGCTAGGGCTGCTTGGTCGCAGCCTGAATAATCGCCAAACTTTTCAAGTTCGTTCAGCTTTTTGATGATGTCTAGGACTGTGTCGCCCTGCTCTGCCCAAGCTTCAAAAGCAAGACTTAGGAAATCTGGCTCCCAGTTGGTCTGTTCATCAAGCTCCATGAAACGGACGGCGTTCGAAGCTTGATTGATTTCCAACATGGCTGTGTCCAGGTCATTTTCCCTGATTGCTCTGGAAAGCCTTACGATTTCCGGGACATCTGTCCTGAAAGAATAGCTTAGATTTGAGACGGCGCTGGCGATATTGGGGGCGTTGTTTTGGATGGGTAAACCAACGTTCAAGACTTTCTTGGCCAGTTGCCCAAGCCATGGTTGAGCCGGTTCACGATCCCCATGAAGGCAGAGGTCGGCCAGCACTGCTCCAGCTTCCACTGATGCCAACTGGTCCCTGTCCCCAAGCAAAACCAGCTTTGACTGCGGTGATACAGCCTGAACCAGCCTTGTCATCATCCCAATATCAACCATCGAGGCTTCATCAACTATCACCAAGTCGGCTGGGATTGGATTGCCCGCGTGAAATCTAGGATTAGTGACGTTATCAGGCCTCATCCCAAGCCCACGGTGAATCGTTTTGGCATCTAGGCGAAGCAGCCTGTCGATGTGTTTTTCCCACTGATTCGCGTCGTTGCGGCCCTTCAACCTGGCCTCTAACCCACGGGTTTCATTGTTGATTTCCGTTCTGATCGCCTCGGTCATCCGCGCAGCTGCTTTGCCGGTTGGTGCCATCAACTCGACTTTAAAGGGCCGCCCAGCCTGGCAAGCTTCGTGCAGTCTGGCCAAAAGCAACACCAGGACTGTCACCACAGAGGTCTTTCCAGTTCCAGGAGCACCTGAAATTACTGAGAATTGGTTCGCACAGGAAATCAGCGCTGCCAGCCTTTGAGCCATCACTCCGGCCATCGCCGCGTCCGGTGCCCCTGTTGGCATAGGAATCAGCAGCTCTAGGTCCATTTTAAAGGCGGTCAGCAGGCTTTCATCGCCGTTGTACCAACTGGTCGGGCCATCTTGTGAAAGGCGCTTGGACAGGTCTTTTGCCAACAAGTCTTCGTATCTGAAGTAACGGTTCAGATACAGGTAGCCAGTGGCTTCATCCAGGATCAGGGGAAGCTGGCCCCATTCGCTATCACTGTCGAATGCTTTGCCGTTTTGGTCGAATGCTTCGCCGTTTTGGCCCAGTACAAAGACTAGATGGTTGTCGGCTTTTAAGGCCTCGATCCATCTGTTGGTATCGTGTGGCCATGGTAAGGGTTCTGCCAGCAAGACAGCGCGGTTTGGGTTGTCGACAACTGTTTTCTTGGCATCATGCACTGCAAAGGCCACGTGGCCATAACTGGGTGCCCTGCTGGCCATTGCAGCGGCCAGGGCCACCAACTCCACATCTGTCCAGGAGTCCCCAAATTCGCCAAGCTGCCTGCCTGAAAGCTGGATTAAAGTTCTGGCCAACAGCACATCCAGGTGGTCCAAGACCCCGGCTTCAAAAAATCTCGAAAGGCAGTCGCCTTCATTTAACGCAGCTTCCAGGTGCTTCATGGTCTCTCCTGGAATAGCTTGGATAACGCCTCGATGCGGGCCAAAGGCGGTCGGTCTCTAAACACTCCGGTGTCGCCAAGACCGGCCTGCATCCCTCGGATGAACAGGTAATAGACTTCTCCAAAATGAGTTTCGTAGTCATAACCGGCCAAGCGCTGCTGCAAATATCGATGTAATACCATCACATACAAGTGGTACTGCAAAACATAATGAGCCTGCGCCATCTTTTGGGCCAAATTCTCAGGCAGATAGTCTGACCACAGACTGGCTTCACCAAACGAGTTGACTACTCGGTTGGATTTGTAGTCGGCCAAGTACCACTTTTGGGTACCGTTTGGGTCGGGCCCCCACCTGAAAACCAGGTCTATGAATCCGGTTAAATATCCTTTGAATTCGCTGAATTCCAGTTGTTCTAAAAACGGCAGATATGTTTTAACGATGCCGGTCGGGTCAGGGTTATCTTTGAACGCTGATATCAACTGTTTGTGGGTAACATTCCCATCAGAGGGACCATTCAAGCCGCCTCTTACTGCTAGGTGAAATTCCAGTTCTCGCAGGGTGTTTGCCTTGGTTAAGGCTGCCAGTCGCAGGTCATGTTCCGCAGTCCCAGCAAGGCCAAGAGGCGTTTTTAGCGCGGTTTTTAATCCTTCGGATAGATAGATGTGCCGACCATCTTTTAACGGGAAGGGTTCCTCAATTCGGGCGGTTTTTGCGAATTCAAGCACCAAGCGGTCAAATTCAGGACCATCCGAGCCAAAGTCCGCCTGCTCCAACACATCGTGGATCAGGTCCCCAATCTTGGCGCCCCTTGGGTATTCGTCAAGGTATACAGGGCCTTTTGGGCATGTGCCCTCGGCCGTAGCCACCCCGCCCAGGCTTGGCTCCTCGTCGCGTTTGGTCTCGTGTTCATCGCCTGCCGTTCCACTGCGCAGCATCCCGGAAAAGCTGCTTCTAATCCAGTTTGGGTCAAGGCGACGCGTCAACGGTTCGTCGGTTTCAAGCTCGATAGCGGTCTCTTTTGGTGGGTTCCAAGTCGATGCGCCTATGTATTCGCTTGGAATAACTGGGAAGGCAGCGATTGTGCCACCAGAGCCAGCGGCGATGGTTTGAAGACCACCTAGGATTTCCTTGTCTTTGTCGGACAGGGACAGGGGCGGGGGCAGGGACGGAGACTGGGACGGGTACGCTGGGGGCAAGTCCGTCTGGGGCAGGGAATCTGGGTCGTCTGTTTGGGGGGTATTTGTTAGGTGATGCAAGGGCGACTTGGCATAGTCACGATGGAAGGCTCCTACGATGGTACAGGCATGCCTTGCTCTGGTCAGCCCCACATAGACCAGGCGCATCTTTTCACCAAACTGCGCGTCGTAAGCCAGTCCCTCAGCTTCCATCCGTTGCTCACCGTCATCTTCCGGCGCAATATGCGCGAAAAGGCGACTTTCACCAGTCCCATCGTCCTTGTGAAAGATCACATTCTTGGGCCTGGAGACTTTCATGTCCCACAAAAACGGCAACCAAACAAATGGATATTCAAGCCCTTTTGCCGCATGCGTCGTTATTATTCTTACAGCCTGTTCATCACTTTCAAGCCGAATCAGGTCTTCATCTGCCCCTTCATCCTCTCCTTTATTTTTTACCTTGATTAACCAATCAAGCTGCCCCTCAGGCCCCAATCCAAGCCTTTGTCCTGCCTCGTGTAACTCCTGGGCAAGATGCAGGTAATTCGTTACCCGCCGCTCCCCACCAAGTCCTTCGACCATCTTTTCCAGCGAATTGCGCTGCCCCAAGATGGTAGTAAACATGCGCATCAGCCCAAATCGCTCCCAAATATCGCGCCACTCATGAAATCGCTTCAACCATCCATCCAAGGCCTCGTCATCTTCCAAGTCCGCCAATTCCAAGGCTTTTACCCCAATAAAGTCCGTGACCAAACCGGTTTTCAGCGCAGTCAAATTGCCGGGATTTAAAACAGCCCTCAACAACCAAATAAAATCTATAACTTCCTGGGTCTGAAAGATCGTCTGTTGGGACCTACGCACAGATGGAATACCAAGTTTGGACAGCGCACTTGCAACCATCACCGCCTGTTTATGAGTAGCAACAATGACCGCAATATCCCCAGGTTTAACCCTTTGGTTGTCTTTGTAAGTAACATCAGATTCCAACACCCGCAGGATATCTTGGGCTGTAAAATTCACAGCGAAATTACGCGCTTGAGGCAGATTAATCGCCCCTTTGTTCCCCTCCTTGGCGTAAGTGTCATTAACAATCCACGCCAGTCTTAAACTTGACTGCCAAGTTTCAGCATCACTTTGCCAAGCACTACCTTCATGATCCCTTGGAACGTCAACTTCATGATACTGGATATTTGCACGCAAAAATGGATTGAAAGCCTGACTATACAAGTGATTCAAAGCCCTTACATATGTTCCATCCGAGCGCCAATTGGTTGTCAGACTAAGCACTCGACCTTGTTCTTTGCGCACATCTTCAATTGCTTTTAAGTAGGTATCGATATCCGCCATTCGAAAGCTGTAAATCGATTGCTTTGGGTCTCCGATAAAAATCAGCCGGTGGCCTGCCTTAAAAAGGTCTTTAAAAATCTCGTATTGCACAGGGTCCGTGTCTTGAAATTCATCAATCATCGCCACTTTGAACTGATTTCTGATGGCGGCTCGCAATGACGGGCCAGTTTTTGGATCTTTCAAAGCATCCCGAAGGTTTCGCAACAGGTCGTCAAAACCCATGACCTGCAACTCGGATTTTCTGGACGGCAGCTTTTCCTGTAACTCCTGAAGAAAATTGGTCCTTACCTGCATAAAAAATGACATCTGATTTTGTCTGGCCCTGGGCCGAAATTCCAAAATCTGGTCCAAAAGATGAGCGCACCTAGGCAAAGGCGGCAGCGCTTCAAACGCCGCTTTTTGGCGTGCATAAACCTTTGAAACCACGTAGCTATTACTGAATCGTTCGATGGCAGAAAGCTCGTCTTTAGAATCAGCGAAAGGATTCCCCTTGATGAACTTTGGCAACACCATGGATTCCAGGACATGCTGAAATTTCTGGATTGACGACAGTTTAAAAGGAGTCCCGTTAATGATTTTGTTTTCAGCTCTGTCCAATAAATCCTGTAAGTAGGTCCCTTTTTCAAGCTCCCAAGCGTCGACAAACTCGCCCACAAGCCGCATCCACTCAGCCTGAATTTGGGGCTCGTATTCTTTCGTCTTGGGCGCAATCGTTATCGCATCATTTTGGCCAATCTTGCTTCCAAGAGTCACTAAGTCATCAGGAGAGCAAAAATAGTAGAGGGCATCAAGCAACGCTTCATCAGTGTCGCAACTGATTTTCGTCCAGTAGTCGTAAACAAAATCTGCAATGATATCTTTAACGTTTGGAACCAAAACGGTATTAAACTCGGTGCCGCTCTCGAAGGCGTTTTGCAAAAGCATGCGGTAGCAAAAGCCGTGAATGGTGGAGATGTAAATCTCATCAAAGCCGGCCAGCGCGACTTTAATCCTGGAAATCATGTCATTAAGGCTGCCATCTTTTTTCGCTATTTCAAGCAGCCAAGCCACGGTTTCATCAAGCCCCGAAGGCGGTTGATAATCAGGGTCAAGGCCGTTATTCAGCTCCACCAAGGCATCGCGCAATCTGGCCCTGATACGTTCGCGCATCTGGGCCGTTGCCAGTTCAGTGAAAGTCACAACCAGGATCTGGTCGGGCCTTACAATCCCTTGGGCTATAAAACGAAGGAACAAAGTGGTGATGCTATAGGTTTTACCAGTACCTGCGCTGGCCTCTAACGCTAGTGGCTTTGAATCCGACAACGAAATGGTTGGGTCGAATTTTTCAACTAAACCCGCCACAACTTACCCCCTGCGCCTTTGCACACGACACCACCGCCTAATTCATAAATTCCAAAACAACCGGCCAAACCTTCATGGCCATTTCTTCAGGTCTGTACAGATCTAGCTTGCTTTTATCGACTGTGCGACACATCCCATCTTCTTCCCAAGGAAATACAGGCAGTTGTCCGGTTATTGGGTCGATCCACGGATCAAGCTCACCAAACAAAAACGCCTCCCAGACATCACGATACCCTGAATCATCACTTTCCATGGGATCCACAAATGCTGCCCTCCTGGCCGCCAGTTGGTCCGGATTATCAGATTCTCGTGTGATTTCATCATAGTAGAGCTTAGAAGATGCCGGCAACAACAATAAAGGGCACCTCCAGTTGTATTTGTACCAGTTAACGATGTCTTCAAGCAGCGAAAGCGCCCTTTGCCTGACTGATTTTAAGTCATCACCAACGGCTTTGAACCTGATTAGATCCCCAACAGCGCCATGCCCTTCCCTGCCGACTAGAAACGTGGTCGCCTGTTCGTTTATGGTGCAGGCAAACAAATGATGCACGAATGCATACAGCACCCGGTTGGGTCTAATCAGGCTATATTGGGAAAAAATCTGACAGTCATTTTGCAGATTATCTAGCGTACCAACGATGCGGACGCCTGCTATTTCCAGGTCTATAAAATGATTTTCCTTGGCATTTTCATCCGTTACAGCTGGCGCCCGGCGCAAATCTTTAACTCTATCAACTATGGTCTGCGACTTGCTTTCAACGCCAGCCAATACCCCTTGGCTTAAGGGCCCTGGAGGCAGGCGACCTTCCAAACCCACCCTGTTTAGATAGTCCGTCCAACTTGAGCCATCATTTATGGCGGCCTTAATGTATTCATCCCCAAACTGCCACTGCTGGGCGTAGTCAAAAGAAAACGATTCTCTGTCTTGAAGTTCGCTTTCTTGGTCATCCAGGTAAATACCAAGGCGGTGGTACAAAAAATACTTGATGGGATGCTCCAAAAACCTGGCCAAATCATCGACAGACACAACCCAAGGGTCTGGTGGACTGTCAGGCAAAGCTTCGGTGAAAAAGGCCTTGGGTCGCCTGGTTAAATCGCGATTTGCCAGCTTTTTAGCGCCCTTTAAAGCACGTTTGTCAAAGCCTCTTTTAGGATTGGTTGGGTCTTTCAAAAAGGCCTTGATGGAAAACGCTTGAAGTGGGTGCCGCGTAATTAACAGCTTGCGCAACTCCTTGGTTGAACATGACATTTCTGGAATTTCAGGATAAACAAGATCAAAGCTGTTTGAAACCAAGTCCAAAAAGTCGCCAACTGGGACTGCTGGAGGCAGCTCGTCGTTATCACGAATGCTTTGGCCTTCCCAAAACACCAGAAAGTGTTTGCGAGCCGACAACAGCGTTTCAATAAACAGGTATCTGTCATCATCTCTAGCGTTGCGGTCTCCAACCCTGGGCTCTGGAGCCATCAAATCAAAGCCTGACTTTGACTGCTGCCTGGGAAATGCCTTGTCGTCCATTCCCAAAAGGCAAACTACCTTAAATGGCAAGGTCCTCATTGGTACCAGGGCGGTGAAGTTCACACCGCCGTTTAAAAACCCAATGGATCCAATGCTTAACTCCAGTTGGTCTTCCAACACTGCTCTGATTGTGGCCAGGTCAATTGGGCGATTAAAGCCAATCGCAGGCGGCACATCAAAAATCTGCAGTGTATTCCTGATCATATAGACCTGCTCGTCTGGCAACTGCAGGAAAGTTTCGATCAAAAAGCCGATTCGACTTTGCCATTCGTCAATAGTTGCAGCGCGGTTTTCGTTAAAGAATTCACAGGCCTTCATCAGCAGGTCACAAAAGTGGGCAAAACGTCCCAAAATCTTGGCCTGAGTGCCTTCAATGCCATCGACCGGATAGATGTCGTTGCCGGCCAGATTGACTATGCCAGTTGATTTTCCAGGCAGGGCAACCCCAAGAAGCAGGCGTTCTAGGCCAAACTTCCACGAATTTCGTTCCAGCGCGGCCAAATCATCTGTTTGGATTTCCAGAAATTTTTGCTTGTGGTCAATATTGGCACCCCAACGAATCCCACTAGAAACCAACCACTGTCTTATAGAATCAATATCTTTGGTCTCAAGCTCAAACCTAGCCATCACCGCTTCCTGGCCAAGCAGGTCCAAGACCTCAGTCACCGCAAAGCGACTATCAGGCAAGGCCAAAAGCTTAAGGACCACGTCTAAAACAACGCTGCGTTGGCTGCGATCAGTAATGTTGTACCGAATCCTGGGAAACCCCGCCCCCGTCCCCGTCCCCGCCCCTGTCCCCGTCCCCAAACTCAAACCGGGCGCTTCTCGATAACAGAATCAATCAACCCATACTCCAACGCCTGCTGGGCCCCTAAAAAGAAGTTACGGTCAGAATCCTTGGTTATAGCTTCCACAGTCTGGCCTGTATGGGTGGCCAGCAATTCCGTGATTTGCCTTTTCAAAAACAGCAGTTCACGAGCCTGAATATCCACATCTGCAGCCTGACCAGAAAAAGATCCAAGAGGTTGATGCAACAGCATCCTTGAATGAGGCAGCGCCATCCGCTTGCCATGAGTTCCAGCGGCAACCAACAAGGCCGCAAGACCGGCAGCCTGACCAATACATATGGTGGTCACCGGACACTTGATGTATTGCATGGTGTCGTAGATGGCCAGCCCAGAATGAACATAGCCACCAGGGGAATTGATGTACAAAAATATGTCCTTTTCACTGTCCTCAGACTCCAAGAACAGGAACTGAGCAATAACAACACTGGCAAGGTCATCCGAGATAGGCCAGCCAAGAAAGATGATTCTGTCTTTTAAAAGCCTTGAAAAAACGGACCACTCGCGCTCACCACGGTGGGTCTGCTCAACTACTGTGGGGATCCAGACGCTCATTATTCCTCCACGTTCGGTTCTTCTTCAACAGGAGCAGCCTCGGGCGAATCTTCGGCCTCGACTTCAGGCGCAGGCTCCACAGTTTCATCCTCCCCTGCTGCCTCAGGCAGAGCCTCTGCAGTTTTTGCCTCACCCTCGGCTTCGGGTGCGCTGGGGGCCTTAGCCACTGCATATCTTTGCAGCATATCCATCACCTTATCCAGTTGGAGCCGTCGAGCGATTGACTCATATTGCTCCTGGTTGAGCTGCCCTTTCAAGCGGGCCAAAGGCTCACCGTACTGTGCAGCAATACCCAAGAGGTACTGGTCAATCTCTTCTGCATCAACTTCAACGCCTTCCTGCTCTGCAACTGTCTGCAAAATGATGGCCCTGGCAAGATTCCTCTTTGCCTCCGCAATGCCCTGTTCTTTAGGCATGGACTCTGCCAATTTCGCACGTTCTTGTGCTGACATCTGAGGCAACATCTGTTCTAACGACTCGGCAATAGCAGCTTCAGCAACTCTTAGCACAGTAGCCTCACCAAACTCCATCGGATTGGCCTCAATCAAAGCAGTGATAACAGACTCTTGCCAAGCTACCTTAAGTTGCTCTTCACGATCCTTTATCAGACGTTCAGAAATCTCGTTTTTCAATTGTTCCAAAGTCATGTTCTCGCCGAATTCTTTGGCAAATTCGTCATCGAGTTCAGGCACTTTCTTTACTAAAACCCGCTTTATTTCCACTCTGGCTATGCCATTCTCCGGGACCTCGGCAGCTTCCTCTTCTGCCGCTTCAGCGACTTCCTCTTCCGCCGCTTCAGCGCCTTCCTCTTCAGCCTTCTCAGCCTTTGCATCCTTAGGCTTTGGCACCTCTAAAACCTTAGAGGCCAGCCGCCCAATTTTACCAGGCACATCCTTGGTTTCCCCGGCCTTCATTCCCAAGATCGCACGGCCAATTTCGACAATCGGCTCATCATCAGAGCCAACCATAATTCTGGTTTCGCGACGCTCCTGTAAAACAGTTTCCCCGTCTTCGGCCAACAGCTCGACATCAGCGACTACCATGTCGTTTTCGACTGCCACTGAATCCTCAGGACGATCATCATATTTACCACGAGACTGTCGCATTCTTTCCAGCGTGCCATCAATGTCATCCTGGGTCACTTCTGGAATAACAGGTTGCACCGCCTCGATTCCAAGGTAATCCTTCATCACGATGTTTGGATAAACTTCGAACTCAACCGAGAAGTGCTTTGCCCCCTTTTCCGACGGTTCCAAGTGCTCAAATTTTGGCCCAATCGAAGGCTTCAACGAGTGCTTTGTCAACGCCTCGTCAAAAGCCGAGGAGATGATGTACTCTTGCACTTCTATTTCAAATTCAGGACCTAGCTGCTTAATAAGCAAATCTACCGGCACCTTCCCAGGACGAAAACCTTTCACCTGCACCCTGGAGCCATATGTTTTTGCCAGACGCGCACGCTGCTTTTGAATCTCTGCAAACCCCACTTCTATGGTCAGCTTATATTTCATTCCACCTAGGTCTTCACATTCGAGCTTCATCATCTATTCTCCTTGGAAATAATCGGCCTCGGCCGCAATAAAACGGCCGGTACATTAGCAGTATTGTCAATCAGTTGCAACAGGCTAAATTGCGACTAGGCGCAGGAGACAGGGGCAGGGACGGGGACAGGAGGCAGGACAGGAGCAGGCAAAGATGCAAGCTATGTAACATCTTTGGATCAGCGCTCTAATCTCGATCTGAGATTGAAAATCCCATTTTTTGGTCCTTTGTCGAGTCAGATCCTTTGCACAATTCCAACAAGTCATCCAGCACGGATAAGTCCGCCAGCTCCCCGTGGTAGGCAATTCGAAATCCGTTAGCCTCGCGGTAGTACGGCTCAGGCACCGTCGCCGGAAACAGACACAATATACAGTGTCCTGCATCGCCTGTGATAGCCACAGCAAGTCGCGTTGACCCGATGTCCTCACCCAACCACATCATCCCATGATGCAGCAGCACCCGCCTGATCTGTTTCATCGGCGGAAAAAGCGTTCGCGTCAGTGAGGGACGCTCTACTGAGGCCGCACTGACCGTACCCCGGTCCTTCTCTGGCAGAAAATGAGCCAACGTTCGCTCGAAATTATTGCCAGCATCCAGAACTTCCCTCACGTCAGTTACCAGATTGGGATGCCGCTCCCACAGCTGAAGCAGACGATCCCTGCCATCCACCAAAGAGCCTGTCTTCCAAAGCAGTTTACTTAAAACGATTCCAAGCTGCGTAGCTTTGGTCGTCTCTAATGCCGACATCGTCTGAGTCTCGAACGCCAGGTAAGGGGGCATAGTCAGATACCTAACACCAAGTCGCGCCGCATCAGTTCTAAGTTGAGTCCCGTGCAGCACCATCGTTGGAAACACCTGCAGCTGCAAGAAACCAAGCGTCCACAACCGTTGGATTCCCTCATAAAACGAAGTGACAGTCTCGCCAGGCAACGGCACCATCAGTTGTGGAGTCACTAAACGTCTCACTTTAGGATCCACCTTCTCCAGCTTTGGTAGTTCGGACACCTGCCAACTACGGTTGACCGCCTTCAGAGCCGCTGGGTTTAGGCTTTGTATCCCAAGCATGATTTCCTTAACCTTAAACTTCTCCACGACCTCTAGCATCATCGGGTCGAGCAGTCCGTGCAGGTCGGAGCAGAAGTTTAGTTGTGGATTTCCGTATTGCGCCAGCAAGTCTGCAAGCGCTGCAAACGTGCCCGGCTCCTCCCTCTCTATCTTCAGGAAGTCTGAGTCCATAAACACCAACGTATCAACACGCCCAGTCGCAAGAACAGACTTGAATTCGTCCAGCATCAACGACGTCGGTTTGTTGCGAATCGGCTGTTTAGCCCATCCACAGTAGGAACAGTTCCGCCTGCATCCACGCGACTTGACATAGACAATCTTGCCATATAACTTGTCGACGTCCTGTCTGAAAGAGTCCGCCAAGGCCCCTGGGGGCACATCGACGTCCGCACTAGTGTTGTGAATGAACTCTCCATTCGGTCCGCGGAAAGATAGATTGGGAATATCGGACAGGTCGTCGTCTCCTGCGGCCATCTTCTGTTGTATTAGCTCAAAAGGCACTTCTCCGGCCCCCTCAACAGCCACATCGAACATGGGGTGCTCGCTAGTGAAGCGCTCGCGTCCGACCACCTCCGGACCACCAACAACCACCAGCACGTTTGGAATCAACTGCTTAATGAGGTCGGTCATCCAGCGGGCTGATAAGATCGTGTGCACGTACAAACTAAACGCGACTACACGAGGCTGCAACTCGATAATCCGTCCGATCAGTCCGCTTATTTCCAGCTCGGGGTTAGGGACGCCACCTCTGAAATCCTTCTCGGACCATGTGTACACGTGAAAATCAAACCTAGCGGCAATATCTGGAAATTGGAGCACGTGAGCCCGTAGCACATACAACCCCATCTGCCAGGAAAACGGGTTATCGACAGTTGACTGATTCAGACAAGGCATCAGCAAAACATTGTTTTTTTCACGACCCATCCCCTACCTCCACCAGCCGCAGCCACAGATCTGTACACAACTGAGGCGTTGATTATAGCCTATTTTTCACCCCTTGTCAAGCTACTATTACTCCACAATCGCTTAACTCTAACTAAAAACAAACAAACTTGACTAACGCCCTGCCAACCATTTTGTCGACCTAGAAAAATGGTATCCGAAGTCACGGCACTAATCGCAAACTAGGTGTAATTGAAAAAACTTGGAGCGTGGTCAGTGGTCAAACAACCGCCAAAGCCTTATCCAGGGCGTCGATTAGGTCCTGCTCATCTTCGATGCCTACCGACACTCGGACCAATCCATCGGATATACCACCCTTTAGCCTCTTGTCTTGTGGCACGCATGCGTGGGTCATTGATGCAGGATGCTGAATCAAGGAATCAACACAACCCAAAGAAACTGCAAGGGTAAACACCTCAATGGTGTTCATCAACTTTCGCCCAGCCTCAAGCCCACCAACCAGCTCAAAAGACAGCATACCGCCAAAATGCTTCATCTGTTTTTTTGCAAGCTCATGCTGAGGATGGTTTTCCAATCCAGGATAATAAACGTGAGAAACCTTTGGATGCGTGGACAGATACTTGGCAACAGCCATGGCATTAGAACAGTGTTTTTCCATCCTGATGGCCAAAGTCTTCAACCCTTGATTAATCAACCAAGCATCAAAGGGTCCTGGTGATGAACCCATGTTTTTGATCAACTTATACAGTTCGTCTTTAACCCAATCCAAAGTAGTCGTTACAAGGCCACCTACAACAGTCCCATGGCCGCTTAGATACTTTGTCGCGCTGTGAACCACCACATCCGCACCAAGCTCAAGAGGCCGCTGCAGATAAGGCGTTGAAAAGGTGTTGTCAACAATCACGACGATGTTTGGATTAACTTGACGCACTATCTTGGCAACAGCGGCGATATCAGCCAACGCCAAAGTTGGATTCATTGGAGTTTCAAAAAAGATAGCCTTGGCTTTTGGATGCTCGCCAATCGCTTTTTGAACCGCTTCCAGGTTTGCCACATCAACATCAAAGGCTTTAATACCTAGATTATTCAAGACATTGTAGGCCAACGACTCGGTGGCACCATAAACCACGTTGCCAAGCAGGATCTCGTCACCAGCCTTGGCACAAGCCAGCAGCGATGCAGTAATCGCGGCCATTCCAGAAGAAAAGGCCAGCGTTGAAACCCTGATATCTCGATTAGCCAACTTAACGCCAGCACCCTCAAGCGCGTTTAGCTTGGCCTCTGTGACCTTAACAGTCGGATTTCCAAGCCTAGTGTAAATGTAGGCGTCATCCTGACCTGCAAAGGCCTTTGCCCCCTCCTCAGCACTTGAAAACACAAAAGTAGAAGTCTGATAAATCGGGTTAACGTGGGCAGGAGTGTGCGGCTGTCCAAAATGTTCCCCAGCGTGCAGCGCCCTAGTGGAAAAACCACGCTTAAGGTAAAATGCCTTAATAAAATCCGGGTGTTTACTATCTTCCATCAATCCTCTCCTGGTTTAAACGCTCGTTTCATCAAGCTCATGCCCACAATCAGGGCACGGCGGATTATCCTCAGGTGCAGCATGCACCCATACCTGCTCGCAAGTACTACAGTACTTAACGCCCTCCTCGGCGCTATTTCCTCCAATGACCAAGGCCTTCCCATTTACGATGGCATCTGCGACCTTATGGCGAGCTATTTCAACCATCCTGGCAAAGGTTTGGCGAGAAATACCCATAACTTCAGAGGCTTCCAATTGGTACATACCATCGAGGTCAGCCAGTCGTAAAGCCTCAAACTCATCAAGGGTAAGCATCACCTCCTCTAGCTCACCCATGGGCACACCCCGTGGCTTAAAGTAAGCTGCGACGGGCCCGCCTGATATTCGCCTGGGATTTTTGGGTCTGGACATTTTCTGCTCTCGATTCAGTAACGAAAATCCAGTTGGCACCAGCCAAACACGACGGTGATTGTAGCACCAGCCAAAAAAATGACAGCCTCAGTCACGAATGGACGGTCATTTTGAGGTCATTTCATGCTCATTTCGAGATCATTTCATGCTCGCTTCGAGGCCGTTTCATGCTCATTTCGAGATCATTTCATGCTCATTTCGAGGCCGTTCCATGCTCGCTTCGAGGCCGTTCCATGCTCGTTTCATGCTCATGTCGCGGTCATTTCATGCTCATGTCGCGGTCATTTCATGCTCATTTTGCTGCCATTATTAAGACATTTTAGCCCCGCCCCCTTGACAAGGTTATGAGCAAATGCCACTTATAAGATAACACGGCGCACGCCGATGTGTTGTTTTTTCAAAATGTTTAGGAGGAGCGCAATGCCTTGCAACGATAGAACAGGACCTATGGGTGACGGACCAAAAACTGGGCGTGGAACTGGCCCTTGTGGTGGCGGCAAGGGGCGAGGCGCTGGCCAAGGCATGGGCCGAGGTGCCGGACGCGGTATGGGCCAAGGCATGGGCCGAGGTGCCGGACGCGGTATGGGCCTAGGCTTAGGCCGCAGAGCTGGCCACGGGCGTAGTTGGCAAACGTCACAAGAAACTGATTCAGATCCTTTAACTACCAACGATGATTCTGCTAAACTAGACAGCGATGCTGAATCAGCTAAGGAGTAGACATAATGAGCTTAGACAAATTGATCGCGATGCCAGTTGAAACTGATCGGGGCCTTGACTCTGAAGTCGCCCACCACTTTGGCCATGCGCCAGCATTCGCGCTGGTAAAGGTCAAAAACGGTGAAATTGACTCGTGCGAAGTCATCCCAAACCCCATGGCGGACAACCACCAGCCCGGCCAGTTGCCCAAGTTTGTAAGGGACACTGGTGCCAATGTCATGCTTTCAGGCGGAATGGGTGCCAGAGCCGTTGAACTATTTAAGAGCTTCGATATTGAAGTGGCCACTGGGGTCTCCGGGCCAGTATCCAAGGTGGTCGCGGATTATCTCAACGGTAATATTTCCGGAACCGCCCCTTGCAGTGAAGGGGGACACGGCCACGGATGTGGTGGACATAAGCATTAGATTAGGAGAAAGAAATGAAAGTAGCATTCGCCATAGAGGCCGGTGATGGCCTCAACGCACAGGTTTGCCCTAACTTTGGGCGGGCCCCTAGGTTTTTAATCGTCGATTCGAAGGACAATTCTACAGAAGTCCTTGAAAACAAAGCTGCACAAGAGGCCCATGGAGCTGGTACAGGCGCAGCCGCAATGATCAGCAAGCACGGCGTGCAAGCCATCGTCGCCGGTCGTTTCGGACCTAAGGCCTTCGACGCGTTGTCCGCCGCTGAAATAGCGATGTATGAAGCCCCAGCCGATCAAACCGTCAAGACAGTATTAGTACAAATTCAGGCTGGTACCCTTAAAAAACTGTAAATCAACCACCAGCACCCCCAACGAGGAATGCCAATGAGGATAGCTATAGCCAGCGGAAAAGGCGGCACTGGTAAAACTCTGATAGCAACGTCGTTAGCCGTTCATTGGGCAAAACAGGGCAAAGCTGTCACCTACGTCGACGCGGACGTGGAAGAACCCAATGGGCACCTGTTTTTAAGACCAACCTTTGAAAAAACCACACGACATACAGTCCCAGTCCCGCGCCTTGCAGGTTTTTGCGATGGCTGCGCTAAATGCCAAGATGCATGCGCCTTTAACGCGATCATAGCCCTGAAAGAGCGAGTTCAAGTCTTTGATGAACTCTGCCATTCATGTGGCGCGTGCGTCAATGCATGCCCTCATAACTCCTTGAAATTACAGCCAAGGGAATTGGGGGATCTGCGCCATGGCATGGCCAAAAACATCAATTTCATCGATGGGTTACTGGATGTAGGCGAGGCCAGAGCCACCCCGCTTATCGAAGGCGTCGTCGAGGCTGCCGATGGAGAACTCGTAATTATAGATTCACCCCCAGGCGCCTCTTGCCCAGCTGTCACCGCGATTCGAGGGGCCGACATAGCTGTTTTAATCACCGAGCCTACCCTGTTTGGAGTCCATGACTTGGACCTGGCGGTTCAGGTGTGTCAAAAACTAAACGTCCCACCAATAATCGTGTTAAACCGAGCCAATCTAGGTGGAGATATGATGGATGCAATCAAGGCTACTGGCGCACCCTTGGTCGCACAAATTGACTTCGATCCTCAAATATCGGTCGCCACAGCTAGGGGGGAGCTTGCCATTGACGTGGTCCCTGGATTTGCTGATGCCATCGCCAATATAGCTGACGCGATAGTCGTAAGCGAGGTGGTATCATGAAGCAAATCGTTATGCTCAGTGGTAAAGGTGGAACCGGAAAAACTTCGATAACAGCTTCGCTCGCAAGAGTCGCCACAGAACCAAAGGTGATCGTCGATGCAGACGTGGACGCGGCCAACATGGCAATTTTACTGCCAGGTGATGACGAGCAGTGGCGCCCATTTTTTGCTGGCACCAGGGCAGTAATCGATTATGAGGCATGTATTAACTGCATGACCTGTGTCTGGGAATGCCCTTTCAAGGCAATTCGGGAATCAAAGGACTTCAGGCCGGTAGTAGACGAGTTCGATTGTGAAGGTTGTGGCGTATGTGGCCAGGTATGCCCCACAAACGCGTTTAGTTTCAAGCCACATCAAGCCGGCACATGGACCGTCCGCGACACCAAGTGGGGCCCCTTGGTTCATGCCGCTTTAAACGTCGGCGAAGACAACTCTGGGAAACTAGTGGCCCAGGTCCGCCAAGAAGGCCGAGCACAGGCCGCCAAAACTGGCGCTGATTATGTGCTCATCGACGGACCACCTGGAATTGGCTGCCCTGTCCATGCCGCACTTGGTGGAACAGACCTCGTAATAGCTGTCACAGAACCAGGCGTTTCCGCACAACACGACCTAAATCGTCTGTTGGACCTTGCTGGCTGGTTTAAAATCCCAGCCGCTATCATCTTAAACAAGGCCGACCTCGACCCAAAAGCCGCCCAAAATCTGCTTAAAACAGCTGAAGACAAAGGGGCCAAAGTCGTTGCAAAAATTCCCTTTATGCCAGAGGTACCCATGGCTTTGTCCAAGGGAATTCCCTTGATTGAAGTCCCGGGAATGCAGGAAATTTTGGGAAATTGTTGGCAGGAAATTAAGGAACTAGTCTAGTAGTAACCACAGCTGTCCCAGTCGTAGTACCCGAATTCTTCAGGATCCAGAAGCTTCACACTTGCAACAGCCCCTTCCTCAAAATCGCGGGTATCGTGGATCAGCAACCCAAGACGGCTAAGGCTGTACACATAGTCTTCAACAAAAACGCTGCGATAAATATGGGCCTGCCAATAACCATTATAGTAACGGCAGTCATCTCTACCACCAAATTCATTGATGAAGTCCATGTGGCTGATGAATGGCAAAACTTCAATGTCCTCCTTGGTGACTTTAAACAAGGCCAACTGTGACTTGTACTCGCCCACCCACTGGCCACCATCATTGGTTTCAACCCAGCCACTTACAGGAATGGCCAGCAGATTACGGGCTTTGAAGTAGTTGAACGCCTTGTGGTCATACAGGACATCGCTCCAAGTGTCCCAACCATCGCCAATAACGGCGGTCTTAACGCTTTTAGGATCGCTCGGGTCACTGACATCAAAGATCTCGATCTTAATTCCACCAACCCGTCCTTCCTCGTCGCCATCACGACCTGCGGTCAGCAAGAAGCCAGGCTCCAGTGGATGTATATAGGAAGAATAACCCGGAATCTTCAGCTCGCCAGTAACTTTGGGCGCGGCAGGATCGCTCAAATCAATCACATACAGCGGGTCAACCTGGCGGAATGTAACAACATATCCCTGATCGCCAATGAAGCGAACTGAGTAAATCTGCTCACCCTTACCAAGGCCACCAACCATTCCGACTTCAACCAGTTCCCCTTCCTTTTCCTCAAGGATGGTCACTCGGCTTTCACTTTCCTGGTCGCTCCACCAACCGGTTCCCTCGGTAGTAGCCACGCGCAGGTTTTCTTTGTACTCGTCAAAGGCAAACTGATTAATGGCATAACCCAGGACCTTACCAGAAGCCGAGTACCTTGCAAATCCGTCATCATCAAAGGCAAATTTGTGGATATGAGTCGAAATCGGAGGAATTTCCTTATCTTCAGCATCACGCCACCAGTCGTAGAAGTAATAGTTTGTTGAGGCAACGTAAACTGCCTCAAGGCTAGCATAGACGTTGCCCCAGTTGCCCTGAATGATTGAGGCCATCAAATCACCAGAATCCACATCCACAGTGACCAAGCCCAACAGCCCAATACCAGAATAGACACTGGGCGCGTACAGATCTTCACAGCTGGCAAGCATCTCGCCATCACTGTACTGGGCCTTGGCGCCACCCTTAGCAGTCCAGTAGTGAGGCAGCCAATCAATCAAGGTCCGACTCTTAATCTTCTTGATGTTTCGTTCAATCAAAGCGTCGAAGGCTGCATTAATGGTCTCGGGTGATGGTCTTTGCTGCGAACCATAGTAAATCCAATCCAATTCATCAGGCCAGTAGGGCAAATAAATCGAGATGTACTTGTTTAACGCCATGTAAGTCTTGGCCTCGATTCGCCGACTGTCCATCAGTTGGCCATCATAAATGCTGGTTTCGACCTCTTTTGGATTCGCCTTGTCAGTCAGGTCAACGATAGTAAGGGTGGTCACGGGCCTGTAGTCATAGTAGTAGTCCGGATATCCGCTTTCAGCGCCTTCAGATTCAGACATGGCAGCGTCTATATCAGTCCCACCACCAGCAGGTTCAGTTCCCTGATCACGCTCGCCAGTTGGAACCCCTTCGACCAAATCGTGCAGATTTGCGCTTCCTAAAACGATTGCTTGGTTGCCCTTCAAAAAGAAGTTCATTGGATTGACAGACAGGGTAACTCGCCCAACTTCTTCGCTTTCGCGGGCAGGCCAGGACTTGACAACAACAAGGTCGTTGTTGCTAAGCACATAGATGTAATTCCCATCAGTTTTGACAGTATCAGCCTCGTCAACACCTTCAACTTGAGTGTTGGTCTCGCTGTAGTCTTCAGGGGTTTCTTTATCAGAGGTTCCACCTGCCTCATCGTCTACACTTGGCTCCGTAATACCAGAATCAGCGTATCCGTACCCAGGATAAGGATAACCGCATCCATCAGTGCTTAGCGCACATCGCCGATTTTGTTCCACTGTAATAATCATCTCGGTGATGACGGCCTCTTCGATCCAGTCCTCTGCCTCTTCGCAACTTGCTGCGGTAGTTAAAGCAGCCTTCCGTGTCCAATTCATCCGCTCTGAATCGTCCACCGGATCTGGCTCGATGCTGTCATCTTTATTGCTGTCGTCCTTTATATCCTGTTCCGGTTGAATAACGTCCTCATTTGTATTTCCACCTGGGTCATCACCAAGCTGGGGATTATCCGAAGCGCCGAAACATCCTGCCCAAGCTATGAGCGGGATCAACAATGCCAAATGTGCTATGCGAGTCCTCATGTTAACCTCCTAATAACCACCACAGGCGTCCCAGTTAAAGTATGGGAACGACTTTGCATCCAATAGTGTAACCTGAGCCACAGATCCTTGCTCAAAATCACGAGTATCGTGAACTTGCATGCCAAGAGTGCTCAGGCTGTACACGTAATCCTCAACAAATACACTGCGATAAATCGTAGCCTGCCAATAACCACCGTAGCGTCCACAATGGTCATTGCCACCAAAGTCTTCAAAGAAGTTCATGTGGCTGATAGTCGGCAGGGTTTCGATCTCGTCCTTGGTCACTTTAAACAGCGCCAGCTCGGATTTGTAGCCCCAAAAGTCATCAGAATCAACCCAGCCACTGACTGGAATGGCCAGCAGATTGCGAGCCCTAAAGAAGTTAAACGCCTTGTGGTTAAATAAAGCTTCGCTCCAAGTGTTCCAGCCATCGCCAACAACCGCCTTTGTCACGCTCTTTGGATTCGCGGGGTCAGTCACATCGAATATTTCGATCTTGACGCCACCAACGTTGCCTTCTTCGTCGCCATCACGTCCAGCAGTCAACAAAAAGCCATCTTCCAGTGGATGAATATAGGAAGAAAAGCCCGGAATCTTAAGCTCACCAGCAACTGTTGGATTGGTGGGGTCCTTAAGATCGATGACATAAAGTGGATCGATCTGTTTGTAGGTCACGACGTAGCCTTGGTCACCAATGAAGCGCACACCATGAATCCGTTCACCAAGGCCCAATCCAGCTACCACACCGATTTCTACAAGCTCACCACCCTTGTCCTCTAAAACGGTGACTCGGCTTTCAGATTTATCGCTGTTCCACCAACCCTTGTCGTCCGTAGTGGCTACACGCAGTTTGCCCTCGTACTCATCAAAGGCGAACTGATTGATGGCATAGCCCAAAACCTTACCTGAAGCGGCGTAATTGGCGAATCCACTCTTATTAAAGGCAAATTTGTGAATGTGAGTCTGGATGGAGGGGAAATCATCTTTATCTTCCCACCACCAATAAAAACCCCAGTTGGTTGAAGCAACGTAAACAGCCTCGTGGCTGGCATACACGTTACCCCATTCGCCTTGGACTGTAGATGCCTCGACATTGCCAGTCTCCAAGTCTAAAGTTGCAAGGCTCAGCAACGCCTGGCCGGAGAACACGCTTGGTGCATAGAGGTTTTCACAGGAGCCAAGAGTTTGGCCGTCCTCATAGTTGGCCTTTTCGCCACCTTGAGCGACCCACCCCATTGGAAGCCAGTCTGCCAGCGTTCCGGACTTGATTATCCGGATGTTTTCCTCAATCAATTTGTCAAAAGCAGCGTTAATCACATCCTCTGCGATGCGTTGATCTTGACCATAGTACCATCCGGATGAATCTTCCGGCCAGTATTCGAGATAAATCTCAATGTACCTGTTCAATGCGACATAGACCTTGTTGTCGATGCTGCGGCTGTCAATCTCGTAACCATCAAAGATGTAGGTTGTTTCAACCTTTGGTTCAGCCTTGTCCGCGAGGTCTACGATTGTCACCGTGGTAACTGGGCGGTAATCACGATGGTAGTCTTCCGAATAACCACCGGGATAATCACCTGGGGATGCGGGGCGTGTATCTGGGCCATCATCGTCTTTTTCAGGTATGCCATCTACCACTGAGTAAAGGTTGGTTTGGCCCATCACTATGGCCTTGTCACCCTTAAGGAAAAACTTGCTTGGATACCCGTCCAGTCTGATACGCCCAAGCTCTTGCGTTTCAGCTGCTGGCCAAGACTTAAGCACAACTAGGTCTTGGTCGCTTATCACGTAGATGTGGACACCATCAGTCTTAACTCTGTCGGCTTCGTCCACGCCTTCGACTTGAACGTTAGTCTCGCTGAAGTCTTCAGGCGTGTCCTTATCTTCAGTGTTAGTTTGATCCGCGTTGCTAGTCTGTGTGAAGGCTTCGTCAAAGGCTACATCGCCAAGACCCCAGCCACACCCTCCAGAACTCAAGGCACAACGACGGTTGCGCTCAACGTTCAGCACCATTTGTGTGATGAAGGCCTCTTCAATCCACTCTTCAGCTTGGGCGCAGTCTGAGGCAGCGGTTAAAGCAGCGGCCTTGGACCAGTCAAGATTCATCGATTCACCAGGTAGGCCATCGCTGTCTGCACAACCATGCAACGCGAAAGCCAGCACTGGAGTAAGCACCAGTAAACCTAATTTGAACCGTTTCATAACATCCCCCTAAGAATTTTCGGGCTTTTAAGAATCAAAGTCCGCGTCAGCGATATTGTGACGCGGGCCGTCGGCGGGGTCAAGGAAGAAGCAATTGGCGTGCCAAAATCAAAACCCTGTGTTATTCAGGTGTTAGGCGCAAAGCCGAAAAGTTTCGACTGACTCGCCATGACACGGGTGACATGGTTGATTTTGCAGGGGCGGGGACGGGGACGGGGACAGGGGCAGGGGCAGGGACAGGAGCAGGGACAGGAAGATGATTGTGCTTTGTAGCAGGATTTGGAGCTAAAAAGAGGTCGAGAGGGCACCCTGCAACATGGTCCGGGGGCAATCCTGGAGGGCGCTATCGGGAGTTGCCGGGACCCGACGTCTCTTAGGT
>DUVQ01000205.1 GCA_012840965.1 Oligoflexales bacterium | reverse complement strand
GTGTCTCCATCGATTACATAGGAAACCCAGGCGACTGGAGGGCCACAATCGTTCGTGCAGGAGATGCTTAATGGGCTAAATACAATGAAAAGTAGGGGCGTGAGCTTGTAGTTAGTTAGCGTAGTGGGGTTGTTTTTCCTGGTGTTATTTTTCCAAATCTTGTTTTCCAACGATTTGTTTCTAAACGCGAAAATCTCGCTTTGCAAGGTTAAGATTTTGCGTTTCATTGGCCACCACCAGTGCATCGATCATTTGTTTGTCCCGGGGTTCCAATTCCATCAAAAATACCGATACTTCTTTGATTACACCAAGTTTCCGAATCCCAGTCATACCCTATGGAAATTCCAGATTTTGGGGCTGGATGTTCAGCTTGGGCGACAATCTCGCCATCTTTGTTCATAAAAGTCAACGTTCCAGAACTGTTGTACAAAGTCAGGCCCTTTGGCGAAAACGCGGGCACTGCTTCTTTGATTCCTTGGTTTTCATACATGTTGTCGCTGCCTGATAGTACATAGAATCTGCCAGCTTTCAGTGGCAAGCATTTGGTGTCAGGGATTTTGAACTGCCTAGTTCTGTCGTTACTAAGATGCTCAAGCACCATCCCAGCCAGGTCAAAATCTGCAAAGGCATATATTTCTATCCATTCTCCCATTGGATCGTCAGCTCCAGGTGTATCTGGATAAAGCTCTGTAATAATCAGGTCCCACAGTCTTGCCTGTGTTATCGGCCGCAGGTCGCCTTCCTCATCCAGACAGTGATCAGGCATTGGGCAGGCATTGTTTTGTTGGCCAGGAGTGCCTAGATTTTCGCCATCATAAGTATCTGTTTTTGCGTCAACGTCGCACCAAGTGGGGCTTTGGTCAGGTTTTTCCAAATCAAGGACGCAGCGCTGCCAGGAGCGTCCTTGTGATGGTTCAGCCAAGTTTCCATAGCTGACCGCGTCTATCAATTCATCTGCACACCAAATTTCGATGTAGCCACCTGCATTTGGAAGCACCATTTCTGGCCATGAGTAGTCGGCTGTCTGGGCGCCCATAACGGCGTTGCCAACAGTAATGTACTGGTTTGGTTGAATCGTGAAGGCCAGCTCTGACAGTACCCTGTGCGTTTTTGGCCGGCCAGTGCCTGCGGCAATAAAATCAAGGCCATCAAGGTTAATGGGGTGGCCAGATGCATTGTAGATTTCAAACCATTCTTTTTCGTTGTCCGCGCCCACAGGATTTGCCATCAACTCGGTTATCAGCAGTTCCTGGAAGGCAACGTTGCATACTTTGGTCTTTGGTGCTTGGAAGTCCTGGTGGTCGCAGGAAGTAAAGAGCAGCGCTAGCACGACTAGCACAGGCAGTTTGTGCATTAATGGCCCAGCCAATTACCCCTCCTAAAAACTGGTTGAAATGGCCGCCCTCAAGGAAAAGCTGTTTCTCGATGGAGGCGGCCCACAGTTGGTTGTCTTTGTAAACAGTAAACGGTCGTCTGGAGACCTGATCCAGTTGCCAGTAAGTTGCAGGTCCAGGTCTCCAGACGACCAAGTCAGCAGCCTTTGGCTTCCTTTTAGGTAGACACTAACGGATGTTTCACCCCTGCATTGACCAGGTAGCCACTCTGGTAAAGGCCCATCTGTGTCCCAGCTACCGCAGATTTGATTTGTATGTCGAATTGGCAAGGTGGTGGTTGAATCATCGCGATATCCAAGGCGAATCCACAGTTTTGGCCCTGGACTTGCATCAATACGCACATTCAGATTTGTTGACCAAGAGTGATCAAACTTGTCTTTTAACGCGTAGATATCTTCAAAAATCTGGCGAAACGACAGGGCTAGCTTGGTTCTGGGGATCCTTTTGGTGGCAAATCTTACAGACCAGTAAACTTTTGCACCGCCAGACCAGTCTCCTTGGGAGTTAATGTGTGGGCTGTAAGAAAGATTTCGACCGGATTTCGCAAGGTTTTCATCGTGATACACCAATCTGAGTCTGGCTGTTTCATGCTGGCTAAAACTAATCAAGGTCTTAAAAATCAGCTCCAAATCCGTTGATTGCTTTATTGGGCCAGCATTAAAGAAGCCAAGTGGTCTCGCGCACCAGCCAGGATCGCCAGGTTGCGCGGTTTCATCGCATTTGTCATGGCGGTGATGCCATACATCTAATCGACTGCCAATCGCGATGAATTGCGATGCTTTCCAATCGAGCTCAAGACGGCCACCAATCTCGTCACGTCCTCTAATGCCTTGGAATTCATCTGGATCTGCCGTGCCTCGTGAATAAGGGTTGTCGTAGTTTGGCGAGTAGTATCTAAACGATGGGGTGATTTCAAGCTTTGAAAGCGGCTTGATGTTAACCAGAATCAAGCCAGCCAAGGCCCCTCTGTCGGTGGAAGTAATTTCAAAACCTCCATCGACGATCCCTTTGCTAAACGCACCGTTCAGTCCCACAGCCCCAAAGAAGCCGCGATCCCAGGGATACTTCGAAGAGCGGGTGTGTTGTATATGCTCGCCGCGCACCCTAAATTGACGCCAAGCACCATATCCAGTGATTCCAAGGAAAACGTGATTTTGGAAGTGATAACCAATGCTTGCGCCCCCAAGTGCCTCATGGACTGCCCATGGCAGAGTAGGGGATTCACAAGAAAAACCGTCGCCCGTCTCTTTGTTTTGCACCTTTGGCATCTTTTGCGACGCCTTGCACTGCGGCTTTGAAGCAGGACATCGATCATAATCAAAGTGATTAACGTGAATATTATCAAGGTTATACGAGACGAAGGCCGTGGCATCCCATTGCCTTTTGTACCTGACTGCGGCACCAAGCTGAGTTTTTGTGTATGACATCGAGCCCGAAATGATCGAACCCGACACACGGGTTCCAGGGACAAATCCATCTGGCCATCTATACCCAGTCGTATCAAAGGTCAATCGCTGGCCAAATCCGATTCTATAGGAGCCAACAATCCATGAAAGCCTGTCATCAACTTGAGTTACATAGGCCTCGACAGGGTCAAACCTGATCTTGCGACCAGGAAGCAAGATGGGCTGTCCAAAGCCAGCTGACTGAGCAAGCCCATATTTAGGCCTAGCAGCAATTGTAAAACCGACAGTGATGCGTTTGGGCGCATTGAATCTGCCTGTAAGCCAGGTTGAAGCCTCGCCACTACCAATTTTCCAAAGCGAACTAAGAGCCAAAGCACCAATCCGCTTACCAGCTTGAGGTGGCCCATAAACATCAAGCTGCTCAATCAGGTAGTCCCTGGTTTCCTCATCAATTTCACCATCCATGAAGTTAAATTCAAGCTCATCAATGTTCTCAATATCCTCAGGCATAGCATCACAAAAGCCATGACGACAACACAGCACCAACAGATGCCCAACACAGATTTGCAACCATGCACAACGAGACAGCATCATCCAAGATCCAGAAACCCACCGATGATAGTTATCGAGTCAAAGGCGGGTTTTGATTCAGGCGTGGGGTGGGGGCAGGGACAGGGTCTACATTTCGCTTCTTGTTACCCGTTTGGTGGTGTATCTCTGCATTCACAAGCTCTAGGCTTATTAAGGGCTTTGGATCCATGAACCTAAAGCTACAACTACTAAAAAGTGTGCCGACGCTCGTGGTTCTTGTTCGGTGTAGGGTTTGATTAAACTAGCATTCACTTTAAACATGTGCTACCAATGGTCATCTGACGTGGAATAGACCAATGATTTCAGAGGGGCAGTCAATGCATGTCTTGAAATACTTAGCAACCTTGTCATTAACTCTTGTCACCATTGCAATCACTGGATGCGATGATTCAGCCCACCGCGCCTGGGTTTTAGCTGGATCCCCCCCCCGCTTGATAATGGTTATGATATCAATGCCATAGAAGATAAAGGCTCGGGCACCGACCAATCTTGTGTACCAGACTGCGGCAATCGCATCTGCGGTCCTGATCCTGTATGTGGCGAGTCTTGTGGCTCATGTAAATCTGGTCAACGGTGTGATGCTGACGGTCAGTGTAAGGAAGATAGCTGCGTACCAAACTGCAGTGGTCGTGTTTGTGGTCCTGATACTGTTTGCGGGCAGTCTTGTGGCAGCTGCAGTAGCCCCAAAACTTGCAACTCCGAGGGTCAATGCGAGTGTGTTAAGAACTGCAGCGGTCGCGTTTGCGGTCCTGATCCTGTATGTGGGCAGTCTTGCGGCAGTTGTAGTAGTCCCAAAACTTGCAACTCCGAGGGTCAATGCGAGTGTGTTAAGAACTGCAGCGGTCGTGTTTGTGGTCCTGATCCTGTATGTGGTGAGTCTTGTGGTAGTTGTAGTAGTCCCAAAACTTGCAACTCCGAGGGCCAATGTGAGTGTGTTAAGGACTGCACTGGTCGTGTTTGTGGTCCTGATCCTGTTTGTGAGGAGTCGTGCGGAACCTGTAATAGTGATGCGGCATGTGATGCCGTTGGCAAATGTATTCCTACTGGTATTGAATGGGTACGAATTACGGGTGGTAATTTTGATATGGGTTCTAATGATGGAGACTCTAAGGAAAAGCCAATTCATCGCGTTACTGTGCCCACTTTTGAAATGAGTAAAACTCAGGTTACAGTCGATCAGTATATAGCTTGTGTAGAAGCAGAAGCCTGTACTGACCCTAATACCGAAGATAATTGTAACTGGATCAAATCTGATCGTGGTTCTCACCCTGTCAATTGTGTTGATTGGGATCAAGCTCAAGACTTTGCGAGGTGGGTTGGTGGTCGATTACCAAGTGAGGCCGAATGGGAATATGCTGCACGTAGTGGTGGTCGAGACTGGAAGTATCCTTGGGGCGATGAAGATGCTACTTGTGAGCGTGCTGTAATAAGAGAAGGTGGTTATGGTTGTGGTCGTGATAGTACTTGGCCTGTTTGCAGCAAGCCAAGTGGTAACACTACTCACGGTTTGTGCGATATGGCCGGTAATGTTTGGGAGTGGGTTCAGGATTGGTATCACAGCAGTTACAGTGGTGCACCAACTGATGGTTCAGCTTGGGAATCACCTACAGGCTCTGGCCGGGTTCATCGCGGCGGCTCCTGGTACGGCAGCGCCGAGAGCGTGCGGGCAGCTAATCGCAGCACCAACGTTCCGCGCAACCGCAACGACAACTCCGGGTTTCGCCTCGCCCGAGATGCGCTGTAAAACGGTAAAGAGTTGGGAATGAAAGAGTCCTACGATGAAGGCGTAGCGAGCCACATCGGCCCCGAGTCATGCGGGTATGGTGGTAACGTCATATTCGAAGCGTTGACAGGGGGAAATGCAGGCAGGGTATTGAGCCTCGAAATGGGCGGAATAGTTCTGAGCGCCGACGTATTCCTCGCATACGGAAGGCAACACCGGGTACACCCTGCAAAGTGCGCCTGACTGGATACGGCAGGCAGCAAGTCTGAGCGTCTGTAGGATGGTGTCTCGTTAGATTGGTTTTTTTGCGCCCTCCCTTATCATTGTGAAACAGATAGTTTAGCGAGAGTTGCGCGGTGATTATTGGTTTGGCTGTGGCAGTAACAAACACAATAAACAGAATTTGGAGCTAAAAGAAGGTCGAGAGGGCACCCTGCAACATGGTCCGGGGGCAATCCTGGAGGAGTGGCCAGTCGACGCTGCCGGGACCCGACGGTCACTTTTGCGACCATGCGCCGGCTCGGGCGTTGCTAAAGTGACCGTT
>DUVQ01000204.1 GCA_012840965.1 Oligoflexales bacterium | reverse complement strand
GGGCGGGGGTAACTTGGATTGTTTTGGAGCTTCTGATTATGGATCGAGTGAAGGCGGTTCAGTTGATAGAGAGGTTGATTTTCGACCCTTATACACGTACACACAGTCTTGCCACAGAGGCTGTGACTAGGGCCTTGGCCGCCAGGTTGGGTCAGGACGTTGAACTATGGGGACTGACAGGGCTTTTACACGATCTTGACTACGATATCGTTGGAGATGATAGACAACTGCATGCCAGACTTTCGGTTGACATTCTAAAAAGCGTTGGTGGGCTGCCTGAAATTGCCTTGGATGCCATTTTGGCTCATAACGGGGATAATCTTGGCATTAGTTGCAAGACATTGCTTGATCATGGGGTGACTTCTGGGGAGTCAATCACTGGAATAATTCTTGCCATGGCGTTGGTGTTGCCATCGAAGTCTCTTTTGGATGTCAAGGCGACTTCAATCAGAAAACGCCTGACGCAATCGCGTTTTGCAGCTAGTATCAGTAGGTTTCGAATCTCACAGTACGCTGGGCTTGGCTTATCTCAGGAGGAATTCATATCCATAGCGGTTGAGGCAATGCAAAAGGCCAACCTCAAATGGCCGGGTGGGCCAGTCACGCCTACCTGCCCCTGCCCCTGATCCTGACCCTGTCCCTGTTCCCGTCCCCATCCCCGACTTGCCACGATCCGCCAGCACTTTTAATCTATAACCATGTGTCCTTTGGGAGGTTGGATGAATCGGCGCTTCATCATCTGGGCTTTGATACTGGCCTTTATCTCCATCCTGTTGATGTTTGTCCCAGGTTTTAACGCTCTTTCCTTTTATTTTTCGATGCCTATCGCTGCAGTTTTGGGCATGGCCTGTGGTGGGCTTGCTGTAACTGTTGTAAGCCAGACCTCAGATGCCTTCCAGGCCATGCGCAAAACGTTGATAATTACATCAGTTTTAGCTGCTATTCCCTTGATTATTGCCTCAGTTGGTAGCTTGATTACTGGCCCTTGTAACTATCTGTATGCCCTTGGTTTTTATCTGATGGGGCCGCTGGTTTCCGCTATTTTTGGGGCTGCTCTTGGCTTTGCAGTCGGATTATTGGTGCCTGATAGCCGTATTAAGGGCGCCATTGTGCCTATTATTTTTGCAGCCTCTTTTGTTCCAAACCTGTTGGATCTTTATTTTCAACCAGCTGTCTTCTTTTTCAATCCATTCTTGGGATATTATCCAGGGCCTATATATGATGATTTGATCAAGATATCCGCATCTTACGTGACCTTTCGCCTATTTTGCCTGACCCTGGCTATAGCACTTGTCAGCTTCGCCCTGATCTTGCCTGACCTTTTAAGAAAACGGCGAATTAATAAAGTCTGGGCAGTCGTTTTTGTGGTTTCTGTTCTTGCAACCACAATCGTCGGAATCAATGCAGGTAATCTTGGTTTTCGTGTGACCAGAAATGAAGTCAAATCCAAGCTTAGCTCAACAGTACCAAGTGATTATTGCGAAATTCATCATTCTGGAGGCCTTGACCAGTCTGTAACCCAACGTCTTCTTTGGGAATGTGGGTATCAACACCGCAGGATTGCAAATTACTTCGGCCTTCAGGCTGGCGACCCTATTCAGGTCTATCTGTATCCTGACGTTGAAACAAAAGCGAAGTTTATGGGCGCTCGGCACGTGGAGATCAGCAAACCGTGGCTAAACGAGATTCATGTCACAGAATCTGTTCTTGGGGACTTTATTTTCGCCCATGAACTGGCACACGTGATCGCAGGTCGGCTCGCCCCTGGATTCCTAGCATTGCCAGTCAGGTATCATTTTTTACCTGACATGGCGGTAGTTGAAGGTCTTGCAGTAGCAGCCTCTTTCTTTAACGACGGCCCATCCAGTCATGAGTGGGCTATAGCCCTGATTTTGGCTGAAGTAAAAGTAGACCCGGTGGCGCTATTTAAGCCTGGTGTCTTCATCAGTTCAGGTGCAGGAACTGCCTATACAGTTGTAGGTTCCATAGTTGCCTGGATTGGCCAAAGGTTTGGTGTCCAAGCCTTGCAAGAGCTGGCTCGTGGCAACGGTTTTGCCGCCGCTACTGGTCATGAATTGGTCGATTTAGTACCAATGTGGCGCGACTTTCTGGATGCCGAAATCAAGCCAACCATTGACCCACATCTGATTGAACGTGCAAGGGGGCGATTTGCCGACCTGGGTGTGTTGCGACGACGTTGTCCAACTGACGTTGCACGGGCATTAGATATGGTCGACTCGGCCTATCGCATAGGGGATTTGAAAGCCGCACAACACCATCTTGAGATCGCCAGGCAGTACGACCCAGATTTGAAAGCGCTAGTTCGAGAATCCATCAGAGTGTCTGCCTGTATGAACGATGAAGGCACGGCGTCCATGCTAACAAACCTTCTAAATCTAAAAGGGGGCAACCCCACGCCACAAGATAGGCTGGTAGCCGTTGACGCATGGCTACTTGATGCTGTCCCCACAGACTTGCTTTCCCCACGTGAACAATTGTTGTTGGCCCTTGATGATGTTAAATCTGGGCCAGAAGCTCGTGCAATCTGCGTACGCTTGATGGCCCTTGGATTGCCACAAGAACAGCGTCAAGTGATTGTAAAAGCCTTGATTAGTCACGGGCTTGACTTGGCGCTTGTGTCTCTGCAGTCTGCGCCTAGTGATCTAGCAAGATACATCCTTGCCAGGATTGGACTTTGGAAGGGAAACTTCACAAAAGCTGCCACCCTTTTCGAGGACCTTTACCTAAAAAACTGGCCATCAGATGAGGCCCCCGCAGTTTGTCAGCCGCTTTTTGACGGCCAGATCGCACTTTTGGGAGCTAGAGCCGCCTTTTGGATGGGTGATTTTGCGCTGACTAAGGCTTTGCTAGATAGTGTTGATGAGGGGCAATTCTATGGTGGGGAAATCCTAACCGCTCAAGCATACAGGGATCGCATAGATGTAGCCCTGCAAGACAATCCTTCTTGGATTCCCAGCAGTCATTCGGTCCCATGAATCTTATCAAATACCGCCTTAGCTACTCCCATTGGCAATACTTCGTTTAATTCCTCAAGACTTGCGGATTTTATATTGCCAACAGTTCTAAAATGCCTCAGCAACATCACACGGCGCTTGGGGCCAAGCCCAGCAATACCGTCCAATATCGAGCCTGTTCCCTTCTTAAAGCGTCGTTGTCTGTGAAATTTCACCACAAAACGATGGGCCTCGTCACGCATTCTCATCAAAAGATGCAGCCCTGCATCATGAGCTTGTGGAACTATCTGCCTAAACCCTGCACTGTCTGCTACACCAGCAACCACATCCTGTACGTAAAGCCGTTCTGGAATCTTTTTTGAAGGCCCAAATCCATGGTCAATGACCCGAGCTTTTGCAAGCGCGACCATTGGAATCGAAAGCCCAGCCTCGGCCATCACTGAAATACCAACTGAAAGCTGACTCTCCCCACCATCAAGCACAATCAGGTCCGGCATATCCTCTGGGTTGTCTCGTAAGTTGGCGAAACGTCTCTTTAATACCTCACGCATAAACCCAACATCGCCAGGTCCTTCTTCCAGTCGTATCCCATAGGTACGCCAAGCTTTTTTTTCAGGCTGTCCATTGATGAAAACCACCATAGCTCCAACTGGTTCTGCAGACTGGAATTGGCTCATGTCATATGTTTCGATGCGCCTCGGCAAACTGCTCAGCCCCAGCAGCTCGGCCACTCGCGCCAAGGCCCGGTCACGTGTTTTCCTGGACCCAAGCCCCTCGGCCAAGAGCAGTTCTGCGTTGTGGATCGCCATTCTGATGGCGTCCGCGTTTGGCCCACGATAAGGACGAATGACCTTTACTGCCCGCTGACTTCGCGCACCCAACACTTCTTCAAGAGGGGCTGTTCTTTCAAGCTGCCCAGGTGGCAACAGCACCTGAGCCGGAATAGGCGCCCTTCCGTAGTACTGAAACGCCAAGCTTTCCAGCAGGTCCTCTTCTGGGGCAACTACGCCATCCAAAATATAAGGCACCCGTTCAACCAACACTCCCTTTTCAAAGCGCAAAACTGCAAAGGCCGCGCAGTCACCAGCACGCGCAAATCCAATGGCATCCAAATCCTGAGTTGTAGGCAGGATGACAGCCTGTTTGATCATTGCACTTTCAATGGCCTTCAAGCGATCTCGCAACCTAGCAGCCTCTTCAAAGTTTTCATTGTCTGCGGCCAGATTCATCTGTTTGGCCAGCATCCTACGGACATCGTCATGACGCCCCTTTAAAAACAGCAGGGCCGCTTGAACTCGCTGTTCGTAGTCAGCTGTTGAAATCAATTCAAGGCATGGGGCAGGACATCGACCCATCGAGTACTCAAGGCACGGCCTTGAACGATTTTTCAGCATGGTATCCGAGCAGGTTCTTAAGCCAAAGTGACGGTTTATCAAGGCAAAGGTTTGCCTAGCCGCAAATGCCGAATGATACGGACCAAAGTATTCAGCATCGTCATCTTTGCGCCTTCTGACCAGCTCAAGGCGTGGCCAACGTGCCTTTGGATCCAAACGCAGGTACAGGTAGTTTTTGTCATCCTTAAGTAAAACGTTAAACCTGGGCCGGTGGCGTTTTATCAGCTCATTTTCCAGGATTAACGCTTCCTTTTCGTTACTGGTCACCACGGTGTCGATTCGATCGAGGATTCCAGATAACAGTTTTACAAATGGCCTCGGATCTCCAGACTCCTGGAAGTAGTTAGAAACGCGGTTGTAAAGGTGAATAGCCTTGCCAATGTAAATTACTTTCCCCCCTTTATCTTTCATAAGATAAACCCCAGGCTCAGGGGGAATGTTTTGTAAAAAGCCCTCTATCTGTTTTGCATCCCAAGACATGTAGGTATGTTGTGAAAATGACAGCGCCCCGTCAACCAAAATCCACCACCCCAAACATCAATCACCTGCTGCCCCTGCCCCTGATCCTGCTAATTTGTATGTTATGGCTCCTGATTGTTTGTTCTTTTTAGCGTTTGATCTCTTCGTTGTAGTTATAAAACATGTCCGGGGGCATCCTTCCGGACCCAAAATCTCCCGTAGCCACCCCGACTGTCTCTTAGTGACATCGTCCGGGCGAAATATACGATTGCTAACGTGCACGTTCACCCTTTTGGCCCGGACGGAGTGCTGCGCACTCTTCAAGTCACCTAAAAGACGTCGGGTCCCGGCAACTTCCGATAGCGCCCTCCAGGATTGCCCCCGGACCATGTTGCAGGGTGCTCTCTCGACCTCCTTTTAGCTCCAATTCCTACAGATCTGCACGACCATCTCCCCGCCCCAAAGCACAGGCGCACCAATACACCCCAATCACAAAAAACAGCAGATGATTCATTATCGACGGTCGAACGCTTGTGAATCGTGTGACTACTACAGCTTGCCGACCAGGGTAAATGAAATAACCAGCGAGTAAATGACCAATGATTCGATGAGGGCCAGACCCAGAATCATGGGGACAAACATCTTACCAGAGGCGCCTGGATTGCGGGCAATCCCTTCCATGGTAGTGGCAACAGCTTTACCCTGAGCCATCGCACCGCCAACTGCGGCAATAGCAATACCGAAGCCGGCTGCAAGGGCGATGTATTTCTTGACAGTGAAATCTGTGTCAGCAGCAGCAACTGTTTGAGCAAAAGCCGAGGGCATAAACAACAGGAACGAACCAATCATCGTTCCAACCAAAGCAGAGATTTTCTTAACCAGTGACATCTTGTGTTTCCTCCATTTCAGTGAGCCGTCAGGCCACATTTTCCTGTTATGGTCCACGGAAGTGACCTTGCCGTCAACTAAGAAAAACGCCTTTTGGGCGCCATAACCACTTTAATCATCCGTGCGCCTCGGCTGAATCATCCTCATGTTCGGTTGCCATAAAGATATAAACAGTGGACAGGATGCAAAAAACCAATGCCTGCACGATGCATACCAGCACGCCCAAAGGCAGTGGAATTATAGGGATCAATATCCAGCCAAAAATTCCAACAGCTAAAAATGCCGCAATCGCCGCATGGTCTCCGAACATATTTCCAAAAAGTCGAATACCAAGCGACACAGGGCGAGCAATATGACTTATCAACTCAATTGGAAACATCAAAAGCATAAGTGGCAAGGCATACCACTTAAAAATTGGGCCAAAAAAGTGTTTGAAGTAGCCTATCCCATTGGCTTTAACCCCATAGTAATGTGTGGCAAAAAACACAATCGTTCCCAGGGCGAAGGTCGTATTCAAATTCGAAGTGGGAGGTAAAAAACCTGGAATCAGCCCCATCAGGTTTGAAAAGAGGATGAATACGCCCAAAGAGCCGATAAGGGGAAGAAAATAAAGCGCTTTTTCGCGCCCAAGAAGGTCTTCCATCAATCCAAGCAAGGCATCACTAAGGAGCTGAAACACTGCCAACGGGGTAAATTTCTTCTCGGGCAAGACACTGCCACGCTGAGCTTTCATCTTCCAGGCAGCCTGAATCAACATTAGCAACAAAATAACAAAGACTACCGCCGCAAAGATGACGTGAGACAAATCGGAAACGGGAGCCTTGTCAATGACCGACGTTCCCAATTTGCTGCCAATGGCCTGCTGAGTAGCAGTGGGCACGATAAGGTTAGCCAAAGACCAGTGATGATCGCTGCTGGTAGCTGGTTCTGCCGGTGCTTCAGCCCAGGCGTGTGCGGCCATGAAAGTTACAAGTGTGAAGACTAAGCTACGAAGCATGAGTTCCCTCAACTTAACATTTTAAAGCGTTAACTCTAGGCCACGAAGTGCCAGATAAGTTACGTTACCTAAGACTGCCAGCCCAGACAAGGTCAAACCGGCCACAAACCATACCACGTTCATATCAAGTTTGGTTATCGCAAAAAACACCAAGGTGATCATCACGACAAACTTTAGCGCCAACAAAACGGCATAAAGGCCACGACGTGCGTTGGCGCTCATCATCTTGCTACCAAGCCACACAATTCCAAAGATGTTTGCCGCCCCGAGCAAGCCCCCAACCGATGCCCCCATCAGACTGCCATGTCCGCCCAAAGTCAGCGAAAGCGCAACCGTGATGGCAACTAGGACCAGATTCGAGGCTATTATCATCTTCACGAATCGTCTGGCTTCCATACACCTAATCCTTGGGCCAATAACGCTTAGCGTTTCTGTACAGGCCTAAAAAGGCGGCTGCTACCCCAAATCCAAAGAAAATGCCCGTTAGCCAAGGAGCAGTTCCAAAGCGACCATCAAGCCATGAGCCAAAAAAGTACCCAACAGCCATGGCCACGACCATTTCAATTCCGGCAGACGCAATCGCCAAGCCGGTTTTAATCTCTGATTTTTTGTCGTCGGGCATACATGCTCCCCGAGCGAAGATAATTTTTTTACATTGATTGTTGAAAAAATCAATAGGAAACCCGCCAACCCACCATTTTTTCCTGTCCCTACCCCTGAACTCCAAACCACCCGGCACAATCGAGTGAGAATAGGTCCCGATTATAAAAACTAGTATTAAAAAACACTTTGTTTAACCTACAAAATTTAATATATTAGTAATGTAGGTTAAATATTACGGATGTAACCTACATGTACGAAGAATTTATATGTTGTAGGTTAAGATGGCGGAAATGAGTATATTGAAGCAGGTATTGCTTGAAGAATTTGAACGAAATAATCACTTCATAGAGTCTGCAGAAAAGGAAGTTTCCCAACTTCCGATCGGATATATCAGTAAAAAAAGCATAAATAATAAGAGTTATTTTTATTATCAGTGGCGAGAGGGAGATAAAATAAGGTCTAAATATATAAAAATGAAAGATGTGCAAATCTTAAACAAGAAAATTAGAAGAAGAAAAGAATTGGAAGAAGCTATACGTAAGGCAAAAAATGAAAACAGAAGGATAGAGAGGGCTCTAAAATGATCGAAAACAAATATAAAGAATTCTGGGAAATCATTGATTTGTTGGATAAAGAAAATGCTTTGAATCACCTAATAGTTATAGGGTCGTGGGCTGAATACCTTTATGAGCAATCAGGCTTGTTAAGCGGTTTTAGATCTGAATTAAGAACCAGAGATATTGATTTTGTGATTAGGAATAAAAGAAAACCCAATAGCCCAATTAATTTAACTAATGTTTTCGATGAAGCGGGCTATATTGTTGAACAGGATCGTATAACTGGTAAAACGAGAATTCTGACATTGGCAAGGCTAGAAGTGGAATTTCTGTTAGCTAAAGTAGGAGCTGGTTTAGAGGGAACTATGGAGACAAATTTGGGTATTATAGCAGAAACTCTTAGAAATATAGACATATTAAGAGATAATTTTATACCTGTTTCTGTAAAAGATTATGTTGTAAACGTTCCTAAGCCAGAAGCGTATATTATTCAAAAAATGGTAATCAATGACGAGCGAGGAGATAAGAGTCTAAAAGATCAAAGAGCGATAAATAATATTCTTCCTTACATAAATAAAAATATTGCTAAATCAATGTATCAAAATTTAAGCAAAAAGCGGAAAAGTAAAGTAGATAAATATAATGCAGAGGTAGAAATATTAGACTTTTTGAAGTAGACATGGGTTACGAGGAAAACACCAAATCGGAACTGTAACTGTAACGGGTAAAATAATCCAAAATTGAGTCGAATCAAGGCGAGCAGGTTACTCCACATAAGCACTAACTTTTTGTCCTGGACTGACCTGGATCTGGGTGTTTTTCACAACTCCGCTAGGCCACTGAACTTTCACCGGAATCGTTATCGCCTGGGGCCTAGTCATGGGCACCTTAAACTCCTTATTCGTTACCCCCCTTGGCTGTGTCTCACGATTTACAAATACCTGACCACCTGCAGGCCCTTGAATTGTCACTGAGGCATCCAAATAACCAATAGACAACCTTAGAGGAGCCAAAAGCGGTTTGGCCGGGTCCACCTTGAAAACATGGTCTGTTGGTTTGCACTGCTCACAGCTAGGATGAGTCAGTCTGACTTGGTGCCTTCCGGGGGTCAGCATTATCCCATCAACTCGTCCTTCTCCAACAAAACGCCCATCAATTTCGATCCTTACAGCAGGTGGGAACGCATGAATCGAAACTGGACTGGTAGGTTCTTTAGGTGCTTCACGAGCCGTTTGACGTGCTGATGACGTGGGTCCTGAGTGGACCTTTGCCGCCCTAGAAACGACGCCCTTTTCGGCAACTTTTTCAGTTTCATCAGGCTGAACCTGCCAAGAAACTTCGACCAATTCCCGCCGATCTAACTCGTTTGCAACCTGTTCTGCAGGCCGAATTGAAATTGGGTCAACAACCACAGGGCTTGGTTTGGGCCAGTAAAGCAGTATCCCAACAATAATCAAGGTCACCAATGAAACTGCAAGAGCCGTTTTAGCAGTCTTGGTTCTTCTAACCTTTGACCTTGCCTGTTTTAAAACCTTCAAAGCATCGGGCTGCTTGGCCTCCAATGCCAAAATCGTGTTGGCCTGACGGATGGCCTTCAGATACTGCCTTTGAGCCAGGAAAGTACTACACAGTGCGAGCCGGGCCTCAATCAGTTTGGCCTGGAACAACGGCTCATATTTCACAGGATCTTCAAAAAAAGCGGTTACTTCAGATGAAGGAGAAGCAATTCCAAGAAATTCTAGCCCCTTTTCAAGCGCGGCAGAAATTTCGGCAACGTTTTGGTAGCGCTCAGCCGGGAGCCTGGCCATCATCTTGCGTAAAACCAGGTTTAGCTCATCCGAAAACTGTGGCCTCACCGTTCTTACATCAGGGTATCTTCCCTCGACAATCAATCTCAAAATTGCGGCAGGACTATCTGCAAGAAACGGATATTGCCCTGATGCCAGGACATAAAACAGTGTCCCAAGTGAAAAAATATCGGTCCGCCCATCAAGCCTTTGGCCGTCAATCTGCTCCGGTGACATATGGGCGGGTGACCCCATGACTGTTCCAGTTACAGTCAGATGTTCCATGTCGATGACTTGAGCGATGCCGAAATCCATCAGCTTGATGGTCCCGTCACTACGGACCATGACGTTTTCAGGTTTGATATCCCTGTGGATGATGCCCTTGCCGTGGGCATGCTCAAGTGCCTCAGCAACGATCTGAACGACCGCGGCAGCCATTTCAGGTATAAGCGGCCCGTGTCTTCTCAGAAATTCGGCAAGGGTGAAGCCATCAATAAACTCAGTAACTATAACGGCTTGGCCGCTAGTCCCATCTGATACGTCGTACACTTCCACGATGTTGGGATGCTGAAGCTTTGCAATGACGGTGGCTTCTCTGGAAAAGCGTTTCCTGGCCTCAGGTTGGGATGCCAAGTGACCATGTAGGACTTTGATAGCTACGCTTCGGTTTAAAGTGCGATCAATCCCCTTGTAGACGGTTGCCATGCCTCCTTGGCCAACCGCCTCCTTTGCTTCATATCGGTCTAAAAACACCTGACCCATCCGGAGGCCCCCATTTACGGCTACCCAAGCCCGTTTGCGTGAGAATATCACAAGTGCCAAGCCTCCCAAAACCCTAAAACCACCGCTTTATTCAGGCTTGACCGACCAT
>DUVQ01000203.1 GCA_012840965.1 Oligoflexales bacterium | reverse complement strand
GGTCCCGGCAACTCCCGATAGCGCCCTCCAGGATTGCCCCCGGACCATGTTGCAGGGTGCCCTCTCGACCTCTTTTTAGCTCCAATCCCTGCAAAAAACAGCACAATCGTCTTCCTGCCCCCGCCCCCGTCCCTGCCTCCGCCCCTGTCCCTGCCCCTGCCCCCGCCCCTGTCCCTACCCCTGCCCCATCCCCCTTTTTTGGGCGTGCCCCTCTTGCCTTTTATGTTGTGGTCGATAGAATGGCGCCGGTCGATACTTCTAACCTTCAAGGAGGATTCCAGTATGGCGTTTAAAGCTCGTAAGGTGTTGATTTTGGGGGCCGCAGGCCGTGACTTCCACAACTTCAATTGTCTGTATCGGGACAATGAGTTCTATAACGTGGTTGCTTTTACTGCAGCCCAGATTCCGGATATTGCAGGGCGACAGTATCCTGCAGTCTTGGCGGGTAAGCTTTATCCAAACGGCATTCCGATTCTCGAAGAGTCGAAGATGGAAGAGCTGATTAAAGAACATGAAATTGATGAAGTTATCCTGTCCTACAGTGACGTGTCGCATCAGTTCGTGATGGAGCTTGCATCCAAAACCATCGCAGCGGGTGCAGACTTCACCTTGGGTGGTAGTCGTCCTACGATGCTTAAATCCACCAAGCCCGTTATTGCCATTTGTTCGGTGCGAACCGGCTGCGGGAAAAGTCAAACCTCCCGTGTCGTCGTCGCCGCTCTAAAGAAGATGGGCCTGAAGGTTGTCGTTGTGCGTCACCCAATGCCTTATGGCGATTTGGCCGCTCAGGCAGTTCAACGCTTTGCAACAATGGACGACCTGATTGTTCACAAGTGCACCATCGAAGAGCGTGAAGAGTACGAACCACACATCGAGACTGGCGCTATCGTTTTTGCTGGTGTGGATTATCACGCAATCCTGAAGGCAGCCGAGGCTGAAGCGGACGTAATCCTTTGGGATGGTGGAAACAACGACATTCCGTTTTACAAGCCAGACCTCCACATCACTATTGCAGACCCGCTTCGTCCTGGTCATGAAACTTCCTACTACCCAGGTATGGCAAACCTGCTGATGGCTGACGTTGTTGTCATCAACAAGGTTGACTCTGCGAAACCCGAGGAGCTGGAAGTGGTCCGGGCCAACATTGCAAAATGGAATCCCACTGCAAAGGTTGTCGAGGCTGAATCCGAAGTTACCCTGGAAACTGAATATGATCTTAAGGGCGTGAAAACCTTGGTTATCGAAGATGGTCCAACCCTTACTCACGGTCACATGTCCATTGGCGCAGGCTCCGTTATTGCTAAGCGTCGTGGTGCCGATATTGTGGACCCAACTCCTTACGCTGTTGGCTCCATCAAGCAGACCTACGAAGACCATCCCCACTGTAAAGGCATCCTGCCTGCCATGGGGTACTTCGAGCAGCAGCTTAAGGACCTAAATGACACGGTTGCCGCGGTTCCAGCGGACGTGATCCTGGTTGGAACTCCAATCGATTTGAGCAAACTAATTAAAGACCCTCGCCCAATGATCCGTGTTCGTTACGAGCTGAAGCAGGTTCGTGGACCAGCCCTGGAAGATTTGGTCGCCGAGGCTGTCAAGTAAGCACAGGAGTAGCTTATGACCTCTGTTGAAAGTCTTGTCCTGTTGGGCGATCTGTTTGAAAGGGTGGTAAAACCCTTGGATTTGGGGCTGATAATACAGCACGTGCGAAGCCTGGCAACACCGGTGTATATCCGCCACTTCAAGGGATTTCGTCCCCAGACTTTGGGACGCAAAAGAATCACTCAGTCGTTGCATTTTGAGGTCTTTGAAAAGGGCAACGAGACTGTAGCGGATATACTGGTTTTGCTTTGGAATCAAAAGATGCGCCATCTGTTCAACGCGATGGCTGACCATGTCAAGACTATCAATGAAAACGTTGAAGAGGTTGAAAGCATTCCGGACGACAAGGCAAACGAGTTCCTGGACGACATGCTTTTTAGGTTTGACCGGGAAGACGTGCTCATTTGTGTCAGGATAAACGATGTTCGCTTCAGTCCCGAGGTGATTGCTAGGCGCCTTGAAGGAATCCTTGAAGACGCCGAGCCAGAAGAGGCTGAACCTGTGTCTGAAACTTCAGAAGAGGCTGAACCTGGATCCGAAACTTCTGATGAGGCCAAAATTGAAGTTGACAACACAGAAGTCTCAGAATGATGTATAATGCTGGTCGTTGATCTGATGTGAAAGGATCAGGCAATTGCAGTAAGTTGATTCTGAATTGTAAAAACATTTGACATGTTTTACCTGATTCTTTCACAATCATGTGGCGAGCTGATGGAGGACGCAAGATGGTCACCAAGAAAATGCCTGTTTTCAAGAAAAAACTCGGTGATTTCCTCAACAGTGAGGAAGGAAAGGTCACACGAGGACAAGCGGCTACTATTGGAACTTTTTTACTGATGGCAGGTACCAGCGGCCATGCTTTGGCGTCTGGCGGTCCTGCGGGCGCTGAGGCTGCAGCAGCGGAGATGGGTGTTGAACAACACTGCTCCCACGCTTCCCACGGTTCCCACGGTTCCCACGGTTCCCATGGTTCCCATGGTTCCCACGGGTCTCACGGCTCGCACGGTTCCCATGGTTCCCACGGGTCTCACGGTTCACACGGCTCACACGGTTCGCACGGCTCTTGGTGATTTTTAGGTCATCTTGCACTGTGGAACTAGCTGGCTAACCGTCGTAGGTGTATCCCACAAAAATACCCGTATATGTGTTTTTGGTTTTTGGGGTTGCATTGCTACGTCTGCGACTTTATGTTCCTATGCCGACGTTAGCTGGTAACCCAGCGTCGTTGTGCTTTACACTTTGGTCGTGGTTTGGTAAATGGCTTCTTGAGTGCGAGGTGCCATGAACAGGAAGAAAATCTCGACAATTATCATCGCAGTTGTCATATTGGCCGGCGGCGTTGCTGTTATCGTTTCTTCCATGTCCAAAGGTGTCTTTAACCTGACCGTAGCTCAGGCGTTAGCATCCCCTGAGCGGCTGGTTGGACAAGAGTTTAAAGTTGGCGGCAAAGTAGTGGCCAACTCCGTCATTCAGGGTAAAACTCCTTTTGAGCTTGATTTCGCTATCGATGATGAGGAAGGCAGGCGCCTTGATTGCTCATATGAGGGAATTGTCCCGGACCCGTTTGCCGAGGGGCGAGAAGTCATTTTACAAGGTACGTTGGATGCCTCCCACGTGATGGTGGTGTCGAAAATAACCGTAAAATGTCCATCAAAGTACCAGGAAGCAGGCGTCACTGAGGAGGCCGCGGCCGAGTACTACAATACTAAATATCGGCAACATACTGGTGGTGAACAGTAGGTAAGTGCAAAGTTAGCTGGTAGACAAGGTGCTTGAAGCGGCAATTGGTTTCCAGATGGCTATGCAGATTGATTGGCGGTAGGCATGGAACATCTGGGTTCGATCCTAGTCTTGTTTTCATTCGGAATGACGGCGCTTACCGCTGCCTTGGCGGTTCATGGTGCTATCACCAAGTCCAATCGCAGCACCTTGGCCTCAGGCACCGCGATGCGGGCAACAGCCTGGATCAATGGGGCGCTGGCTTTGGTGCTTTCCCATGCGTTCGTTACCCACGATTTTTCAAACATGTATGTTGCATCCTACTCAGACTCTGGGATGCCTTTCTTTTATCTGTTGACGGCGTTTTGGGGTGGTGAAAAAGGGGCCTTGCTGTTTTGGGTGACCTCTTTGTCCATCTTGGCCGCCATTTACGCCAAGAAAAACAAGCATGATTCCACAGCGCGGTTTGGCTGGGTCAATGCTATCTTGGCGTTGTCGCTGCTTTTCTTTGATATTTTAATGGTTTTTGCCTCTAGCCCCTTTGAGCGCTTTTTGGCTTCCGGCGGGCCTGCTGATGGCAACGGCCTCAATCCTTTGCTGCAAAACCCCTTGATGGCCATTCACCCGCCTTTGCAATTGGTTGGTTTTGTTGCCTACACGGTGCCTTTCGCCTTGGCCATTGGGGCGCTGATTGTTGGAGAAACGGATGGACAGTGGGTCCGTGATGCCAGACGTTGGCAGCTTTTTGCCTGGGTCACCCTGACGGCTGGCCTGATTGTGGGTGAACTTTGGTCATATGTCGAGCTAGGCTGGGGCGGATATTGGGGCTGGGATCCCGTGGAAAACGCGGCGCTTTTACCTTGGCTGACTGGTACCGCGTTTTTGCATACGGCCTCGGTTGAAGAACGACGGGGCTTGTTTCGCCGTTGGAACTTCATTTTGATAACCCTGACCTTCTTTTTGACGATTTTTGCCACTTTTTTGACCAGAAGCCAGTTGATTCAGTCACTTCACTCCTTTGCCAACTCGGTTTTGACCCCATTTTTTATGTACCACATGGCCATTTTGGCGATTTTAAGCATTTCTTTGATCGCCTGGCGCTGGAACTCTTTGAAACCAATCAGAAAGATTGACAGCCTGTTTTCCAGGGAAGCTGTTGTGCTGGTCAACGTTTTGCTCTTTTTAATGGCTACTTTCGTAGTGCTTTGGGGGACTTTGCTTCCCAAGATCACCGAGTCCTCGACCGTTCGCGCAATGATGACCAGGCTGTCTTTTTCGGTGGCGTCTTACACTGGCGGCATGCCCACCGAGATGACAGAGGCGCTGAATGTTGGCGCTGAGTGGTTCAACATGGTTGTTGGCCCCATTGGCATTTTAATCCTTGGCTTAACCGCCATTGGCCCCTTGTTGCCATTCAAGGTGGGACCTAATAAGGCCACGAAAAGACAGCTGGCTTGGTCTGGGGCGGTTACCCTTTCGGTGGCGCTTACGATAGCGGTCATGTTTTTGGCTATCAGGTCCAACCAATTCTCCACAAACACCGGGATTCCAACAGGCGAAGCCATGGTAATTTATTTAAAAAGCATGTCTTGGGCTGGCCCATATGCTTTGTTTGCCATCTGGTTTGGGCTGTGGACTATCGCCACTTTGACGGTTGATTGGATAGATTCCATTAAACGTAAGAAGGGTATGAATCCCTTGAAGGCTTCGATAAAGCTGTTTGTGGATAACCCAAAAAGATTTGGCGGACACCTAGTTCACCTTGGGGTGGCCTTGTCCTTCATTGGCTTTGCTGGTGAGGCAGGAAAGCTGTTGCAAAAGAATGTTGTGCTTGAGCCTATGGAAGGCATCGTTTTAGGGTCTCAGGAAGTCACTTTTATTGGCTCTTTCGAGCATTGGCAGCCTGCTGAAGGTTATGCATCTGTAAAATCCGCGTTTTTGGTTCGCCCCATTAAGGCTTCCATTCGGCCAAAGGTGCTGGCATCTGTGGCAAAACAGGTGGACGCGGTTTCAGTTGAGCCAGGAGATGGCTCAGAGGTTGTCATCACATTAAAAAGCGAGCAGCAAGCTGCCGCTTTGAGGGCCGAAATTGCGGCCTCTACCTCCTGGGCAAATGATTACAGGTTGGTGCGTTCTGACCCTGAAAACCTGGAGATTCAGCTTGCACCAGCTCAACTTGAAACGTTGAGGGTTGTTCCCCAGTCTTTTAACAGGCGTGTTCGGGCGGCTCAAGCGCTTGCCAGCGAGCTAGGCAATCGAATAAGTGTGACTCCAGGTCGCGGTGAGCCAGTCATCAACATAAAGGCCGATGATCAGACCATTTTTGATGCCTTGATAGCTGGAATGGAGTCAACAAACCACCCCTGGCTCGCGTCAATGATTGACACGGAAAATCCCTTAAAGGTCAAGACCTTAGTTCAAGGTGTTGGTAGTGTCCTGACTCCTGAAATTCGTTTTTACCTGAAATCTGAAAATCCCACCACAGAAGTGGCCATCGAAAGCAGCCTGTTGTCGGACCTGTACTTGGCGGCTTCACCAGGGCAGGGAAGCGAGGCGGTCAACTTGACCGTTATGCAAAATCCCTTGATGGCAAGCCTGTGGGTTGGCTCCTTGGTTTTGCTTGTTTTTGGTACCCTCTTGGTGGTGCCTTTTAGGGGCTCCAAAAAGGTGTCTACGGTCGAGGAAGTGGGCGTCGCAGTGGAGGAGCAGTGTTAGCAGCCATTGATCTGATTTACACCTTTGGCGTCGCTGCCTGTCTTACAATGGCGGTTGGGCACTTGGTCAGAATGGGCTATTACTTCATTAAGAGTGACCAGGAGGACGAGTGAAATCCTTGGTTCGCTTGGTTTTTATAGTCATCTTGGGGCTGCCAGCAATGGTCTTTGCCTTTCCAAACCTAGCCGGCCAGCAGGGTGCTCAACCACCTAATGCAATGCAGGGACAACCAGCAGTTGCCGCCGTTACCGTACAGGTTTTGCCGTTTGAGTCTGGTTTGGTGGTGACTCAAGCCATCGGCGTTTCTGGCACCCCTGGTAATGCAAGCTTTGTTATACCGTTGTTGCTGCCAACTTCTGGTCCCAGGCCAATGATTGCCCCGGGCGCTATACAGGCACGTACCGCTGAAGGAACTAGGTTGGATTTCACCCCCAAGGGCATTGTAATGTCAGGAGTATTTGCCCCTGGACGCCAGCTTTTGGCTGAAGTTTCGTACGAGATCCCGGTTGTATCCAGTCGCCTCGTCTTTGAGATGACTGCAAATGTTCCGGTGGTATCTACTACGGTGATTACAAAGCGAGATCGGGACTATGGGTTGCACGTACGGCCTTTGTTGCCGTTTTCTTTCAAGGAAGAGGACGGTGAGGATGGAACCTGGATCTATCAGAATTCATTAGATGAATTGCCGGCTGGGCAACCCCTGCGAATAGCTGTTGGACACCTGCCATATGCCACGGCCCCCTATCGAACCGCGGCCTTGATTATTGCCGCCATAGTCGCGGCGGGCCTGGGTATATCCTTGGTGACTCACAAACGGGAGGATTAATGGCTGATCTCGCCTTAAAAGTTGATGGGATCGCCAAAATCGCAGGTCGCAGGCACATTCTACGTGATGTTTCCTTTATTGCAGGCTCAGGTGAGTTAATAGCCGTTTTGGGCCGCAACGGAGCTGGCAAGACCACCTTACTTTCAGTACTGGCAGGACGTTTAAACCCTGATCGCGGCCTTGTTTCGTTGGAAATTGGCGGCCGCCCCCTCAAAGGCGCAGATTTTCGGCGTGCTGTCGCGATTTTGCCGCACGACTTGCTGATTTACCCAGACCTGACAGCACGGGAAAATTTAGAGTTCTTCATGACTTTGACGGGTAAAAAGCCTGACGCAGACTTCATTTTTGCGACGTTAGACACAATTGGCCTAGCAAAGGATGCTAACAGGGTAGTCAGGCTCTTTTCCAGAGGGATGCAGCAGCGGGTCGCGATTGGACGCTTGCTGGTTTTGCAGTCAAACGTTTGGATCTTGGACGAGCCAACTACTGGGCTTGATGAGGCTGGGCGTCGCTGGCTTTTGGATTTGCTAAAGGCGCAGACCGCGGCTGGCAAGCTGATTTTGATGTCATCTCACCATCAAGGTGAAGTCTCGGCGGTGGCATCCAGGATCCTTTTGCTGGATTCAGGAAGGGTGCGTCTCGATGGTCCTGCAGGGCCACAAGGGGCGACAGCTGCCTTCGCGATCATGGATGAAGGGGCGGCATGATGGGGCGTCAGTATTTAGCCATCTTGGGCAAAGACCTCCTGGTTGAATTTCGCACTAGGGAGATCCTGCTGACCATGGCCCTTTTTTCCATGCTGTTGGTCATCATCTTTGCATTTGCATTCCTTTCAGACCCCACAAAAGCAAAAGACTACGGTCCTGGGATCATCTGGGTTACCGTCTTGTTTTCGGCAACCATAGGCCAAAACAGGCTGTTTGATCGAGAGCGCGAAAACGGCTGCCTGTGGGGACTTTTGTTGTCGTCAGTAGATGCTGGCACCATATTTTTGGCCAAGGCCACAGCGCAATTCATATTCACCCTGCTAATGGAACTTCCGACCATATTATTAATAATCCTGTTTTTTGACCTGCCGCTTGTACAACCCATGGAATTTATTGCAAGTCTTTTGCTTGGAACAGTCGCCCTAAGCCTAGTCGGCACCTTGTTTTCCGCGATGTTGATGAACGCCAGGATGAAGGAGGTCTTGTTGCCACTGGTAACATATCCGCTGTTGGTGCCAGTAGTTATCGCAGGTGTTAAGGTGACTTCTGTCGCGGTTGGCGCCCCAGTAAACGAAGACGCCTGGATGTGGCTTAAGTTTTTATTGGGTTTTGACATGATTTTTGCGGTCGCAACCTGGTTTTTGTTTGGCCGTATGATAAGAGCTTGACCTTAGAGGTGGATTTTGAAATCGACCAGCTTGCACATTATTTTGGCGTCATTGGCTGCAGTGGTGGTCTGCGTCGCGCTGTATCTGGTTTTTTTCGTGGCACCCACCGAAGCGACCCTAGGCATAGTCCAAAAGATCTTTTACTTCCACGTCGCCTCAGCCATGAATATGTCGCTTGCATTCGGGGTTTGTGCCATTGCTGGTGCGGTGTATCTGCTTGCCAAGTCCAACAAATGGCGCAAAAGGGCCGACGCCCTTGGGGTGGCCACAGCCGAGGCTGGCGTTATGCTTGGAGCGATGGTCATGGTCACTGGCCCCTTGTGGGCAAAGGTGGCATGGGGTACATATTGGACCTGGGAGCCAAGACTGACGCTATCTTTGATGGTTTTCCTGCTCTTTGTGGCTTACTTGGCGTTAAGGGCCTATGCCGGTTCTGACGCCTTTGGCCGAAGCATCGCGGCAGGCCTTGCTATCTTGGGCTTGCCAGGGCTTTACTTTATCCGAGTCGCCGTGGAAAGATGGGGAGGGGCACACCCGCAGGTGATTTACAAGGGCGGCCTTAGCCATCCTGCCATGCGCCAGGCCTTTTTTGCCAGCATAGCCGCTATGTTGCTGGTCTCGGCGTCTTTGGTGGTTTTGCGCTTTTTGATCGAACGTCGCCGTCAGACGCTTGATGAATTATTTTTGGAAGCTGACAAGATTTTTGGATGACCCGTTTGGAGATTGGAAATGGAAGGCGTTAGTGGTTTTAGTGGCTTGACGATGACTGTTTTGGCATATGCGGCTATATGGGTGATTTTATTGGTTTTTGTGGTTCGCGCATTTTTCATGCTTAGTGGCATAAGACGTGAACTGGACGAGTTAAAAGAGACCCTAGCTGAAGGCATGGCCAGTCATGGGTCTGATGCCGAAAAATTGCCTAAGTCCTAATCGCTGTGTAATGTAATAGTGGCTCAGTTGATATGAGGTGAGTATTGGCTAAATCGTTGATCATCGTCGAATCGCCCGCTAAAGCGGCTACCATAAAGAAGTACCTGGATGATTCGTTTGAAGTCGAGGCATCTGCTGGGCACATCAAAGACCTGCCTAAAACTACCCTTGGTGTTGATGTAGAAAAGGAGTTTAAGCCTCACTTTGTCATAGTTCCAGGCAAGAAAAAGATTGTTGATAAGCTTAAAAAGGCGGCAGCCAAGGCTGATGTTGTGTACTTGGCACCTGACCCAGACCGTGAGGGAGAGGCGATCGCCTGGCACATTTTCGAGGAAATCGAGAAGGTTTCGCCAAAAATCGAGCGCGTGCTTTTTACCGAAATCACCAAGGCGTCGGTGCGCAAGGCCTTGGAAGTCCCCAGGCAACTTGACAGGTTTATGTACGAGTCTCAACTGGCCAGACGCACGCTGGACCGGTTGGTTGGCTATCAAATATCCCCGATTCTTTGGCGTAAAGTTCAAAGAGGCCTGTCTGCTGGGCGGGTTCAATCTGTCGCCGTGCGGCTGGTGGTCGAGCGCGAACGCGAGATTGAGGCCTTCGATCCCAAGGAGTATTGGATCATAGATGCCTTGGTTGAAAGGCCTGGCATTGATGCGCAGCCATTTAAGGTCACCTTGCGACGCTGGCAGGGCAAAAGGGCGGACATCCCGTCGGCAAAGGTCACCCAGGCCGTATTGGATGAGGTCAAGGCCGCCACCATGTCGGTGATTGCAGTCGAGCGAAAGGACCGTCGCCGACCAGCCATGCCGCCTTTGATTACCAGTACTTTGCAACAAGAAGCCTCTAGGCTTTTGCGATTTTCGCCCTCCCACACCATGGCTCTGGCGCAGCGCCTTTATGAGGGTGTCGATTTAGGTCCGGAGGGTCGCGTTGGTCTCATCACCTATATGAGAACTGACTCGGTCAGAATGTCTGCAGATGCGGTTGACGCCATTCGCGCACTGGTTGGTCAGCGTTTTGGTCCGCAGTACGTGCCTGCAAAGCCGATTTTTTATAAAAACAAGCGCTCGGCTCAAGATGCCCACGAAGCTATCCGCCCGACTTTAATAGACAAAACCCCAGACTCAGTGAAGAGCTTTTTGGGGCGAGACGAATTTAGGCTGTATCAACTGATTTACAACCGCGCCTTGGCATCTCAGATGGCTGCGGCCATTTACGACCAGACGGTTGTTGACATCTCGGCAGGCGCCGCACAATTTCGAGCCTCTGGTTCTGTGTTGCGCTTTGACGGCTATCTGGCGGCAACCAGGTCAGGCCAAAAAGAGGCGGTCGAGCCTAGCGATGATGAATTTGCCCAAGCAGATTTCCTGCCAGGTAACCTAGAAGTTGGCCAAGCGGTGCGCTTGGTGGACCTGCGGTCTGAGCAGAAGTTTACAGAGCCGCCACCCCGATTTTCTGAGGCAACGTTAGTGCGCGAGCTTGAAGAGCGGGGCATAGGGCGTCCATCTACATACGCGACCATTGTAGGCACTGTCCAATCCAAGGGATATGTCGACAAAGTCGATGGAAGGCTACGTCCATCAGAGCTTGGTCGTATCGTTAATGACTTGCTGGTTCGCCACTTTGCCAACGTGGTTGACTATGACTTCACTGCCAAGATGGAGCTTGAGCTTGACGAGGTTGAAGAAGGTCAAAAAACCAGGCTTGATGTGTTAAACGGTTTTTATGACGAGTTTTCGGCTACCGTCGAGACCGCCACAAACGAGATGCGTTCCATCAAGGCTGAGGCTTTGCCTGCAGGCCTGGACTGCGAGCTTTGTGGAAGTCCAATGCTGATCAGGTTTGGCAAAAATGGGGCCTTCATTGGCTGTTCAAACTACCCAGAGTGCAAAAACACTGGTGAATTTGAACGCGACGAGCGTGGCCGCATTCACAAAAAGGCGGTTGCCGATGTTGGTGATTGCCCAGAGTGTGGTGCCAAGCTGCAAGTGCGCCAGGGGCGTTTTGGGCCTTTTGTGGCTTGCTCTACATATCCTGCATGTAAGTTTACCAAGCCGTTTTCCAGAGAGGAGCGGTGTCCAGCCGAGGGATGCACAGGGCATCTGGTGGAAAAGCGGTCCAAGCGAGGTAAGCCATTTTTTGGGTGTGACCGCTATCCCGAGTGCACATTTGTTACGGGGCTAAGCCCAGCACCTGGTCCTTGTCCTCAGTGTGGGGCTCCAACCTTGTTCCAGCGAAGCTTCAGGGGGGCAAAGACCACTGTGTGTGCTCGTGAGGGGTGTGGGTGGTCGTCAAGACCTGCAAAGAAAACCGCGTGATGGGAGCATTCGATGAGTCGCCTTTATACTGGCACAGGAGATGGTGGTCAGACCAGCTTGCTGGTTGGAGGCCGGATAAGCAAGGCAGACCCAAGGGTGGAGTCCTACGGCACTGTTGATGAATTGAATGTCGCCATTGGCCTTGCCAGGGTTCAGGCGGCGCAATCAATACCCCCATCCAAGCAGCGCGACGCGATGTTGGAAACGCTTAATTCGATCCAGGACGCCTTGATAAGGCTGGCCGCCGACTTGGCGTCGGGTGGTAAAGGGCCTGTAAGTCTTTGTGAACAAGATGTTTCTGCCATTGAGGGCGAGATTGATTCCATAACGGCTGAATTGCCAGCACTGTCGAATTTTTTGCTGCCAGGGGTCACATCTTCAGAGATTACCTTTCACCAGTGTCGAGTTGTTTGTCGCCGTGCCGAGCGTCGCGTGGCCGCTTTACCAGACAACCCTCCTCACCATGGGCTTGTATATTTGAACCGCCTTTCAGACCTGATGTTTACAATGGCAAGGCTAAGTATTCAGCTTGAAGGTGCCAGCCCACGTGTGTGGCGGCCCGCCCCAAAAACCAGCTAAAAGAATTGCGCGTAAAAACGAAACGCATGTTTAAACAGCTTGGGAACTGCTGAAAAGCCCTCAAACAGAATTGAGAAGTGCAGCACCGTAAAAAAGGCCAGCATAGTGGCTGAAAAGATAACTGAAAACGGTCTGCCAAATCTTCTCCAATCACTTTGACCACAGTGATAATCCTTGATGCTGGAGACCAGATCAAACGCCATCGCCAACCCAATTACTATGAAAAACAAAGGTCCTGGGTTGTCAAATAAAAGCCTAAGCAACAAAAGAAAGAAAGTAACTATTGGAAAAAAGTAAGGGGCCAGAGTAATGAAATAATTCGACTTACCCGAGTAGACATACTCGCCTTCTTGTAAGCTGACGCTAATGCCGACAGGTTTGTGAAGGAATAACACTGAAAACAGCCAATGGCACATTTCGTGTCTGAGGGTAGAGTAAAAAGACGATTGTTTCATTACAAGCGCCAGCAGGATTCCTAGGCCGACGAATGCCCCGGCGAAGTACCAAAAGTGCGTGTGTTCAATCCAAGAACCTATTCGTACAATGCCGTAGTGAGCAGAACCTACGGCCAGTAAAATAGATAGAAGGGCTGTTACAACACGCAGCATACGACTCTCCGGACTAAAGGGAGCACCAAGACTATTACAACGTTTTTGCCGTTTGGTAAATAGATGGACTTATAAAACCCCTTCACGCCAAATCAGCGTTCGTGAGGCAAAAGACCGGTCAATATCGTGTTTCTGACAGTTTCAGTCAGCTTGGGGATGTCTTCCAAGGTTAATCCATCTGTTGCAACCGGGTCATGGACTGTTATCACAATGTTGGTTGGAGACGGTTTAAACCCGCCGGGCGGCAGTCCTTCCCTGGAGCCGGAAATGGATATTGGCAAAATGGGCAGTTTTGATTCTATGGCCAACACAAAACCGCCTTTCTTGAAGGGGCCTGTTTTCCCATCAGATGACCTTGTTCCTTCAGGAAATATCATTATGGAGATGCCCTTTTCCAGCAGTGGCTTTGCTTCAAGTAGCTGCTTCATTGCCAGTTCAGGTTTGGACCTGTTCAAAAACAGGCACCCCATCCGTGATGTGTACCACCCAATGATCGGTACTTTACGCAGCTCGGCCTTCATGACCCACAAAAACTGCTTATGCCAGTGGCCATAAAAGGCAATGATATCCATCTGGCTGCGATGGTTTAGCATCATCACATAGGCTTGTTTTGAAGCGGCCTTATGTCGGTTGACAACTTTGACAGGAGTGAAATTCAGCCTGCACATAACCCAGGCCCAGATGGTGCCGTACCAAAATGCAACCCGCTTTGAAATAAGGGTGCTGGGGATGGCTATAATTCCCAAACTGATGGTAAACACAGCGAAAAACGGCAGTAAAAACAGATAGCGATAAATGGCATAAAGTCGTGGAGGCT
>DUVQ01000202.1 GCA_012840965.1 Oligoflexales bacterium | reverse complement strand
GCAACAAGGTCTATATCTGCAAATCTGACCTCGGTTTTCCTGGGGTGTACGTTTACGTCTACTTCGCTGGGGTCCAATGTAATAGACAGAATTGCAACTGGAAATTGGCCAGCTGATAGCAAGACAGAATAGGCGTTTAAGATTGCCCGCCTTAAAACGTTGTCTTGGATTTGACGATTGTTCAAAATCAGGTGAATTCTTGAAGAATTCAACCTACTGACAGACGGGTCTCCAATTACACCAAAAACCTCGACTCCATTACGCTCGTCATGCACCTGGTAAAGGTTTGCCCCTAATGCAGCACCGTAGACTTGAGCCGCACGATCCTTGATGTTTGAGCAAGGAGGGTAATCCAAAGTGCGCTTTGCCACCATCGTCAGGTGAAGCTGTGGAAAGGCTAGGGCGAATCGTCCAATCAAGTCGTTAAGTTGGCCCACTATGCTGCGCTCAGAACTTTGAAACTTCAACCTAGCAGGGGTGTTGTAAAACAGATCTAGCACAGTCACAGTGGTTCCAACTGGTGCGGCACAAGGTTTAGCAGTCACGACACCATCTTTGACACTTACTTCAGTACCAAAATCATCTTCAGGACGCCTTGTAACTAGGGTGAGCTTAGATACAGAGGCGATAGAAGGCAAGGCCTCTCCTCGAAAGCCCATGGTTGATATCTTGCTTAAGTCGTTTTGAGTGCGAATTTTGCTGGTAGCATGGCGTAAAAGCGCGTTTGGCGCATCAGTTGGGGACATGCCCTTGCCGTCATCAATCACCCTTAAAACGGCCAGTCCAGCGCCTTCAACCTCAACCGTTATTCGCTTGGCACCTGCGTCGATGGCGTTGTCGATTAATTCCTTGACCACCGATGTTGGGTTTTCAACCACTTCACCAGCGGCTATCTGATCAATCAAAACACTTGGCAGAACTATAATTTTAGTCTCATCCATGGTTGCGAAGACTATAGTTTTAGATTGTTTAGGTCAATCCTGAAGAAAACCTGTCAAGAAATCTGTTGAATCAGCTGTTTAAAAGCTGTGTAAAATCTGTGTAATACATGTAGAAAATCTGCTCAAAAGTTTTTTGGGTAACGTTTTACCTAAACTCCCAAGCCGTGTATCCTTGCCAAGCCATGAGTGCGCGAAACATGAAAAACACTCCAAATCCTGCTCAAGTCTGGCGACCAGGTGAGCGTCAGCCTCCTTTTAGTCCAGAGGCTGAAAATGCGGTCCTGGGCTCAATTTTGGTTGACCCAAGTGTGTTTGCCACGGCTTTGGAATACTTAAAGCCCGACGACTTTTTCTTGCCGGCTCATCAGCAGATTATGGCAGGCCTGCTGAGGTTGTTTGATGCCCAAGCCCCCATCGACGTCGTCGCTTTAATCGAAACGCTTAGAAACGCTGGTGAATTAGACGCTGTTGGTGGGCCTGCCTACCTTACCAACTTGATGTCGTTTGCGGAGTCTTCTGCCAGTATCGACCATTACGCCAAGATAGTTCGAGATAAGGCTGCCGTGCGGCGGATGATTGTCTTGGCCTCCACCGTTGTCAGTGAAGGCTACTCGGCGGAGATGGAGCCTGATGAGTTTTTGGATCGGGCCGAGGCTAGGTTGATGGAGGCAAGCGGGGCCAGGGTTACTGGCACGATTCTGAGCCTTGGTGAGGTGGTGACTTCAGCCGTGGCAAGGATTGAAGAGGCCCGCGCAGCTGGCGACCACCGGATTGGTATCTCCACTGGCATGCGTAATCTCGACCGAATCGTGCTAGGGATGCAAAAGACCGATTTGCTGATTTTGGCCGCCCGACCTTCAATGGGTAAAACCAGTTTTGCCCTTACTTTGGCGCTAAATGCCGCATCACAAGGTGCCAAGACTTTGTTCGTTTCTTTGGAAATGTCTTCAGAACAGCTTGCAGGTCGTTTGCTGTCGGCAAAAAGCGGTCTGGAATCAATGAGGATGCGCACTGGTGAGCTTAATGATTCCAATATGTTGCAGCTAAAGAGAGCGCGTGCTGCCTTGGCTGAATTGCCGCTGTATATCGATGATTCCCCAAGAATGAGCGTTTTAGAATTGCGAGCCAAGGCACGGCGTATGCGCCAGGCCAACAACCTTGACCTGATAATGGTTGACTATCTGCAACTGATTGACCCGACTGACAGCAAGGTTCCAAGGGAGCAACAGATTTCCGAGATTTCCAGGTCTCTAAAAGCCATGGCCAAGGAGTTGAGTATTCCAGTTGTGGCCTTGTCTCAGCTCAGCCGTGCTCCTGAGGCAAGAAAGGGTGATGAAAGAAGGCCAATTTTGTCGGACCTTCGTGAATCTGGGGCTATTGAGCAGGACGCCGACGTAGTAATGTTTCTTTATAGGCCCGAATACTACTCTTTGAAAGACAAAAAAGAGATCAAGGAAGAGGAAAAGAATCTCTTGGAAGTCATCGTCGCAAAGCACAGAAACGGTCCTGTTGGTACTGCAAGGCTGACCTTCTTTTTGAAAACCATGTCAATTTTAGATCGAATGGAAGTGGATTCAGACGGATAGCCGCAGCACAGACCTCTAGCTACATATACTCGCTTGACCGCATTCTAGGGCGCTCGGACAGCGCTCTTACCAGTTGTCCTGGATCATGAACCACAATATCGGCACCTTTTTCCCTTTGGGCTGCCGCCGCCAAGTGATCCCTGCCAAACACAGTACCAATCGCGGTCATTCGATAACGTTCTTTCAGGGTGTTGATGCCCCTGTTTTCCCTTGTGCAGTCGCCAACATATGCAACTCTAAGAATCTGTTCAAGACCAGCTTGGGCCCTTACTCGTTCGATAGCCTCGGCTACCCTTGTCGAGTAGTCTGCCTCTACGACGGCTCCTACACCTAAGTCCCTAATCCATGACACTTCTTCCAGATCTGCCATGCCAATGCCCATGGCATCTTGGCTTACGATAGCGTCAAATAACTTGTCAATTCCCAGATTTGACAGCACAAACTGGGCCTCTGCCTGGGTCCTGTTTGTCACCACAGCAAACGAGCATCTTTTGCGTAGTGAAGCTAAGGCACCGACTTCAATCCAGGATTGTTCTAGGTCGATAACACCAGGCCCATCATAAAACTGGCGCTCCCTGTTGAACTCTTTAAAGAACAATTCTCGACCTAGGTAAACCTCTGCAAAGATACGCCTGACGAGGTTATCCATCAAAATATGACCTTCAGCCAATATCATCCATTGGTTACGCATATAACCCAGACGACCAAATCCTCGCTTACCGCCTCCACGCTGGCGTAGCAGCTTAGTATATTCATTCATCCTAAGGTTTTTGGCGATATCTCCTAATGAATCTGTGAGCTTACCAGTCGCCTTGATCGCATCTAACAAGTCGCGCCCGTCGTGATTAGGAAAATCATCCTCAAACAGTTCCACGCTCATGTAGTTCAATGCGGCGGTCAGCAGGGCGTTTACAACATCTGTGTCTGTGTCGAAAAAATGGTTGTTTGTAAACATTCGCACATCATCAGGCGTAAACACAGGACCGCCTTCAGCCTTGATTCCCAATAACTCGGTGAGATATGTATCGACAGCCCTAGAAATCGCGGCGGTAAGCGAAAAGCCCTGATCAATCAAGGCATCTTCCATGTCAAAAACTACAACGTCGTAACTTGAGTAAACGGCCATCAGCCTATCTCCTTTATTTTACAAACAGGACGGGTATTCCCCCAACACACGGGCTGACCCCAGGGCATCTTACACCTGGAAATCTAATTTCAACATCTGGAAAGTGTTTGCCGGGAAATCCGACAATCTCAAAGGCCGCATCATATACCAATTGTGCAGGTAATTCTGCTTTGTCCAGCACAACTTTGACCACGCGGCTTAGTTTGGCGTCCTGACCCAAAGCCGCCAAGGCTCTGACTATGCCATTATTAAAGCCAGTATTTTGATTCCAAGGCATTTCGAAGTGAACAAAGTACTCTTTGTCATCAGATTTTCCGCTAGTGGTCGAAAGCTTTACATGTTCAGGCACTTTTTTGAAAGCTTCTGTAATCTCAGTCCTTTCTTGAACGGTCACTCGACATCCAACCGCGGACAAATGAACAGTTATATCACTGTGTTCGACTTCTTTCCCAAACACGGGGAAAAAGGCCCCAGGCACACTGGATATGGCAAAGTTTAAGTCTTCAACTCCAGCCTCCAAGGCTATGAACATGATCGTCCTTAATTGTGCCGCGGTCAGACCTTGAGATACGAAGATCAAGATCCTTGGGGCTTTAGCATCAACAAGCGATTGTTCAATCGGCAAGGTTTGCGAAGACAAATCTCTAACCGCCTGTATGGCCTTACTTAAACTGTCAGGCGAGGCTTGATTTAGCTCCTCAAGGTCAGCTATCGCCTTTCCAGGGAAGGAATAGTCATCGAGATAAAAGGCGGTTTTTTGGTCTTTCCAGGTCAACACCGGCCTAATCCCAAGGTAAAGGGCCTCTTGGTTGATAGCTAACGTTGTGACGGGTTGGCGTCCTGTTTTGACACCCCAAGGTTGCGGGATCTCACGGGGCAACTGCATTGCCACCAGATTGGGGATATACCTGTTGCCAAGCATCTTTTCAGCAATCTGTTTTAAGTTCGAAAGGCTTCCCGAAAGTGCTGGGTCTTTAACGGGTAAAGAAAGCAAATTAGAAAGTGTCTTTATTATCTGGGGGTAGGCTGTTTGCCTAAAGTCCATAGAGTAAGGTACCGGAAATCCAGGAAGCATCTTTAAAGCAGTATCAGCCTGAGATGTTTCAGGTAAATCAATTGTTGTATCAAGTACTTCGAGAAGCCTGACAATTGCCAAAATCCTGACACTGTCTGCCAAAGCCTCAGACTGTGGAGATAGAGCAGGCTCAAGATCGGCCAAGATTCCTGAAGACATGGCGTGCAGCGCATACACTGTCTGTGCTTCGGCACTATCTGGCGACAAGGTCTCAAAGATCTTGCCCGCAAAGTCTGCCGTTTTTTGACTGGAAAAAGCGTTCTCTAAAGACTCTGCCTTGGTTTTTGCAAGCGCCCTCAATCCTGCTCGTGCGGCTAACATCGCAGCCTCTGGATTAGTCTTTGACGCATCTACAACCCTTGCATAGGTTTTAAAAAAGGCCTCATCCAGTTCCAGTTTGTCAAGTTGTTCCTGGGCCTTGGAAAGATTCAGTGGCACCAAATCTCCACATCCAAAAAGCAGCAATAAAATCGCAGTCAAAAACAACCTTGCAGGCATTTTGTTATCCCATTCAACAAGAACGACATTGTACCCCAAAAAGTTCGGGTACATATTGTTTTATATCAATTAGGCTTCGATTTTGGGTTAAACAAGAGGGTATCCAAGAGAATCAAAATTCCATGATCTCTTTTTCTTTTTGGGCAGCAATTTCGTCAGTGTCCTTGATGTATTTTTCAGTTTCTTTGTCAATCCTGTCGAGTGCCCTTTTTACTTCGTCCTCTGGTAAACCGTCTGCTTTTTCTAATTTGCTTCTGGCCTCTCTGCGCAGGTTTCGTAAAGATATCTTTGCATCTTCCAGCAACTTTCTGACCTGCTTCACCAACTCTTTTCTTCGATCAGTTGTCAGTGGAGGAATAGGCAGGCGAACAACATCCCCATCATTTGAAGGAGTTAAGCCAAGGTCTGCGATAGTGACGGCCTTTTCAATGGCCCCAATGAGCTTTTTATCCCATGGTCGAATGATGATCAAACGAGGTTCTGGCACGGTCAAGGCAGCTACCTGAGAAAGGGCACTTGGCACGCCATAGTACTCAACCTTAAGCCCTTCCAAAATGGCCAAATTGGCTCGCCCAGTACGAACCCTGGATAAATCACGCTCAAAGGCTTCGATAGCCTTGTCAAAGCTTTTGCTCAAATCGACAATCGTCGTCTCTATCATGCGTATCCTCCTGATATCACTGCAGTGCCAATTAACACAGGTGATTATGAGACCAAGGTAGCAACCTTCTCACCTTGGATCAACTTTACCAGATTTCGAGGGTCACGGATCGAGAATACCATCACTGGGATTTTATTTTCGCTGCACAAAGCTATAGCGGTTTGGTCCATAACTCGCAGGCCATGTTCCAAGACCTCTTGGTAGCTGATGCAGTCGTATCTTTTAGCAGTCGGATCCGAAACTGGGTCAGCGGTGTACACACCATCAACTTTGGTTCCCTTCAAGATGGCATCCGCCTTGATTTCAAGCGCTCTTAAAGCCGCGCCTGTATCAGTCGAGAAGTAGGGATGTCCCGTTCCTGCGGCAAACAGGACAATTCGCCCCTTATCCAAGTGCCGCAGCGCCCTGCGTCTGATAAATGGTTCTGCCATGTTGTGCATAGGGACAGCAGTCATGACTCTGGTCTTAAGATTGAGTTTTTCGAGCGCATCTTGAAAAATCAAAGCGTTCATGACTGTTGCCAGCATGCCTACGCTATCAGCCGTACCGCGGTCAAACTGTTTTCCAGCCTCGGAGACCCCCCTAAAGAAGTTCCCCCCTCCAATCACCAGTCCAATTTCAACGCCCATTGCGCTGACCTCGGCAATGGCCTGCGCTATCCCCAAAACAGTGTCAGGATCGATGCCAAACTGGCGACTTCCCATCAAAGCTTCACCGGACAGTTTAAGGAGTACACGCTTAAACGCTGGAGGGTTAGACATGGTTTTCCTCGGTGGTTTTGTGACCTACAGACCTTCGCCCAGTTCGAAGCGAACAAAGCGGCGGATCTTGATGTTTTCGCCGCATCGGCCAATGCACTCGGTCAGCAAATCCTTTATGGTCTTTGAATCATCACGGATGTAGGTCTGGTCAACCAAGCAAATCTCTGAGTACCACTTGGCGATCTTGCCTTCAACAATCTTCTCCATGACTGCTGGTGGCTTGTTGATGCCTTCCATCTGAGCCAAGAAGATCTCTTTTTGCTTTGCCAAGACATCTTCAGGGATTTCATCGCGATCCACATACAGGGGATTCATTGCGGTGATTTGCAGGCAAACTTCCTTTACGAAATCCTGGAACGGGTCAGAATTTGCGACAAAGTCGGTTTCGCTGTTGATTTCCACCAACACGCCCAGTCGGCCACCATCATGGATGTAGGACGCAATCTTGCCTTCCTTGGCGTCGCGGCTTTGCTTCTTTACAGCAGTGGCTTGGTTGCGCTTACGCAGCAATTCAATCGCCTTCTCGATGTTGCCACCACCCTCTTCAAGGGCCTTTTTGCAATCAGAAATACCGGCACCCGTCATATTACGGAGTTCCTTTACCATTTCAGCAGTAACAGTAGCCATTTAAGACCTCCTAAGTAAGTCAAGTTTGAAAGACATATGTCCAAAATCTATTCTTGAGCCGGGGCTTCTTCCTTAATGCTACCAACCCCACGGACAACCACGTCGGGCATTGGGGCATCGGGATCAACGCCAGCAGCATCCCAGCCTGTGTCATCGCGTCCACGAGCCTTTTGAGCACCATCAGCGCAAGCTTGGGCAAACAGGCTAACCATCAGTCTGATAGACCTGATAGCGTCGTCGTTAGCAGGAATGACATAGGAAATGTTTTCAGGGTCACAGTTAGTATCGACCAAGGCAACCACTGGAATACCCAGCCGGTTGGCCTCACGGATCGCGATTTTTTCACGATTTGGGTCAATGACAACCATTGCACCAGGCAGGCTCTTCATCCCACGAAGACCCTTGAGGTTTTTCAGCATTCTTTCCTGCTCTTTTTCGAGCCTGACAACCTCTTTCTTTTGCAGGCGCTCAACAGAGCCAACCGCCAAGAGGGCATCAATCTCGTTGACGCGCTCAAGAGATTTTCGAAGGGTTATGAAGTTTGTCAGCGTACCACCAAGCCAGCGGTTGGTGACGTACGGCATGCGGACTGCAGACGCTTCTTCTTCGATCACGATCTGTGCCTGTGGCTTGGTACCAACAAACAAAACAGTGTCGCCTTGGCTAACGGTTCGAGTGATGAAGTTAAGGGCAGTGTTTAGCAGCTTTACCGTTTGCTGCAAATCGATAATATGGATGCCGTTTCTGGCACCAAAGATGTAAGGTTTCATCTTTGGATTCCAGCGCTTAGTTCTGTGCCCGAAGTGGCAGCCTGCTTCAAGAAGTTGTCTTAGAGTAACCTGAGCCATTAAATCCTCCGTTTTTATGGGGAAAATCCCCAACCTCCACCCTCTGGTTCAAGCACTTGGTGCCACGAAGGCCGAGAAGGTGTGCGTATTCCCACGACTGGACCACCCAATCAGGGGGCGTGCTTATACCACATCTGTAATAAATTGCAATAGAAAAGGCGCCTAGGGCAGGGACAGGGACAGGGACAGGGCCAGGGACAGGGACGGGGCAGCGCAGGAGGCAGGGACAGGATCAGGGACAGGGACGGGGACAGGACGTGACTCTGAGATGTGGGTTCAGGGTTTTAGGGTCATTACTATTCGAGCGACTAGCTTGGCTAGGAGCACCTTTTCTGGGCTGTCTAATGGAGTGTCTGAGCGGTATCTGATGGCATAGTTTTCTAGGTTCAGGAACGCTTGTGCTTTAGATTTGTCTGATATGTGTAGCGCAACCAAGCTACCTTGCTCAGAATCCAGCTCACTGCAGTTACGAAAGACCAGCTCAACATCTGCACTGTTTTCGACAGCCCCCGCATGCTCAAGCTTAAAGCCAGCTAGCGGAATACGACCATTATTTGTGGCACGTCGAATCAGCTTAATAACACCAAGAGCCCACCCATCAAAACCGTCATCTGCTGTGCTTAGGTCAGAGGCGCCATCTTTGGCGTCAGCCTGCCACATTTCCAAGGTTTTCTTTGCAAGTAAATCCTTTGTGATTCCCGGGTGGTTTTTCGATACAGCTACCAGGCTTTCAAGAGCCCTTTCAGGTGTCATCAGAGAGCTTGCAGGATGTGGCCCATCTAAAAACCATTCCGAGAGGAGCTCCCATATCTGAGCTACTTCCGGATTCTTAAATCGCCAGGGGATCTCACGATCAGTGGGCTCAGTCAGGCAAGACCTGTCCGACGGTACCTCGCCAAGCTTGCTGGAATCGTAAGCTAGTCCATCCCTTATGGCCAATGCTTCCAAGGCTGTGTCTGGTCGAAGCTGTAGCCTAGATAACAAAGGCCCCAAAACTTGCCCTTTCCCGTAGGTTTTCAGGGCATCTACGTTGATTTGCAGATCTTCAAGGGAGGTCCAGGGAGTAAACACGATCATCCCAAAACCACCTAGCTCTCTGAAATTAAACACCCCTGGCCAGGTTTGCTCCAAATGATCGAAAAGTAAAATAACATCGTGGATCTGTTGGGTTGATATCCCTTTATTAAACCGTTCATTTTCAGTTGGCGAAAAGTTTTCAAGCCCAATACTCCACAGACTCAGCCCGTGCCCCCTGTCAGCTAGAAGGGGCATCCATTTTATCAGCGTGTCCCGTTGGACCAAGGCTTCATCTATACGACAAGACATAAAAAATGAAGAGGCCGGAAAGTCTCGATCAAATACGCCCTGGAAAAACCGATCAAGCTGCCTAAAAGATATGACTGAATCAATACGTATGCTCCTATGACGCCGAAATTCGGGCGCCGTACGATAGAACTGTTCTAGCTGATGAAGGACTAGATCAACCGCGTTCCACTTTGGAACTCCTCTTTTCATGTCCCTTGGGAAAGTACAAAACGTGCAGGCATCTTTGTAATACAACGAGTCAATATCAATGTCCGCAAAGAACCAATTAGATTTGAAGCTGGCTCGATACAGGCAGGAGGGGCCAGCAGCCACCTTGTTTAAAAGCTGTAAAGGTGGCTCACCGACTAATTGTGAATCCCAGTCTGCTATACCGATGTCAAACAAGGAAGAGGAACCTTGTGTATCTCCTACAGTATTTCCCAAAAAACTAAAAAGTTCATTGAAAGTTCCAGTGTGTAGGAAAAGAGAATTAGCAGGTAAAAACACGATGTTAGGTAAAAGTTCGCGAACGTTGTCAATTGTGTCCTGTGCTAACTGATCATTTGTGATGATGTGAGTGGGTGCAAAATCATGGATTTGCGCAACCAATTTCTGCTGCTTAGCCCTTGATGGGCCTATCGTCCACCGCGATAGCTTACGGTCATCTGCTGTGGCTACAATGGACAGCCACTTTGTTGGGATTTTATAGGCCCGTAAGTACCCTTGGGTTAACGCGAATGTTTCAACCCTATGTGTATTAAAGGGGTCAGGATTTAAAAATTCTATCAGCAGAACTCTAAGCTTAGCCATTGTTGTAATCTGCTAAGGGTAGACCAATGGTAGTCAATAACACGTTTGAAGGCAAAGTGTTGGCAGGGACAGGGACAGGGACAGGGGCAGGGACAGGGACAGGGGCAGGGACAGGGACAGGGACAGGGGCAGGGCCAGGGCCAGGGACAGGGACAGGGACAGGGGCAGGGGGCAGGGGGCAGGGACAGGGACAGGGGCTATTGATTTTGTAGTTTTTCGATGGCTATGTCTTTGATGGATTTTGGTAGACAGGCCTTGGTGTATTCTCTGTATTTGGAATCCACTGTTTCCTGGCTTACCAGGCCCTGTCCAACCAGCGCGTTCACGTCAAAGCATTCATTGTCGTCTTCGATTCGGCAGTCTTGGTCGTTTTGACATGGCCTCAGGCAGATGCCACTGTCTCCAAAGTCAGGCAAAAAGACAAAAAGACTAAAGCAAATTCCACCGTTGGCTATTGAACAATCTCCCTCACTTGCCTCTAAGTCACAAAACAACTGGGAACAATACCCATTGTCGACCTCGGCCCCCTTAATGAATGACTTTATCTCATCAGTTGTCATGCAAAAACCAGTGACACATTCGTCATTTTTCTCGCATGAATCGCCAACACTCCCCTCTCCTGGACTTAAAACTACGTCCACGTTTGGCTCATATATGCTCTTAGCTCCACCAAAGCTATCAATAGTTCCAGACTCTTTCTCAAACCCACCTGGCTCTGTGTGGCAAGTGTTTGTCAACAGCGCAACGAAAAACACAACTGAGATTCGTTTAAACCTGACAGTTAAAAACCTTTTTCCGAGACGTTTTGCTATTTGGCCAATCATTTGCCTACTCATAGCCGTACTTTACCAAAACTTGGCCGGAATTCTTAGCCCGGTGGTAAACACATCTGCAGCCCTGGTATTTTTTCCAGGAATTAAGCTAAGTGAGCGATACGTGAAATAAAGCTGCAGCGGTGCCCCAAGGCGCAAAAAGCTAAACAGCGTCGTGATAGTAAGAATGTTGCGAAATCCTGGCCGCCAGCGGTCCTCCTGCGTGTAATCCCAGAGGTCCGACTGCGAGTGATAATCTGTCTGACCAAGCTTAATGAACGTGTATCTAAACGACAAAGTAAGCAGCGGCGGAAATCCGGCGGCTCTGACCTCGTCATAACCGCTAATCCATGAAGCTTTTACTGGCCCTTTAACTGCTATCACATCAAATTGCAGCGATGCTCCAAAGAAATCACCAGGTTTTATTATGTAGGAATCGCCGATGTAAGGCGCGAAGTTAGCCAAAAGGGGATTGCGCAGGCCTCGTGGTGACTTGTATCGCTGGGGGGCGAACCAATCATAAAAGACGTCAGCACCAATTATTAATCTGCCATCAAGTTCTTTTTCGAAATACTTGTCTACACCCAAGTGGATGGAAATATTGCCTTGTGTCTGCAGGTCCCACATTGTAGTTCCAGCTGAGACAATCTCTTCAGGATCGGCCTTTTTTCCAGTTGGAATAGCCCCGGTGATGGTTAGCGCAGACGCTACTTGGGCCTTTTCAATTCCTGGAATCCAGTCAGTCCAACGAAGTCTTAAGCCCAAAACCAAGTCACCAAGCACTCCTTTGTTGCCTACCCACTTTTCTGGCTTGGGTTGTCCCATGCTTTCAGCCCACTGCCAAAAGTCTGTTTCACTGTAGGCGCGTCCAAGAACAGGTTGGAAGTCACCAGAGACCCACTTAAGCCGTGGGTTAATTGAGGTTTCAATTACTACAGGTACCCCAAAACCAAACGAAAGCCAGTCGACAATTCCGTACTGTAATTGAAACACCATCACGTGATAACGCACACTTGCATCTGGAATCAAGGTTCCCTGTTTACCACCACCTGGTTCATAACGTTCGATAACTGGAATCAAAGGCCCCATGGAAGCATTGTTATCCCAAGCTCCCTCTAGCCAGGAAAAGTTGTATTGAATATCCAACAAAAACGTGTTCTTAGGCAACGCCTCCGCAAATCCAGCATCTGCATCATTTGGGGCAATGGCCAGCATCAAGGCCACCAAGAGGCATCGGG
>DUVQ01000028.1 GCA_012840965.1 Oligoflexales bacterium | reverse complement strand
CCAGTATGGGAGTGTGGATACAACCAATCCTGGGATCGCATGAGTCCTGGGTGCATGGGTCGCGGTCATTACAGTCGACAGCCCTAAATTGGCAAGTCAGCGTGACGCCGTCACAGTATTCGTCTGTGGTGCACTTGTTTTGCACATTCTGACAAGTCGCATCGTCAATGCAGTCAAAGACCTTTGGCGGATAAACACAGGTGCCAAGTTCAGTATCGCAATAATCCAATGTCAACGGGTCGCCATCGTCGCAATCAACTGGTTCGTTGTAGCAAAACAGGGGCAGGGTGCCAGCGCAGGATCCAGCACCAGCGCCGCTGATGCACATGTCAGTGGTACATGGGTTTCCGTCGTCACATTCCTCACTGTCGTCAGACTCGGTCGTACATCCAAAGGTGCATATGCAAGTGCTTTGACAGCCGCCCATTTCCTCGATGCATTCGTTCTTGGTGCATGCGTTGCCGTCTTCGCAATTAACCGGCTCATAGTCGCAGATATTGGTCATGCATAAACCAAGCTGCGTATCACAACGTCCACCGCCTGGGCATGTATTACCCGCGCCACATGGGACAGAGCCTCCCTCAAGCTTAATTTCCACACATTTGCCAATCAAGCAGTTTGGACTTGGGTTGTTTTCGACAGTGTTACAAGCGGCATCGTCTCCCATCGCACATGGTACACAGTCGCCAGCGACAGGCATGTGAACACATTCTCCGGTCGTCTGGTCGCAGTAGTCAGCAGTGCAAGGGTCGTAGTCAGTACACGACTTTTCAACGTTGGAAACGACGCCTTCGCTGTCGCAGCTGTCGATGGTACAAGGGTTTCCGTCGTCACAATCTGGGCACTCAACTCTGGAACAAACGTTGCCAGAGGCAGGACAATCAAAACGGTCAAGAATCGCACCATCGGCAATAGGGCACGGTACACATCTGTGCGAAAAGCAGGGGTCTGTAATGCGGCAGTCGCTATCAACAGCACAACCTTCGCATGGTTTACCTGGTATGTACATCCAGTAGCATTGCCCATTATTGCTATCGCAACTATCCTCGGTGCACTCTAGGCCATCGCTACAGTCCTTATCGACGAGCCCGCAAACTCCGTCGTTGCACTTGCCCAGTTCGCATCCATTTGAGGCATTTGGGCAATCTTCGTCCCTGGTGCACTTGGGGTCTGGTGGAAGCTCGGCATCTATGTCAACCTCAGGAGGCAGGTCAGGCTGTTCCGTTTCCTCCTTGACTTCTTCGGGGGGAGTATCAATCTTACCATCGTCAGGCCGCGGCTCCTTGGAGTCTGCATCAGGCGTGGTCGAATGGTCAGGGTTTATCGATTCGTCGCTGATGTCCTCGTCCCCGCCGTTACCCCAGTCTCGTCCGGGGGTTGTTGAGCCCCCACAGGCAAGAGTGAAAGCCAAGCCGACGGCCAAAGCGCCAACAAACAGTTTAAAATGGGTCGCCATTACAGACCTCCCTGATGGGGCCAGAGCATGTACCTGGTGTTACCGCGCCTGTCAGTAAAAAGCTGCCTGCAAGCAAGATAAACCGGGTGACATTCTAGCAAAAGCTAGCAATACGATCAAAGAATTCCTGGGTTTATTTATTCTGAGTAAATAATGATGTTGTCTAATAAAAACGTGTGGTTATGGGTGTTGAGAGGTGTGGTGGCCTGAAATAAATTGTCCTGTTAAACGCATTAATGAGAATATTTGGTGACAAAGATCGTCTGTCCTCTTCGGTCTTCAATGCTTGAATTGATAGGCTTCTACCACTAAAATTGGTAGAGATTCACACGTTCTAAACGTGGTTAACTGGTTTAAACCACCTCGGAGGTGTCAAATGAAGAGTTTAAAAACGTGGATCAAGTTGTTTGGCGTGTTCTTTGTAGCCTTGATGGTTTCTTCAACGGTTGTTGCTCAGGAGGGGGCTGGTCCTGAGAATCTGACTCCAGAAGAGGTCACCGTAGGTGAGGTAAAAATCTCAATGTCCTCGGACTATGCAAGTCTTAGAGTTGACGGTGAAGAATGGGAGAATCACGCCTTTTCCAATGGTGGAAAGACCATTGAAATCCACTCGTTGGACCGGACAAATCCTCACACCATTCGCTTAAGTCCCAGCTATCCTGACTTGGAACCATTCGAATTTACAATCGAACCTGGTGATTGGAAACTGACCAAAGTGGGCAAGTTGTTAAGACAGTGGAGGGTCGAGCAAAAGGTAGTTTTCAAGAAAGCCGCCCCACCAAAACCCGCCCCAAAAGCTGAAGAAGCTGAAGCCCCCGCCAACTAGTTCTAGCTAAAACCCTGCCCCTGTCCCTGCTCCCGTCCCCTGTCCCTGCTCCCGGGACTCCTGCCCCTGAAACTCCGCGATTAAACAAGTGATTTTGAGATTGTATGGTGATCTGAAGCGAACTAGCCTTTGCCCTTGCTGGCCTTCTTGGAGGCCTTCAGTGGGTTGACCTTTTTGCTTGCGTCGATGTTTTGGCGCTGGACGTGAGTTCCGAGTGGGCACGCCCCAAGCATCCACTTGGCGCTTGGATTTGCGTATGCGTCGCAAAAGCTCTGGTCGCCGACGACCTGTACATGGGAGCATCCCTCACACTGAGGTACAATTACTTGTTTGTCTGTTGTGAACAACATCTTCGGTCCTCCAGTTCTGATATGAACCTTACCCCCAACGGGGAATTGTCAATGACCCAAAAACTATTCGGCGTCAGTCTTTTGAACTTGTAGCGCTCCTGGAGCATCAATGCCGAGTTGTTTTGCCAATTCAGCTAGCTGAACGCGACGTGCATGCCTGATGTCTCGTTTCCTTCTGGCACCGCTGGCTGTTTTCTTGGCCTTGCGAATCTTTTTAATCTTTCTGGTTGGTGATGCCACTTTTCACTCCATACCAAAGGGCAGAGTAGTCTAACAGAACTTGTGTTTAGATCAAGAGAAAATCGCGCAATCAAGGGGAAACTGTGCTTTAAACTATCGCCCAGTCGATCCAAAACCACCTGGACCTCGCGTCGTATCTTCTAAGGTTTCCACTTCTTTGACTAAAAGCTTGGAAACTGGTGCGACTATTGCCTGAGCGATGCGGTCTCCGCGGTGAACCACAAAGGTGGAACTGCCAAGGTTGATCAAGATTATCTTGATTTCGCCTCGATAGTCAGAATCGATTGTACCTGGTGAGTTTAGAACTGTTATTCCGTGCTTTGCTGCCAATCCACTGCGGGGTCTTATCTGGATCTCGAATCCTTGTGGGATGGCAAAGGCAAAACCGGTTGGCACTATAGCTTTGCCACCAGGAAGAATGCTCAAATCTTCAACGATATCCGCCGCTAAATCCATGCCTGCAGAACCTGGGGTTGCATAAGATGGCAAGGGAAGTTCCGGAAGATTGGCTGAAACTCTTTGGATTTGTAGGGTTTCTGAGGGCACAGGTCTAGTCCTCAAAGGTAACTTCGCGATTTTCAGCGGCTTTTTCGGAGTCTGCCATGGCCTCACGACGTGACAAGCGGATCTTGCCAGTCTTGGCATCAATTCCAATGCATTTCACTAGGATTTCATCGCCTTCTCTGACGACATCTTCGACTTGGCGGACGCGACGGTCTGAAAGCTCGGAAATGTGGACCAAACCTTCGATTCCAGGAAGGATCCTGACAAAGGCTCCAAAGTCGACGACTTTTACGACTTCGCCCATGTAGGTTCTGCCGACTTCAGCGTCGTCTGTAAGTTCGCGGACCATCTGAATGGCCCTTTCAGCTTGATCCCCGTTTATTGCAGCGATAGTGACCAGTCCATCGTCATCAACGGTCACCGTGGAGCCAGATTCAGATTGGACTCCTCGGATATTTCGGCCGCCAGGACCGATGAGATCGCGGATACGGTCAGGATTGATGGTAAAGGTATAGATTCTGGGGGTATGTCTGGAGTAGTCAGCCCTAGGAGCAGCGATTGCTTCCTTCATCTTTTCGATGATGTGTAGTCGTCCTTGTCTGGCCTGCTCCAGCGCTTGGGTAAATATGGCCTCGGTCAGACCTTGGCATTTGATGTCCATCTGGACTGAGGTGATGCCTTCGGTGGTGCCGACGACTTTGAAGTCCATGTCGCCCAAGTGGTCTTCGTCTCCAAGAATGTCGGTCAGGACGGCTACGCGGTCGCCTTCCTTAATCAGGCCCATTGCGACACCGCCAACGTGCGCTGTTGTGGGAACACCTGCGTCCATCAATGCCATAGACGAGCCGCACACGGTGGCCATAGAGGATGAACCGTTTGATTCCAAGACTTCGGACACCAAGCGAATGGTGTACTGGAATGCGTCATCCTTGGGTGGTAGTACCTTTGCGACCCCGCGTTCAGCCAAGTTTCCGTGGCCGATATCACGCCTGCTGGGGCCAGCCATGCGTTTAACTTCACCAACCGAGAACGGTGGGAAGTTATAGTGAAGCATGAAAGATCGGAAATATTCGCCTGTTAGCAGTTCAATCCGTTGCTCATCGATGGCGGTTCCAAGGGTCAACGTTACAAGTACTTGTGTTTCACCTCTTTGGAACAGGGCAGAGCCGTGGGTTCTTGGTAACACCCCGACTTCACATGTGATCGGTCTGACCTCGGTAAGGGTTCGACCATCGATACGCCTGCCTTCAGTCAGGATCTGTTCGCGGACTCTTTCACTTTGAAGCTTTTCAACGGCCGACGCAATTTCTTGGCCTCTATCTGGAAATTCCTCAGCCAAAGCCTCAGCGGCGAGGGTGAAAACGGCGTCAACTGCGTCACGTCGTTGCAGCTTATCGTGAATGGCCAAGGCCTCGCACATTGGAGTCCATGCAACTTCACGGACTTTGGCTTCCAGCGCTTCGTCAACGACGATTTCTGGAATGATGCGCTTGGGCTTTCCAACTTCTTTGGCCATCGTACGCTGCAGTTCCATCAAAGGCTGGGCCGCTTTTTCTGCAAAAACAAGGGCTTCCACCAAAACTTGTTCGGAGACGAACTGGGCTTCGCCTTCGACCATCGTCAGTCCATCTGGCCCAATAGCACACACGATGTCTAGGTCTGCGCCCTTGCGTTCGGTGTTGGTGGGGTTGACCAAGAAACGGCCGTCTTTACGAGCGATTCTAAGTCCAACGATTGGACCCAGGAATGGGATGTCCGAGAACATCAACGCTGCGGATGCGCCAATCATTGCTGGAATGGCCGGGTCGTTTTCCTGGTCTGCCGACAAGACCATGGCGACTACTTGAGTCTCATGGCGCCAACCCTTTGGAAACAGTGGCCTAATCGGGCGGTCCATGATTCTGGAGTTCAGGATTTCAACTTCAGTGGCGCGTCCTTCGCGTTTGAAGTAACCGCCTGGGATCCTGCCTGCCGCGTAGGATTTTTCCATGTAGTCCACAGAAAGTGGTACAAAATCAAATCCTTCTTTGACTGATGAAGCGGCGGTTACAGTAACCAGCACTACCGTTTCACCAAGGGTAACAAGTGCAGCCCCACCTGCTTGTTTTGCCAAACGGCCAGTTTCAATTGTTAGGGGTTTTCCATGAAAATCTACTGTGTTGCGGTGGAGCATGCCACTCTCCTGTGCGTTTTTACGCAGCCATAACTGTGAGATATAAAACAAGGACGTTGTAGCGGGCTAAACTGGTGGCTGGGGTTTTGAGTTCCCCTGAACTTCTTATCTCCGGAGTCCCAATTCAGCAACTAGAGTCTGGTACCGACCAACATTGTTCGCTTTAAGGTAATCCAGTAACTTACGGCGCCTTCCAACGAGCTTCAGCAGCCCGCGTCTGGAATGGTGGTCCATTTTGTGCGTTTTAAAATGCTCGGTCAGGTAAATGATCCGCTCTGTTAGAATCGCCACCTGTACTTCAGGGGACCCTGTATCAGAGTCATGAACGCGAAATTTTTCAATCAATGCTTTTTTCTGCTCTGTAGCAAGTGGCATCCGGTTCCTCCACTTCGTCCTTTTCAAACCGGGCGACACTATAGGGGTAAATGATTCTTAAGTCAAGACTGATTTTTTTGGACAGGGCTATCTTTAGGCAAAGCCTAATCTGCGTTCGATATCCCTAAGCAGCCGCTCTGTTGCAAGCTCGGTATCGACCAAATCCTTGACTCTGCTGATGGAGGCCATCACAGTGGTGTGAGTTCGGCCACCAAAAAGCGCCCCAATGGCTGGAAGCGATAGTCCGCAGTGTTCGCGCAGGATGTGCATTGCGATTTGTCTGGGCAACGAGACGCTTTGGTGGCGCCTCGATGATTTAAGATCGGAAACGCTGAGTCCAAAATGATCGGCTACAACCTTGATTACAGTGTCCTGGTTGTGGCCGTTTGCTGGGACCACGTTGTTCATCAGATGGCGTGCCAGTTCAATCGTTATTGGAATCTTTCTGATTTTTGCGTGGGCAGAGACTTTATTTAAAGCGCCCTCAAGTTCCCGAATCGAGGATTTGAAGCGCTGGGCCAGGTATTCGGCGACTTCCTTTGGTAAGTCAATATTTTCCCTTTGAGCCTTGCGCAACAAAATCTGGACACAAAGTTCAAATTCAGGCGGGGCGATGTCGACTTGGAGCCCCCACTGGAATCTGGAACGCAGCCTTTCAGAGATACCAGCAAGCATCTGAGGCGGCTGATCACTGACGATTACTATCTGTTTGCCGCAGTTGTACAGTTCATTAAACGTGTGAAAGAACTCTTCCTGGGGAAAATCCTTGGTGGTCAAGTATTGGAGGTCATCCATCAGAAGAACATCACATTGACCACGATACTTGTGTCTAAGTAGGTCCAATCTGCCATTTCGGCTGGCGGTCATGACCTCATTTACATAGGATTCACCAAAGGTATAAAGCACTTGCAGGTGCGGCTGGTTTGCGCGAATCTGATGCCAGATGGCGTGCAACAGGTGGGTCTTACCAACCCCAACACCGCCGTGTATGAACAAGGGGTTGTACTGTCTTCCTGGTGCCTTGGCCACAAGTTCAGATGCTGAATGTGCTATTTCGTTGGACGGAGCCACCACAAACTGCTCGAAAGTAAAGCGCAAAAAAGGAGTGTCGGCTTCGTGCGTAGGCGCTGTTTGGCGATTAGCAGTTGCCGCATTTTCATGTGGCGTGTTGGACTGGGGCCTAGAATGTGGTGCTTCCAAATTTACAGTGACCGGGGCTTGAACTGTGTCCCAAAGGGCGTCCTTTATAATTTCTAGGTAGTTGTCCTTAATCCATTTGACTGAAAACTCGTCTGGAGCGCCCAACAAGAGGCTAGCGCCATCGGCCTTAATTACCTCTAGGGGGGCGAACCATCTTTCGAAAGGTTCAGGCTCAACGCGAGCCTTTAAAATTTCCAAAGTCTTGCACCAAGTTTCAGACATTCTTTCCCAGTACTCCTAGCACCGTTTGGATGAAGAGTTTTTAGAAAGGCACCTTAGCCTCGTGAAGGAGACTTTAGGCGACGCAAGGGTCTGGTTCAAGGCTTTTAGATCACTGTTTAGCAAACAGGCGTGTTATCAGGTAGTTATGGAATATAAATTTTCTTTGGCTTTTCTTTCAAACCATACAACTCCCCAAGAAAGCAGAGAACCCAAGTTTCATTTTTAGAATCATATGGTTTTGAGCCGTGGTTGTTAAGCAATGGATTTGATTAGGCAAAAGCCCTAGGTTTTTTGGTCAGCAAGTTTTTTTGATGATTGTTCAGGTCAAGAAAATATTAGTTTTGACCCAAATTATTCGGCTGGCTCGTCGTTTTGCGAGTCATCTTCTTGAGCAGGTTCTAAGGCAACACACACGCCTTCCTCGCAAATGGAATCATCCACACAGTCATCTTTGGTCACGCAGGGGAAGACAAACTCGACGACCTTTGGGCTATCAGTGCAATTTCCAGATGTTATGCTCATGACTTCCTGTGATTCCAAGCGTTCTCCCTCGGCGATCCAGGTTTGGATTCTGACTTGTTTTCCGATTGGGCCCATTAAACGCCTAGTACCATCGCGACTGCCAAAGGCTTCATAAAGCAGCGTCTTGTTTTTATTGTTTATGTCGGTGTCGTACATGGCGAACTGGGCTCCGTCATAGAGTCGGTCACCTATTTTTACTGTCACATCAACACAGCCTTTTGATTTGACCTCCTTGGCCCAGATCCACACGCCATACTCGCTGATTCCGCCCTTGAGCTGGTTACTTTGAACCTTTATGCCTTCCTTTTGCTCCACAAAGACGCCTGTATATGGGTCTTGGCGAAATACTCGGTTGTCGTTCGATTTTAGTTCTTCTCCGAAAGCCACGGCTGCGTACAGGCTTATCATCTCAAAGTCGACGCCTCTTTCAGGATTGATTTGGAACTTGTGGTCGTAAAGGTAAATTGCTGCCAGGGTCCTTAAATAAGGAGAGGCATCGTCGTTTGTCTGAATTTCGGCAGGAAAGGGAGGGTAGAGCGCATCGACAAATGGTGGTGTTTCTTCAAAATTGCTTGGAAGTGAAGGATCCCAGGAGGCCATAGAAACCTCGGCTTCACCAGTGGCTATCACCCCTTCTTCAGCAATAAACGAATTCCAGTGAAATGACAGCTCGTTATTGTCGACCTCTTCGAGGTGGGGTACGTCCAACTCGGGAATGGTGAAGGTTCTTTTTGACAGTTCCTTGGAAACGACGACTACCGCTGCGTAGGAAGCCTTATCAACTGGCTGAAACGATTTTGTTACGGGAACAAAGCCGGTGCGCTCAAAGCGGACACCCACCATGGGTGCGACTTCTGGGTCCAGCTGCTGCACTTCACACGATAGTTCAAAGGTTCCATCTGGTTTGACCTTAGCAAATTTGGCAGATTCTGCGCAGATAACTGTGGCATCAGAGGCTGCGGTACCATCAGGTGCCTGTAATACCTTGCCAATAACCTTAAAACTGATAGTGTTATCGTCACCGCATCCAGCCAGTGAGATAAGCGCCAGCGCCAAAAATACTGATGAAAAGATTTTGCCCACGAAAACCTCCAGCCTTGGGTCAAGTCAGCTGCAACTTTAGCTAAAGTTCATGTTCTAGTCACGTTTTTTAGGGGCCCCATAAAAAATCGCAAAAACTGCGCTTCAATTCCCAAAACCAGAGCATTTTGCTTGCCCATCGGCGGTCTTGCAGGTCTGGAATTGGTATGCCTGGCAGTCCAAGTATTGGAAGATGCCATCGATGCATATTTTTATGATGGTATCTTCACATTCCATCAGGCCGTCTTCACATTCGGCGCCGATGGGGGCGCAGGTCTTTGTTAGATATTTCGTCAAGATCTCGTCAGGTGGTACGTCTTTGTTTTTATTAAACCAGTCGTAAGAGCAGCTTCTGCGACCGTCTGTAATATCAAAGCATTCGATCCTTGCCTGTCGGCCACCCAGGCACCAGACCACTGATTCTTGGTCGCACTTGGATATCAAGGCATTTTCATCCAGTTCGTTTGTAGAGCAATGATCTCCGGTGCCTATGCATTGCAGCCCATCGGCGCCACGACCGCAGGCAAGGCCAAGGGCCGCGCAGTCAAAGTGTTGTTCAAGGCCATTTTCGTCGCATGTAACCAGCATGTCATATTCGCATCTTGGCCCATTACAAGTCGGTAATTGGCAAGTGTCGTTGACGCACTGAAGCCCAAATAGCGAACAATCGGTTGTAATCAGGTGCTTTTTTGCGCCAATGGGCTCGCATGATGACAAAAGGCCGTCCTTGCAGACCGGACTATCAAAGGAGCACTCGGCGGATTCTTGGCCAAAATTTAATGCCAGCAGCACTTCTTCGCAGTTTATGGCCGATAAAATGTCAAAAAAGGCGGTTTGGCCACTGTTTACCAGTAAAATCTCTAATCCGTCTGTTAATGGCAAGGATGTGAAGGCCACGTGTTCCAAGGAGACCAAGCCCAAAATGCCTGATTCTGCACCACATTCCTGGATTTTTGTCCATGCGATGTAAGTTTCGGCTCGCAGTAAGGCGGTGTTTTCCCCACCCTTTGTCTGGTCGACGAATTCTGAGTCACATGAAAGAAGGCCAAAGGCCATGAGGGTTACCAAAAGAAACGCTTGGCGCATTTGATGTCTCCAAGTTTATATTCAAAGACTTGTATCAAAGTCAAAAAAGACGCTGATGAAGTTTAGCCTGAAAGGATGCAGATTGAGCAGTTTTCGGCCAAAACTGCCGCGTAATTGAGGGTAGGTTTGCGATTTGGCGGGAATTTAGGGTGGCGTTTACTGCATTCCTTCTTCGAGAATGCAGTCCACCAGGGTCAGCGAGTCAAGGTCGCCCAGGAAACGTCTTCCATTTATGAAGAAGGTTGGAGTTGCTTCAACTCCGTTTCTTAGACCTTCTTTTTTGGCTTCCACCAAGTGTTCGCGTACCTCTTTTTTGGCAGACATGTCGGCAAACGCGGCCTTATCAAGGCCGGCTTCTATCGCAAGATTTGTAAGCCTGTCCAGGGAAAAACCGTCGAATTTCGCATACATGGCCAGCAAGAATTCCCAACCTCGATTTAAATCAATGGCCGCCTGAAGAGCTTGGTTGGCCTCTGTGGAATACTTGTGGGACTTGATTGGGAAGGGCTTGAAGATCAGTTTTACCTTGCCAGCTAGTTGACCAGTGGTGGCCTCCTTGTAAATCTCAGGAATCAGTTTTGAGCAATAAGGGCACCTAGCACAAGCATAAATGGTGACCTCGACTGGGGACTTTAGGCATCCAGCAATGGCCGCATTTTTTTGGGAGATTTCATAGGTTTTACCTGGACGCATCATGCTAAGGCCGCGGCGTTCAAGGGACCTTTTCAAGGTGGCTTCATCAGCACCAGTGGCGGCCTTTTGGCACATCCAGTCAGCCAGTCGAGTAACCAAGGGGTGCACTGGGGTGGACTTTAGGCACGTGGCAAAAGTCTCATCACAGCCATCGTACGGATATTCACTTGCAAAGACAGCGTCGACCACCTTTTTGTGGGCTGGGGAAAGGTCGTCACATGGACCTGCAAAGGCCAGCGCAGGAAGGGCCATCAAGGCCAAAAAGACTAATAATGTTGTTACTTGTTTCATGCAAACCTCCTTGAAAACCATGGGATCATCTCGACGCCAATTGGGTGTTCATCGAAAATCAGTACGTAAAGTGATAATGCCAGCCATCCAGCGTCACGTAGCATTGTCAGCATGGATATGGGGTCTTCGTCGGCCCCTGAAGATGCGAAGCAGCCGCATGACATGTCCAGACCTTTTGCAAGGGCGATTCCGAGCGCCACCATGAACATCACCATCATACCAGCTACTAAAAGCGATGCGGGCCTGACCCTGAGGCCAATCAAGAGCATCACGCCAACGAAAAGCTCAATCCAAGGCAGCCAAATGGCCATGATGTTGATCAAAGAAAGGGGCAGGATTTCGTAAGTGGCTATGTCCAATGCAAAAGACGCTGGTGCAACAATCTTGAACCAGCACGCCGACAAAAACACCCAGGCAAGATAAATCCTGACAAACAGCGCGATTAATGAATGGCCTTTCCAATGCATGAAACTGCCAATATTTCCGGTGGTTGAGTGTGGGAAGAGGTCTCTTTTCACTGTGGCCTTTCCTTTTTTGATTCTCATTCCTTTCGGCCCTTTGTTCAGTCGTCCTCTTCTCATGGCGCACCCCCTGTTGTGCCAAGACCAGCCTCAAACAGAGCTTTGGCTCCACCTTTCACGAAACTGACATTTCTCATCCCACGGCCTGCCAGTTCCCTGGCCAGTTCCCTGCCTGAGTCAGGGTCCAACCCATCTCCAAACACCACCACTCTTGCTGCACGTGTCTTGACCAGTTCTGCAACCTTTTCTTCAGGCACTGGGTCAAGCCAGTCAAAGGGGACGCTGACTGCCTTTGGTACGGAGCCTAGTTCAAACTCATCTTTTTCCCTGGCGTCTATTAAAAGCGTTCTGTCATCAAGGATGATGTCGCTTTCCACCGTGATTTCATCCACTTCTCCCAAAGGCTCAGGGCATGGAACCATCGTTTCGTAATCTTGGTCGGCCACCCAAGGAAGCGGGTTTGGCCTGAACAGATTGACGGCCACTGCCACCAAACCAGATAAAAGCAAAACAACCAACGTATCTCGTATCAGGCTTTTCATCGCCATCCCCTCTAATAGCCAAACGGTCACGACTTTGACGGCCCTTATTGGACACAGGATGATGACCTTTGAACTTGCTCATCCTGGCGCAGTAGATCCTGGACTCTTTCTTCCAGCCCAGTGCTTCCAGACGACGTGTCCCACGGCATGTCAATGATGGGAGCACTATCTGCTAGGCCGGGTCCCCAAAGCATTTTGTCGCCTGTCCATGCGACTTTTAACGTGATGCGATGGTCATCAAACGCATAGTTTTGCGCCGTGCTCAGGCGGTTTGAATAGTCATACCCAAGACCAATGCGGACACCCTTCAGATCGGGCGAGAAAAATGCTGGTCCGACCCGAAACAGCAAGTCACGCCTAGCGGTTGCCGAGCCAAAAATGTCGATTCCACCAAAACCTGCGGAATCTGGGTACCAATCAGCGGAAAATGAGGCCGAAGCCTTTGCTAAAAAGCCCTTTGGAAGCCTGAACTGCGTGGAAAGGGCCAAGCTGGCACCATGAAGATTATAGGCTGGATGTCGTGCTCGGTAAACTCGCCCAGCCCCTGCCCAGACAAGGTTTCCGATTTTGCCAAGTGGGACGTGGCCACCAAGGGCCAAGTCAACTTCTGTCCTTGTTCTGGGAAGTTCCCTGAATATGCGGCGGCCAGCCCCGAAAAACGCTGTGACCCAGCGGCTTATCTCGATTTCAAGCTCGCCACGGTGTCCGGCGGAAAAGGATACTGGGCCGGCCTCGTTGCGAAAACCGAGGGGCATTATCACCAAGTCTGGCCGGTAAGACAGGATAATTCTGGGAGATGAAGCCCACACTTGCAGGCCGACTTTTCCTCCTAGCTGCACGTAGGATAGTTTTCTTGTGTCCTTGGCAAACAGCCAAAACATTCTGGTTTGAAATTCGAGCACTGGGCGTATGACGATGCCAGTTTCAGGGGACAGATTTAGCCAAAAGTCCAGGCCGGAAAGGGCACTGCCGCCTGCAGACGAGTCGCTGGTGGCATCGGTAGGGGAGCCCATCCTTGGGTTACTGGTCCAGCCGCCACTGGCCTCAAGTCGCCATGACAGATCAGGCATGTAGGTGCTGTCTTGACGAGCGATAAGGCTAGGTAAAGCCAAGCGTTCAATTTTCCAGGCACTTTTTGATTTTCTGGCTTTCAGCAAAAGGTTGTGGGTGTCTTCAGGGGTTGCGACTGCCTTTAGCATCAACGCCCTGACTGCGACTGGAGAGCCATCCGAGCATGCTGGGTCTTTTAGTGCCTCAGTGGCCATGTCAGGCTTTCCTGTGGTCAGATAGGCCCTTGCAAGCCATGTTCTGGCCTCACAATCGTCAGGGTGATTTTGCACATGCCTAGTCAAAACCCTGATGGCCCACATTGTGTTGTCGGCTGTCAGATACGAAACTCCAAGCAAGACTTGAATGCCGCGGTCGTCTGGAAACGCTTTTGAGTAGTTTTTGGCTGCCTCTACAGCGGCTTTTCCTTGGTCTGACGCGATTAATTCTTGGATTTCTTTGATTGCACAATCTAAATCCTGACATTGGGCCTGGGCTGTTGTCGCGCACAGTGATAAAAGCCATGTTGTAATGGCAATGGTCGCAATGGCTTGAAAAGTATGGCTTATTTTAGCAGTTTTTTGTTTTCCCCCGTCTATGGGGTAACGTCTTTGCAACATCTAAACCCCTTAACATTTACTTGGTTGGGTTGAACAACTGTGTCACAGCGGTGCAGTATTTCCGAGTTGGAGCAGTTAAACGCTCCGCCACGATAAACAATGGTGTTGTTGGCTGCGACCATGCCCTCCCAGGCGTTTCCACAGACGTCAAACATTCCCCACTCGTTTACACAGTGTTCAAATGAACCAGTTGGTTTTAGTTGGAAAGCCGCGCCACACGGGCCTCCATCGCCAGCTGGCGACGCTTGGACACGACAATGAGGATATGGGCATTGCGAAACTGAACTACATGCCTCTGATGAGCAATAACAAAAGGCGTCAATACCATTACAAATGTCGGCTATGTAGTTGTTTCCATAAACGTAGGTGTTATGCGCCGTCCCGGTGCAAGATAGGAGCCATTCTGATTCAAGGCAAGGTCGTTTTCCAGCACTTTCGCAGGCGGCTGTGATGGTTTCAAGGTCCGAGGAGTATACGCGCCATGGAAGGACTCCAGGCCGGCTGACGGCCGTGTTTGATGTGCCGTAAGAGTTGTCAGTGGCGTCGGATCGACTGTTCTCGTATAGATCCATGCACCAGCCTTGGTGGCTTGAATTTGGGCGCACATGGGCCATGTCACGGGGGCATGGGGTGCCAGGGTCTGTATCAGGGGTCGGGTCGGGTGTTGGATCTGGAGTCGGGTCGGGTGTTGGATCTGGAGTCGGATCTGGAGTCGGGTCTGGAGTCGGATCTGGTTCAACATCAAGGTCCGGGTCGGCGTCTGGGTCCGTGTCCGGCGCAATGTCCAGGTCTGGGTCCGTGTCCGGCGCAATGTCCAGGTCTGGGTCCGTGTCCGGCGCAATGTCCAGGTCTGGGTCCGTGTCCGGTTGAGTATCCAGTTCGGAATCAGTGTCAGAGTCGGCATCAGGGTCAAGGCAGCCACCTTGGTCATCCGGCTCGATTGGGTCTGGCGTATCCAGATCTGGATCGAGGCAGCCGCCTTCTGTTTCATCTGTGTCTTGTGTATCGGTCGGTACATCAAAGTCAGGGTCAAGGCAACCAGACTCGTCACTCCAAGTGTCCTTGGGTTCTATAACATCCACAGGGTCTATCGGGTCTCCAGAATCTGGTAGCCTCCAAGTGACCGGAGTGCAGCATCTAAACCCAAGCGCACTGGGGGTCCAGTTGGTTGGTATGTAGTCACAGCGATGGTACTGTTTTGAGTCTGAGCAATTAAACGCTCCTCCGCGGACCGTTTTGTCATTGCCACCAGCAACGTGTTCCCACAGATTCCCATTCATGTCGAACACGCCGTAAGCATTGGTGCAATCCGGGAAGGCCCCAGTCGGTGTTGGGTGGAAACTGGCGCCACATGGCCCTCCATCCTGGGCTGGAGAGGGTTTGCCATAACAGTCAACATAAGGGCAGATTGCTACGGACTTGCATCTGCCATCACAGTCACAAAAGGTGTCTAAACCATTACATATTACAGGGTCATAAGCGTCTGCATAAGCATAAACTGTCTTGGCTGGTCCCTTACATGCAAATTCCCATTGAACAGGTGTGCACAACTCCTTGCCTGCAGCCTTACAAGCGGCATCTGCCGTGGCATTGTCTTTGACCATCCATGGCATAACGCCAGGTCGTGGCAGGCCCATTTCATCGATCCTGCCGTAGTTGACAGCGGTCGCATCCACCCTAGCAGCCTCGTAGGTGTCAATACAGAAGTTGTTTTCGATAAGCACCATTCCTTCAGGGCATGTTGGCACTGGGTCTGGCATTGGTGTGTCGTTTCCAGGTCCAAAGTCTGGGAAAGTTGGCGTGATCTGCTTGACCGAACACTCGTGGTTTACACACTCAAAACCAAGTCCGCAGTCTTCATCCTTGACGCAACGCCAAGTACATTTGCCATTACTTCCACATATTTGTGGTCCAGGACAGTGCTGGTCCTCATAGCATCTCTCTTGTACACACGAATTTGGCAGTAAAGCCACCATAGCCAGACCGGCTAGAAGTTTTAGCAGGCGATAAAATGAATGTTTGCTTTTAGCAGGCGCTGACATTTAGCCTCACACCATAGAATTCCAATGCTTAGACATTGTGCCAGAAACCACCATCCACCATCAACCCCGGGTGGAACTTAAACTTGGCATTTGATACATGATGGATGCCTGTTGGAGAGGTGCTACTTAAACATCAAACGATATTTTCCTTGAAAATCGACGATTATTGTCGCAAAGTGGTGCGGCTTTAGTGTTGTGGAGGTTTGCCACGTGAGTGAATCGGACTTGAGCAAAGCTGATTTCGTAGGTCTTGAGCCAAAACGGATTAATCTGGCTATTGGCGTCATTGCGTTGCTATGTCTTTTGGGGATTGGCATAGCAGTTGATCTAACTGGTGTTTTTGTTTTATCGAGAGTGGACCCTGACTATCAGAGTTTTTGCGCAGTCAGTGAGGGAATGAATTGCGAGACAGTGGCTTTAAGCCGCTATTCCACAGTGGCAGGTGTCCCTATCGCGATTTGGGGGATAGCAGGTTATTCATTTGTCTTGATTTTATCAATTCTTAGCCTGATTAAGAGGATTCGTCTTCCAGGTCCAGGCCTTTTAGTGGTCATGGGCGTTTTGATGGTCGGTGTTGGATTTTACCTGATATATGTGATGCACTTTCTTATCAAGTCGTTCTGTATTTTGTGTATCGCCTTGGATGTTATAAATGTCGCCATTCTGGTGTTGGCCATAATTGCCGCCAGGGCCCGCCACGGCGGTTGTGTGAGATCGGTAGTTCTGGATATTGCTGCAGTATTTAAACGCCCAGTGTTAGTGGTCGTCATAGCCATCCTTGGATTTGGTTCTCTTGGTGCCGCTTACACACTTGGGCCAAAGTACCTTGCAAGTAAAGGGATTCAAACTGGGGGACAATCCCTTGAGTTTGTGAAGTCAGGCACGGTTTTTGCCCCCAGCGACAAAGGGAAGGCCACGGATCCTCAAACTTGCGGGCGAGACGGTGCAGCTATTAAGGCGCCACTGACTGGCCTAACTGACGATGGGCATCATTGGATAGGTGGTGAGGATCCCAGGGTGGAGATCCATGAATTCACGGATTACGAGTGTCCTCATTGCAGAAAAGCCCACATGATGGTCAGAAAACTTGTGGCCTCGGATCGCCACATTCGCGTGTACCATAGGCATTTACCACTGGATATGGCCTGTAACCCGGGGATTCAGCGGCCATTTCACGCTAGGGCATGTGAGCTGTCCAAGGTGGCGGTATGTGCTGGCCAACAGGGCCGTTTTTGGGAGATGAACGATTTCTTGTTCCAGAAATCTGATGATATTCGGGCTAAAAACTGGACTGCCGATGATATAGCACAGCGTCTTGAGTTGGATTTGGACAAGTTTAGATGCTGCATGGACGATCCAAAGTCTGCGGCCATCATAGACAGCGATATTGCCGAGGCTAATGGACTGGGTTTAAAGGGAACGCCAGCTTTTGTGATCAACGGACAGATTTACTACGGCAAAGTGCCAGACGAGGCCCTCCAACACGTAAGAGACTAAACGTTTAATAATAGCTTTTACCAAGAGGAACCCCAATGAATAAAACGACATACCTGTCCCCTTCAAGGACACATTCTAAAAACATGTCCCTGACCACATCTGCGTCAGGTTCAACGACTTTACCAAAGGGCCTGCTCCTGTCCCTGTCCCTGCTCCTGTCCTGCGCCAGCACCCCAACGCCGTCTGCCCAGGTCGAGGCCCCCATGCATCTAGGCGAGCCAGTTATAGACTCTCATGTCCACATCTCACCAAACATGCAGGCGCTAGCAGTGGCTTTGGAAGTCTTTGAAAAGTCTGGCATTGGCAAGTTTGTTGTAAAGAGCGCAGGCCCTGTTGGAACTCCCAGATATGAAGCCAATTTAGCTATGGAAAAAATCATGGCTGGTCGAATGAAATCCTTCATCAATATCGACTGGCAGGGGATTGATTCTCCAGCCTGGAGTGATTTACAGGTCAAGGCCTTGACCCAGGCAAAGGCCGACGGCATGGTCGGAGTAAAGGTTTTCAAGGCATTAGGACTTGGTGTGCGAACGGGCGACGGAAAACTGCTATCTGTTGATGACCCAAGGTTGGACCCCATTTTTGAAACCTGTGGAAAGCTGGGCTTAATCTTTGCTTGGCACATCGCAGACCCAGTCGCCTTTTTTAAGGCACCCATTCCAGACAATGAACGCTACGATGAGCTGAAAATAGCTGAAAGTTGGAGCTTTTATGGTAAGGACTTCCCCTCATTTAACGAGCTAATGGAAGCCCAAGAAAGGCGGATTAAAAAGCATCCACAAACCACGTTTTTACTTATTCATTTTGGCAATAATGCCGAGGATTTAAGCTATGTAGATCGCCTTTTGACCACTTATCCCAATGTTTACATCGACATCTCAGCCAGAGTCCCAGAATTTGGTCGTCACCCAGCAAACGAAGTAAAGGAGTTTTTCATCAAGCACCAAGACAGAATCCTGTTTGGCTCAGATTTCATAGTCAGCTTTGACGGCAAAATGCAACTCGGCTCTGTCTGGCACGTTGAAGGAGAAGAGCCAGGCATAGACAACGCCGTCGAGTTCTTCACCCGCCATTGGCGCTACTTTGAAACAGACGCAAAGCAGATAGACCACCCAACCCCCATCCAAGGAAAATGGAAGGTAGACGCCATCTCGCTGCCAAAGGATGTCTTGCGGAAACTGTACGTAACAAACGCAGAAAACCTGATTTTCAAGCCGCAGTAGAGGGGCAGGGGCGGGGCCAAACTCATGAGATTTGGCGGCTTAATTGACGACTCCGATGTTACCCGATGGGCCTGGTTGGCCACTAGCGCCCAGACCGATGGATGTGTTCGACGAGCTGCCTCCCTCGCCGGCAGCCCCGCCGGTAGCCACTGATTCAGAGATGGGGAAGTTGTTGCTGTTGATCTGATCCGAGTAGGCAACGTTGTTACCATTGAACAGGAAGATGTCGTAGGACAGACCACCACAGGCTCCACCCCCACCGCCCCCATGCCCACCCCGCGAACCTGCACCGCCAGCAGCGCCACCAAAGATGCAGATTTCGGGACCGCGGAAGTCTAAAACCATGCCTCCGCGACCACCCGCGCCCCCGTTTCCACCCGCGCCTCCGTTACCACCGTGGCCACCTGCGCCTCCGTAGTTACGGATGATGGTGTTGTTGGTCACCGTGGGGATATTGCTAGGGAGGATGGGATCGTTTGGAAAATAGATGAAGACCCCAAAGGATCCCCCACCTGCCTCACCGTAGCCGCCGCGCTCACCAGCGCATCCGCCACTGCCGCCGCCACCACCGCCGCCGCTGACGTCGTAGGTGTTATTGTTCAGCCTTTGGCCACCGCCACTGCCACCGCCACCACCACCGCGGCCATGGGTTCCGTGAGCCCCCGTCGACCCGGAGTGCCCCACCCATTCACCGTCGACGACCCGCCCCATGCGCTGGGAGGAGGTGCATGCAGCCCCACCAGTTCCATCGGTCGCCGCCCGGCCAGGATCGCCTGCCTCGCCGACCCCGTTCTTGGCGGGGGTGGGGCTACAGCTACCTCCGGTTGTGGAGTAATGGCCCCATCCTCCATCTCCACCTTCTCCCCAGTTGGGGATGGAATCGGTGCCATTGCCACCGCTTCCAGACTGCTTGTCTTTGTTTGGGCAGGTGGGTACTCCCCCCGCACCCCCGTTGGCATCGGTGTAGGTGGGGGTGACTCCAGGGGAGAACGTGGCCGGGTCCTGGCAGGATCGGATGCCGGCCGCGCCACCTCGATCAGGGAAGAGATTTCCAATGGTACACACGGTGTTGAGGGTGTTGGAGCCGTTCCCACCTGCAGCCCCGACCTGTCCCGAGGTGCCCGCCGCACCTGATCGTCCCGGGCCGCCCTGCCCCGCCATGATGGTGTTGTGGCGGATGACGAGGTTGGAATCAGAGTCCCTGACGTAGATTGCATAGGAGTTGGCACCGTTGGAGATGGCGTTGGCGGCTAGGACGTTAAAGCCCTCGAAAAGGGTAGCGGTTTTGACACCACTGGCGATGACTGCCTTGCGATGCCCGGTCCCCTGAGGTCCGCGGATGATGGTCGCCGTTGAGTTTAGGCGGCGCTCCCATGTGTCGGGCCGGTAGCCACCCAGGAGGTCGATGCCGGGAATCAGGTTGACTGTCTCAAGGTACTCGCCATCGGCGACTAGGACCTGGCTTCGGCCAACCGAATGGGCCCGTTCGAGGCCGTAGGCGATGGTCGCACAGGGCTCGTATGCCTCTTCAACCGTGCCGACCGGACCTAGGCCACAGGTGTCGGAGTCTGTGCCAAACGTCGAGACATAGATGACTGTGCTGTCGAGCTTGAACTCGCAGCCGTCATCGGGGACATTGTTGAGGTCGAAGTAGGGCACTTCGCACTCCATTTTGCACTGGGGCTCGACTTCCAGCCTGCACACGCCATAGGCGTTAGGCTTGTCATAGATGACCGTACAGTCGGTGTAGCAATTACCGCAGGTGGTATCTAGGCCGTACACGCCACCGACCTTGAAGGTTTCGTCGATTAAGCCGTTGCAGTTGTCATCAAGGTAGTTGCAGATTTCTTCCTCTTTAGGTGAGTGGACGGGCAGGCACTCAAGACGACCCTCGTTGCAGTTTGTGCGGCCCTCCATGCAGATCCCGGGCTGTCCAGTGGCACAGACCACGTTGCCCCCAGGGTTGCCTTCGTCGGTGAGGCCATCACAGTCGTTGTCCAGGCCATCGCAAATCTCGTCGGTAGCAGTGACGATCTGCTCACAGGTCAGAACGCCCGAAGAGCAGCGCGTCACGCCGGCCCCACAGACGCCGTCAAGACCCGTATCACACCTAAGCCCAGCTTCCGGGTCGTCTTCGTCGGTGAGGCCGTCGCAATCGTTGTCTAGGCCATCACAGACCTCGGTTTGACCAGAGTTGACACTGTCGTTGTTGTCGTCGCAGTCGTAGCCCAAACAACCAGGTCCGACGCCGTAGCCGTCCCCATCATGATCGATGCAGAGGGTCTCGGGGACGCACAACTTAGCGAAGTCCAGACCGCTTTTGTGCATGTAGACGCAGTCGAAGTCGTCCGGGCAATCGTTTGCGTTAAGGCAGAACCAGGTGCAAAACCCTTCTTCAATGTCGGCTTCAATAAACAAGCAGAGGCCGGAAGCGCACTCCTCATCGCCCACACAGGGCTCACCGACCTTACCAAGCTTTTCAGCATCCTGCTCGCTGTCGTTGCTGTCCACGTCACCAGCCAAGTCGGGGCTGTCGTCAGTCGCCGAGTCGGAACTGCTATCAGCGACTAGGTCAAGGCGGGTGTCAGCTGCTATGTCGGAACTGCTATCAGCGGCCAAATCAAAGCTGCTGTCAGCAGCAAAATCAGTGTCGGATAGATCGCTGAAACAGCTTTGTCCATCATCGCCACACCCCAGAGCAACCGTGAAAAGAGCCAGCAACAACGCAAGAACACGAGATGTGGCAGTCATGAACGAACCTCCAGCGTGAAAAACAACGAACACCGCAGGGTAACACACGCCAAGATGCTCGGTAACCACGTATCTTGGGCAAATCAATCATAGTAATGATTTGACAGGAAATCGTGGAGGCAGGGTCAGGGACAGGGGAAAATGGTGCTTGCGTTCGGTTGTATGGTGTGCGATAAATCCGGGTCATGAGAAAGCTACTTTTACAACTTTGTCTCTGGTTTGCCTTTTGCCTGGCCGGGGTATTGCCGGCTGCTAGCGCCACAGCTCAGTCCTCGGAGATTATCGCTGTCTTCGAGATTGAAAGGCGGGGAGTCCCTTTAAAAGCAGCCACGATGGCGAATCTAAACGACTACATGTATGGTCGTTTGGCGTTTGCTGGTTTCAAGCTTACTCCCCAGAGTCAAGTTCGAGAGCGTGTTGTCAGTCTTAAACGTGAGTCCCACAAAGACTGCTTTGACCAATCCTGCCAAATCGAACTTGGCAAGGCCGTAGCCGCCGACAAATCGTTATCCAGTCAGCTGATCAAAATTGGCGATGTATGCTCGTTACAATCACAGATCTACGACCTCAAAACTGAAACCACGGATGTCGGTGCCCAAGCTGAAGGTCCGTGTACTGTCATCGGGATTAAGGGCTGTATAGACCAAGTCGTTGCCATACTCAAAGAAGGTGGCGTTGTGCCGACAGCACAGCGAGTTCAAGATTTGGGCAAAGGCGGTGGTTCAGCCAAGATCACCAGCTCGCCGTCTGGAGCCGAAGTGTGGCTCAACGATGAATTCATAGGCATAACTCCCCATATCATCCATGAAAAGCCATCCGGGACGTACAAATTACGCCTTGAATTACCCGACTATGTCTCCAACGAAGCGACTATAGTGATCAAGAAGGGTAAAGAGACCATACATCATCGAGAATTAGCCTCGAATTGGGGTAAAATCAGCATTTCAAGCTCCCCCACCGGCGCCACGGTTTATCTTGACGATGTATTGATAACAGATAAAACAACTCCCTGTGTCTTGGACCGCGTCACGCCCGGAGTACACGTCGTCAAGTTTTTCCTAGCCGGCCACAGCGAGGGCACAGCAAGGACAAGCGTCGTTCGCGGCAAGACAGCGTCAGTAGCAGCAAAACTAGAACCAATGTGCGGTCGTTTGGTAGTGTCGTCCAGCTACGGCGGCGGCAGTAAGTGCGAGGGTAATCTAAAGATCGACGGCCAAATTGTAGGCCGTACTCCCTGGCAAGGAGACGTCTCAGCCGGCTCCCACACGGTTGAGGTACAGTGCCCAAAGGGCAAGGCCAGCCAACAGGTTACAGTGGCGCACAATGGTCGTTCAGATGTGAATATCAGAATTGAAACTGCGGATATTAATTGGGTGCGAATTCCTGGTGGTAGTTTTAATATGGGGTCAAATGATGGCGATTCATACAATAACGAAAAGCCAGTTCATCGAGTAACGGTACCAACGTTCGAAATGAGCAAGACAGCTGTAACCTTTAAGCAGTATCGAGCGTGCGTATCTGCTGGTGGTTGCACGCCAGCCCATGTGGATGATGGCACATGCTTTGTTTATACAGCTGGTTCAGTTTGGGGATACGGTACATTGCCAAGCAGTTTCCAAGGTGACTCCCAACCTGTAGTGTGCGTAGATTGGGATCAAGCCCAAGCTTACGCTAGGTGGGCTGGTGGTCGTTTACCGACAGAAGCTGAATGGGAGTACGCAGCCCGCAGTGGTGGTCGTGATTGGAAGTATCCTTGGGGCAATGAAGAAGCGACTTGTGATCGGGCAGTAATGAACGATGGTGGTTCGGGTTGCGGCCGTAAAAGTACTTGGCCAGTTTGCAGCAAGCCAAGAGGCAACACCACTCACGGCTTGTGCGATATGGCCGGCAACGTTTGGGAGTGGGTTCAGGATTGGTACCATGGCAGCTACAAAGGTGCACCAACTGAT
>DUVQ01000201.1 GCA_012840965.1 Oligoflexales bacterium | reverse complement strand
GACGCGAAGCGGCCCGTCCGGGCCAAAAGGATGAACGTACACGTTAGCAATCGTATATTTCGCCCGGACGATGTCACTAAGAGACAGTCGGGGTGGCTACGGGAGATTTTGGGTCCGGAAGGATGCCACCGGACATGTTTTAAAACTGTAACGAAGAGGAAAAACGCCAAAGAGAACAAACAATTAGGAGCCATAACATACAAATTAGCAGGGACAGGGACAGGATCTGGGACAGGATCAGGGACAGGGGCAGGGACAGGGGCAGCGGTTACGGGATGGCGATTCTGTCTTGCTCGACCCAGCCATGTTGGCCGGATGGCAGCCGTACCTCAAGCCAGGCGCCTTTGGTGTCTGTTACTCGCAACTCCAAGCCCTCTGGCAGCCTCGCAAGTGCCTTTGTCGAAGAGATATCGTCGCGCAGTGGTGTGAAATCACTGATTACTACGCCCAATCTGTAGTTTGCGACCCTGTGACCTCCGTAGGCAGCCAAGCCGGCCACGATCAGCGCCGCTCCGAAAATAACTACCGCAAGGCCCTTTCTTTTTGATGGGCTATAACGCCAAAGACCAAGGCCAACAAAAAACAAAGACCAAAAGCCCAGGAAAACGACCAGAGCCACCTTGGGATTGATCCACCCAAGCAAGACAGTCCAAGCATCAAAGTAGGCACCAAAGACAAATCCAGTCTCTGCCTGCCCCTCGTTCATCGCAGTTCTGACGCGGGCCAGATTTCCATTGGCCGTGTCAGCAATGGGGCCATTCTTCGCAAGCTTAGCCGCCTTATGAAACGCATAAACGGCGATTCCAGGCCGATCTGCCTCGAAACTAGCAGCTCCGAGATTCAACCAGACCTCAGGCTCTTTCACCCCAAACTTGGAAACCAGTTCTTGGAATGTGTTGGCCGCCAGGTCATAGTCGCCCGCGTTAAAAGCCGTGACTCCTTCAGAATAACGCTCAGGCAGCGTCTGCCCCACAGCCGCCGACACAGGAAAGGCAACAAGCAAGGCCACCAATGCAATCATTCTCGCCATCATGCCCCCTCACCCTTAGAACCTTTGTCCAAGGACTCAAGGCTTGATAGAACTCGAACCACCGCACCGTGTCGGTCTTTATCCAAAGCGGCACTTGGGGCAAATTTGGCAAACGCACAAGCCTCTAGCTCATCTAAGATGGCCTCTACAGCGTCCTCAGGGGCGTTTTTGGCCGCCAATTCGCCTCTGACAACCGCTCTAGGTGTCCCAGCGGCCAAAACCTGAAATCGCGCCTTTAAGAAGTTAAGGATTATCGACTCTAGGTCGTCCCAAAAATCAGCAGTGGGAGCGGCCTTCAGCGATTTCAAGGCCCGACGAGCCTGACCCATGGCCCTTCTTTGCTCGGCGCCAACCGTGCCACGTCTCCTGCGAATCCTGGTGGCAGCCTCAGCTCCCAAAAAAAAGGCGATTGGCACACTCATCGCCGCATAAAGCCACTTGGCATTCAACCCCCCACTGGTGCTCGATGCAGGCTTGTCCGAAAAATCGGGCACCTGCGTGGTGATGACGGTTATAGTCTCCTTCTTTGAAGGGACGCCAGCTTGTCGCACAGGGCCAGCTTCATGACCAGTAACCACTATCTCAAGCGGCTCCGTTCTGGCACGTTCGTAGCGCTGTGAAATGGCGTTAAAAAACGACAGTTCGATTCGCCCAATCTTCATCACACCTTCATTGCGACTATTAAGCAGATACTGAAAGGCGCGGCTACCTGAGGCACCGCCAACATCGACAACTATCTTGTCTAAATCTGACGACGGAATTAAGGTCGCCTTCATCCCCTCTGGAACAGGAATCGTAGGGGCCGAAATCCCTCGCAGGTTTCCTGAACCCGTTAGCTCCACCGTCAGCAGCGCTGACTCGGATGTGCTCATCGATGCTCTGTCCAAGCTCGCCTTTATGACAAAATTGCCGATAGTTCCTTCGATGTAATCCGCTGGCCTGCCCTCTAAAGGCGGTTGCTTGAAATTCAGCTCCACAGGTTCACTTGCCAAGGCCTGCTGGCGCCTACCAAAGAAATCGCCTAACACCAAGGTTATGTTAAGAGAGTCGACAGCCGCAGGCCCTTCCTGTAAAGCAGAAAGGGTCCCACGCCAAATGGTGCGCACATCGTACTGGCGATTTTTAATCCGAACGCGACTGACCTGCTCTGCATCTGAAGGCGCCTGTTGCGAGACAAACTGCTGAAACCGAGGCATAGCCTCCAATCTCAGCCCCATCAAAGGCAGATCACTTCTGACATAAAGCTTGTATTCAACATAAAAAGGCTCTCCAACATAAAGCTCGCGGTCAGGAGCAGTCGCAACGATGAACGCCTGCTGCCCAGCAAGTCGGCTGGGAATAGTGCCACCAGGGGCCGCCGGCGCCGGTGCCGGCGCAGGACCTGGAACCTGATATGAATCTGTCAACGCATCATCGTCATCTTGGCTTGGAGGCGGCTCATCTACAGGCCCATCCTGACCAACCACGACTGTAATTGGCTTGGATTTCGCAACCTGTTTGCCCTTGGAAATCATCGTGATCGACCCAATGGTCAATTTTCCAGGGCGCCTTGGAGCAAGCCGCAGGACTATCTGCTGGCTGCGAGTTACAGTTCCGTTAACAATCGAAATGGAACTGCCACTAGAGCGGCCAACAACGTCAAAATCCGGAATCTCAGGGCCGCTTGTATCATCGAACTTGCCTTCCAAAACGATGGTCAAGGTGACCGCTTCATTTTCGCTGATACGATTGCGATCAACAGTAGCTTCAACCGATTGGGCCAATGCTGTGCTTGAACATGCTCCAACTGACAAGACCCCGACGACAAGGGCCATGGCTTTTACAAAAATCGAAACGTTTTTAGCCTTCCAGGCCATCTTTACCAATCCTTATCAGGTACGTGATCTCGGTAAGGCGACTGATTGGCCGCCTCCTGGGCTTCGAGATTCTCGCTGTTGCTGTCAATTGCATCAAGCTGTTCTTTCATCGTCTTTGAGCCAGCATCCGGTTGTTGTTCTTGCTGGTCATCTTGGTTTTGGCCACCACCACCGTCGCCCTTACTAATAGACAACTTGTAAAAACCTTCAAGGCCTCCACCATAAACCCTTATCAAAAATGAAGCGTCCTGTTCAGCCTTTGGCAGTTGGACCACGCGGCGATGACCCTGCTCATCATCTTGACTGGTCACATCCATGTTCGTGCCGTCCGCCTGAAGCACATCAAGCTCCAAGGGCCCGTCTTCATTGGAATACTCCAGCACAACCTGGCGTTGCTCACCCTTCTTTTCAACGTAACTAAACCAATCGTCATCGCCAGGGCAGATTCGCGCAGAGATGTCGCCGTCTTCTAAAACCTTGGCAGCATCAGGCGTATTGTTGGCCTCGAACTGGTCATCGCCTTGCGGACAGGCTGGAACAACCTGCGCTTGCAAGACGTAGGATACCCCATCCTCTCGTTCTGGTCCCGAAATCATGAGGGTCACAATTTCATCAGATTTCGCAGTGTGGCGCACCTGCTTGGTTGGGGTCGAACTTTCGTGAAGCGAAAGATCCACATCTGCAGGCTTAGGCCCCTGCTGCTCTTGACCCTGTTGTGTCTGCCCAGATTCATCCGCTGGCGCCAGTACCGACGCAAACAGCGTTTCCCCTGGATTCAATGGCAGTTTAAAGAAATCCAGATCCTTTGGGCACAGTAGCAATTCTTCTTTAAATTCCATTGTGTTTGGATCCAGCATCAAAAACTTTGCGTCTTGTGGGGAATTGTTTGGCTCATACTGGTCATCCAAAGATTTGCAGGAGGGATAAGCCACCAGCGATGCTATCTCCAAATTGCGCCTAGTGTCTTGGGAATCTGGGTCTGCTATTAACGCCTGTGCCAACGCCTCGACTGCCTGTCGCCAAGTGTTGCGCACTTCCTTGGCAGGTTTTGAATCTTGAGAAGATGCCATCAGCGCCAAAATCGTTCCCTTGGCGTGAAGCAACTTGGCCTTGGTGGGCCAGGATGGATGCAATTCGCGAGCCCTATCGAACGATGTCAAAGCTTGCTCAATTGCCTCAAGGGCTCCCGGATAATCCTTTGCAGCGCTTCTTGCCAGCGCCAAGTTGTACCAAAGGTCTGGCCTTGAAGGCAGTTCCTCGGTCAATTCGCCAAGGGCCTTGGCGGCATCTCCAAAACTTCCGGCCTCCAACTGCTTTATAGCCGCTGCAACCCCTGGATGGTTTCTTTCAAGCAATGCCTGGGCGTTAGCTCCTTGAGCAGTAAACACAAGTAATAACGCTAAAACTCCTGAAATTTTACGAGGTTTAGACCCGCCCAAAGCCAAAAATGCCACTATCATGAAAAAGATGGCCCCAGCCAGTGGATACTGAAAGCGGTCTTCTAACAGGCGATCTACCCTAGCCATGTATTCCGCCTTTTCGAGCCCCTCAAGCTCGGCCGCTAGGTTTGTTGCCACGTCTTGATTTGCGGTCAGGGGGTGATACGAGCCTCCCGTTTTAGATGCCAGCGACCTCAAAAGTTCTTCGTTTAATTTTGAAAGGACAGGAGTCATTCCATCTGTATCCCGAACATGTCCTGTCACGGCCCCACGTTCATTTAGGATTGGGATGGGCTGCCCATTTTGGGTCCCTACCCCAATGGTGAAGATTCGCACGTTTTTCTTGGCCAACTGCTCGGCGATTGCCTCTGGATCGCCCTCGTGGTTTTCCCCATCAGTAAACAGCAAGATAGCCTTGTAACGGCTTCCCCTTGGGTTTTCGTCATCCACCCCAAGGGCCTTGGCTGCGACTTGCAAAGCCCGGCTGATGTTGGTTCCAGGCACAGGCAAGTCGTGGACGTGAAGATCGGCCAAATACTGGCGGATTACACCATAGTCCACAGTCAGGGGGCTTTGAATAAAGGCTATACCAGCAAAGGGGACCAGCGCGACTCTGTTACCCTTTGATCTTTCAAGCAAACGCCCGATTTCGACTGATGCCGCGGTGAATCGATCCGGTACCAGGTCTGCGACCTTCATCGACCGGCTGGCATCAAAAACAATCGCCATATCAATCCCAAGGCCACTGACTGAAATCTCTTTAAGGCCGTACCTTGGCCTCATAGCCGCTATTGCTGCAAGCTCCAGTGCACAAAAGATGGCGATCATCACTGTGGCACGGCGCCATGCTGAAGCCCCTGAAATCATAGAAGGAACCAGCGAGCGTCCTGTCAATGACCTAGCCACGCGACGGCGCCAAGCTTCATAGCCAATCCAAATCGGTACCAACAGCACTGGCAGCAACAATAGCCACCACAGATGTGAATTGGCCCAGCGGATTGCATCAACCTGAAACACCTTTTCCTCCTATGGCCATCGACGCCAAATGGTCATCGCAAGCACTTCACCGGTTAAAAGCAAGAAAATGGCCAGCCCCAAGGGCCACATGAACACTTCGCGATAATTACGAATCGACGGCGATTCAAAGCGGGTTTTGACCAAGTTATCAAACGCCCTTTGAAACTCTTTTTCGGTTGCTACTTCAAAGGCCTCGCCACCAGTGACCTCTGCCACTCTTCTCAACAGCTCTGGATTAACTGGAAAGTCCTGCTCTGCCTTTTCGTAAACCCGCAGACCCCTTGCATTTCTCAGCTGACGCCCTGTGCGTTGGTCGTAGGCTGGCAAAAAGGTGTCATCACCTCCGCCAACCAGGAAGGAATAAACCTTGACTGGTCGATCAGGCGTTTGTTGTCCAATGTATTTGGCGACTTCTTCAGGGTCAGCGGTCCCAGAGTTATTATCACCGTCTGTTATCAAGATGATGTTTCTGGAAGTAGTTTCAGAGTCTTCAAGCCGCTTGTATGCCCTAGCCAAGGCATCCCCAATGGCGGTGCTTTCACCTGTAATCGTGCAGGCATTTGTGCAATACCCATCAGGGGTTCTAGTCATATCATCCAAGACTAGGTCATCAATGATTTTTAAAGTGGCCTCCTGGTCCATCGTCAGTGGAAATTTAACAAAGGCCTTGTTTGCAAAAATCACCAGCCCAAAGCGGTCCTGATCCCGGGATCGAATGAAGCGTTTGATCACTTCAGAAGCGGCCTCAAACCTGTTTGGAGGCTCGCGACCAATAGCCTGCTTCAAAATGATCTCCCTAGCAGGCATATCAACGGCGTTCATCGAACCAGACATGTCTAGGGCTATCACAAAGTCCAATCCCTCCCCAGTAAGTTCGCTTGGTTCTTCAACTTGGGGACGTGCAAGCGCGATAATCGCCAAAATCAACGCCATCGCCTGAAGCCATCTAGGCAGATTTACCCACGACCCGAAAGAAGACGGCCGCGCCTTTTTCACGGTGTCCAAGGCCGGAAATCTCAAGTGCGTCGGGCCAAGCCGCAGTCGGCGCATGCCAAAGATGATGGCCCCAAGTGCCGGAATCAACAAAAGCAGCAATGCAGGAAAATCAAAGCGCATCGTTGCCTCCATTCATCTCCTCAGCCTCGCTCAATTTTTGTGGGAGCTCACCTGGGGCGTTTTGTTTGGGGCGTTGTGCACCTTCTTGCCCAGGTTCATCCAAAAATCCTTGTTCTGCTTCGCCCGATGATTCCTGATTGGACTCGTTTGCAACTTCCGTGTGCCTTTCGTCTAAAGCCAGCTGACTATCCAAAGCTATGACCCCGTACACAATGTCTCGCGACCTTGGAATCAGTTGCATGCCCTCTTGTTGCGACGGCTGGAACTTGGCGAATTTAATCAAGTCGCACAGTGACAGCAGGTCTTCGATTCGCTCTGGAGTCATTGTGCCAATACTTTTG
>DUVQ01000200.1 GCA_012840965.1 Oligoflexales bacterium | reverse complement strand
GGCCCTTAAACCTGGTGAAGCTAGGATGATAGCCACCGACGTAGGTATAGGTGAAGGATTTGCCTCGATATTTTCAAAGGGGGTTCACTATGGAATGATACGAATTCCCTTGGTAAAACCTGCACAAAGAGAAAGAGATAAAAAGACCATCCAGTTATCCATTAGAGAGGCCTTGGCCAAGATTCCAGGTATTACGTACAAAGTTGGTAACGTCATGGGATTTAGCGGTGGTGGCGATATTGATATCAAGATCATCGGCTATGACCTGGAAACATCCAGAGAGCTAGGAATTGAGCTTAGGGACAGGTTTAAGGCGTGGCATGACATATCTGAAGCGACGTTTTCTATGGACGACCAAAAGCCACAGATGACCGTGACCTTTGACCGTGAAAAGATGGGACGTTTGGGCCTTTCAACCGCTGCGGTAGGACAGGCCGTTTCCACAGCGTTTATGGGGCGGATTGCGGCTCAATATTCTGAAGATGGCGACGAATACAATGTGTTTGTCCGTTACGGAAAAGACTTCCGTAAAGACTTTGATGAGCTAAAGCGAATGCCTGTAGCTACCCCAGGCGGCAAGACCATTCCGCTTGGCAATATTGCTGATATTACTACCGAACTTGCCCCTGTAAGTGTCACCAGGTTAAACCAAGAGCGCGTGACCACGGTTAGCCTGACCTTGGCTTCTGTCTTTAAAGACGAAGAGGGCAAAGTACAAAACAAGGACTTTGGAAAATCGGTAAGCCGTGTCCAAAAGGCTCTCGAAGAATATCCCTGGCCAGATGGTTTCATGTACGAGATCGGTGGTACCGCTGAAGATTTCATGAAATCAATGCGTTACCTTGGGATAGCGTTTCTGATATCGGTTTTGTTGGTCTTCATGGTGATGGCCAGCCAGTTTGAATCCTTGCTCCAGCCTTTTATCGTGCTTTTCTCGGTTCCCCTGGCTGGTATCGGGGTGGTCCTGATGTTTGTTTTAACCAGATCCCAGGTTGATATGCCCGCACTTGTAGGGGGAATCATGCTTGTCGGAATCGTGGTTAACAACGCCATCATCCTGATCGATGCGGCCAATCAGATTCGTGACACTGGTGTCGGTGCAAGAGAGGCCATCGCAATGGCTGGGCGTCAGCGTCTGCGCCCTGTATTAATGACCGCGATGACGACCATTTTTGGAATGCTGCCAATGGCCTTGAAAATTGGTGAAGGGTCTGAGGTGTGGGCTGGACTTGCAAGGGCGGTTATTGGTGGATTAACCACGTCGACCTTCCTAACGCTGTACGTGGTTCCGACTGTTTACACGATTTTTGCTGGTAAACATCGAACTAGAGGCGAGATAGAGGCCGCCGAAGGTATCGGCCAGTTGGCAAACAATGGAAATAATCTGTAGGTGACCCTGGAGGTGCCTTTAAATGCACGTTTTCAAAAAATCTAGTCTGGCGGCTGCATTTGGCGTGATTTTCCTGGCCGGCACGTCTTTTGGAGCTGAATATCAGATAACTGACCCTCAGCTGCTTGCTGAGCTTGAACTTCAACCCACCCCTGGATATGAACTGACCTTGGGCCAAGCCATTGCTGAGGCTGAAGCGCGAAATCTTGCCATCCAGGCTGCCAAACTGGAGATTGATCGAGCTGATGCACGGTTGGCTCAGGCTTGGGGTCTGGTGATGCCTATGTTGAGCGCCGGATTGAACGCGATTCACGCCGACAAGGCCGACGTTGTTGATTTTGGTGAAAGCATGGCGGCCGGACTTGGCCCCATACTTGAGTCTGTTGGTATTGAACTTCCGCCAATGGAACCAAATCCAACAGTTGTAAGGCGCCAGGACACGGTTACAGGCCAGATCACAGCCGCCTTGTCCGTAATCAATGTCAAAAACTGGTTTACCATCAGTGCTGCCAGAAAAGGGCTTGATGTAACAAGGCTTTCTATCGAATCAGTGCGCCAACAGCTTTTGGTTGGGGTGGCTCAAGCCTACTACATGGCGTTAATGAGCAAAAACCTGGTTGATATGCAGATAACCCAGGTCAAAAGTGCTGCCCATCACCTTGATTTTGCGACGAAGCGCTATGAATCGGGGGCAGGCCTGAAGATTGAGGTTGCTCGCGCCCAGACGGACCTTGCGGACGCTCGTCAGCAATTGCTGTCAGCTCGTTTGGCCTTTGATTCAGCACGGGACGCCCTTGGGGTTCTGACTGGGAATGCCGGCTTGCCGATGCCTGTTGCAACTGACGAGCTGCCGATGCCCGCCGGTTCTGACGATGAGCTGGTCTCCTGGGCCCACAAACACCGCCTGGATTTGGCTGTAGGTGAGGCTTCCATCCTTTTGGCCAAACGTCAGTACAACGCTGCTTGGGCCGGGTTTTTACCCACTTTTGATATGGCGTGGCAAGGCTCTTATCAATTTACCGAGCCGTCAGCGCTTGGTGCCCAGGACAGGGCTAGATGGAATTTGGTTTTTAATCTAAACATTCCAATTTTTCAGTATTTTACTATTGGGGCGCTGAAAGAGGCCAAGGTTTCAACCAGGATTGCACAGCTAAAGCTTGAGGACCAGAAGCAAAACATTGGCGCTGAGGTACGTCAGGCCAGGCGTGACCACCAAACCGCCTTGGCTTCAGCCGAACTTGCCGGCCAGCAGGTTTTATTGGCTAGGGAGGTCATGGAGTTGGCCCAAACCGCCTATGAGGCTGGTGCTGGGTCTTCCCTTGAGGTGACCGATGCACGGCGCACGGTGGCCGCCGCTGAAGTCAACCTGATGGCGCGCCAGTTGCAGGTTCAAATCTCGCGACTGGTACTGCACAGAGCCCTTGGAACTGAGATCAAGGAGCTGATTCCAAACTAACTAGGGAGTTATCATGGGACCCCCAGCAAAGCGGATTTTTTTAGTAGAAGACGACCTTAAACTGGCGAGCTTAGTTAAGGAATTTCTTGAAGGCGCTGGTTTTGTCGTCGATATCGAGCCTCGTGGTGACCAGGCGGTTTTGCGCATCATGGAAGAAAACCCTGACTTGGTCATCCTGGACCTGATGCTTCCAGGCCTAGATGGGCTTTCAGTGTGCCGTCAGGTGCGTCCAAAGTTTCAAAATCCGATTTTGATGCTTACCGCGCTTGGCGATGAGATAGACGAGGTGGTCGGCCTTGAGATAGGGGCTGACGATTATCTGGTTAAACCAGTTCGACCACGCCTACTTTTGGCTCGCGTTCACTCCCTGCTTCGAAGAATAGAAACTGCCGCAACCAGAGAAGATGATTCCATGATTTTAACAGTGGGGCCGCTGATCCTCGATGGTGCAAAGCGTACTGTTTCTTTTCATGATCAACCTATAGAATTGACAACCACTGAGTTCGATCTTCTTTGGTATTTTGCAAAGAGGGCAGGGCAAGTTGTAAATCGAGAAGAGCTGTATCTTGACCTGCGTGGCATTGAATGGGATGGTCTTGATCGGTCGATAGATATTAACGTGGCTAGGCTGCGTAAGAAGCTTGGGGATGATGGAAAGCATCCCCAGTTGATTAAATCAATTCGAGGAGCTGGATATCTTTTGGCAGGGCGCTGATGAACCGTTTGATTGTAAAATTCGCCTTAGCTGTGGCAATGGCGCTGTTTGTCAGCTTTACCGCGGTAACCTTCATTTTTCATCAGTCATATATAACCACGATGGAAGAGGAGGCTGTCCCGTTGGCCAATTACCTTTTCAACGGGGTGCCCGAGCAGATTAGGGCTGCCTCTGATGACGAGCGGGCGGCCATCTTGCAGGCGCTTGCCAAGGAATTGAATACCAAGGCCAACATTGAGCCTTTGTCGTCTTCGCGCTTGACCGACGCTCATCGTGAGATGATTGCCCGTGGGCAAGTGCCCATCACAGCTGAACAAGGGCATTCTGGGGCAACTTTTTTCCTGCCTTTGGACAACGATTCTGTAATTGCTATTGGTCCCCTAAAGCCTGGTTTCGGGCCTGGGTTCTGGGATTATGTCCTGATCTTGTTAGTGGTTTTCATTGTAGCAGCTGTTACAGCTACAGCCATGTCAGCGCCGTTTGTAAGGAGGCTGAATCGTTTAGAGGCCACAGCGGTCAGGATTGGTCAAGGTGACCTTTCTGCCAGGGCTGAAGAGTCTTCAAACGACGCGGTTGGAAGCCTGGCCAGGAGCTTTAATGAGATGGCTGAGCGCAATCAGCAGCTTTTGGAGGCTCACAGGGCGACGTTGCAGGCCGTGTCTCATGAGCTTAGGACTCCAGCTGCCAGAATTCGTTTTGGCTTGGAGATGTTGTCTGAAACCAAGGACCCTGAAAAGTTTTCGGATCGCCTGAAGGCCATCGATGAAGATTTGATTGAATTGGACCACCTTGTTACTGAGCTTTTAGAGTTGAATCGCTCAGAGGTGGTAGGAACTGATGAACGTGAAAATGTGCTAATCATCGATCTTTTCAACCAAGTCCTGAAGAAGGCCGAAGAATATTGCTTGTCGCTGAACATTGAGGTTAATGCCCCACCAGACCTTGCAGTTTTTGTGGTGCCGCGCCTTTTTCGTAGGGCTTTGCGCAATTTGCTTAGCAACGCCGTCCGCTATGCCAAGACCCAAGTGACTTTGACGGCCCGCGAAAATGGGGACATGGTTGAGGTGATTGTCGACGATGATGGACCAGGGGTTCCAGGCGATCACAGGGGTACTATTTTCCAGCCTTTTGCCAGACTGGACGATAGTAGGAGCAGAAAAACTGGTGGAGTTGGCCTAGGGCTTGCTATAGTTGCCCGAGTTGTGGCTTCACACGGCGGTCAGGTGGAGTTGACTGACGCGCCAAGTGGTGGGGCCCGTTTTATTACCAGGTGGCCAACTGCTATGAGTCTTGGCAAAATCGGCCGTTAATTTCCGAACAAAGGGGTGTCCATGAGCGGTAGTGTAGCTTTGAACGTTTCTCCTACCATCGAAGTAAAGGTTGGAGAGCAGGTTTTTTCCATCAGTAGAGGGACTAGAGTTAAGGCCTTTTTGCGCCGTTATTTACCTGACATTGCAGGCGATGTTTTGGGGGCGATTGTTGCCAATCAATTAACGGACTTAGAGACCCCAATCGCGTCGTCTTGTGAATTGACCCCAGTGACTTTTGCAAGTAAGGAAGGGGCCAGAATTTATCGAGCAACCCTGACAGTGATGCTTTGCGAAGCGGTGGAGCGGGTTTTTCCAGGCGCCAAGGTGATGGTAGGGCAGTCCTTTGGTGATGGATATTTTTTCGACGTTCACTTGGGTAGACAGCTTACAGCCGACGATGTACAGGCCATTGAAGCTGAAATGAAGGCCATGATTCATCGCAAGGAGGCCTTGGCTACGTTCAGGGTGCCAAAGCTTCAGGCGGTGGAGGTGCTAAGCTCTCTTGGAAGTGACACCTCGGCTCGTTTGGTGGAAACATTGCGCTGGTCTTGGGTCCCGCTTGTCACAATGGGCAAGAAGGTGCTGTTGTCCTTCCATCCCCTGCTGCCAACTACTGAGGGAATTCAACAATTTAGAGTTGAACTGTATCGAAACGGCGTGCTTTTGATCCTGCCGCCACCTAGTCGTTCAGATGAAGCCCCAGATCCAGTGCGCAACCACACTACGTTGTATGCCGCCTATGTGAGGGCCAGGGAGTTCAACGAAAAGGTTGGGATTTCAACGGTTGCAGACCTGAATCAGTCGATTATTTCAGGGCGAATTGGGGAAGTCATAAGGATAGCTGAGGCAGCTCATGAAAGGCGCGTGATTACAATTGCCGATGCTGTGGCGGCCAAAAAGGATTGCCGCCTTGTATTGCTGGCTGGTCCCTCGTCTTCTGGCAAGACCTCCACAGTCAAGCGCCTGCGGATGCAACTGATGGCTATTGGTCTGCGTCCAAAGGTCTTGTCGGTGGACAACTACTATGTCGACAGGTCTAAAACCCCCTTAGACGCGGATGGTGAGTACGATTTTGAGTGTATCGAGGCCATAGACCTGCCATTGCTGAATGAGCATTTGGAGATGTTGCTCGCAGGGCAAGAAGTCCAGATGCCCAGGTATTCATTTTTCAAGGGTGTCAGGGAAGAAGTCACGACCCCTGTTCAACTGGAAGATGGTGAAATCCTGTTGATGGAGGGGATACACGGCCTAAATGACAGGCTTACCGAGTCTGTTCCGGACCACCACAAGATGCGGATTTATATGTCGGCCCTGACTCAGCTTAGCATTGACCATCAAAACCGAATCTTTACCTCTGACTCCAGGTTGATTCGCAGGATCGTTCGAGACCGCATGTATCGGGGATATTCTGCCGCCAGGACCATCCACATGTGGCCAAAAGTCAGAGCTGGCGAGGAGAAGTGGATTTTCCCCTTCCAGGAGCAAGCCGACTTCATGTTTAACAGCACCCTGGTCTACGAGCCTGCGGTGCTGAAAATGTTTGCCGAACGCTTTTTGATGGAAGTCCCAGTCTCGGACCCAGCATTTGTGGAAGCCTCCAGATTGTTGGAGTTCCTGGACCTGTTCGTGCCAGTGTTTGGCGGTGACGTGCCTGCAACGTCCATACTGCGTGAATTTATTGGCGGATCTGCGTTCGAATACTAGTTTGATTGTTGGTATGTCATTTTTAATCGCCAATTTTTATTAAACGGGTAGAATCGCGGCTGCCTTTAGTTTGGCGGAGGTGTACATGATAAAAAGGATTGGTGACGCCTGGAAGATTCCAGGCTTGGTTGCCTTGATGGCGTTGTTTCCGTCACTGGCCCATGCCACTGAGCAGGCTGCTAACGTGCCATCGGTGGCTTGGATCATACCCTTTGTACTTTTGCTTTTATCCATCGCCATTGTGCCTTTGAAGTTTCCTCATTGGTGGGAGAGTAATCTTAACAAGGGGTTGGTTGCAGGTCTGCTTGCCCTGCCAGTTGCCATCTATTTCATCGCCACCGATTATCACAGGCTGCTACATCACCTGCATGAATATCTAAGCTTTATAGTCCTTTTATGGTCTTTGTACACGATCTCTGGCGGTATCGTGCTGCGGGGGAACTTGGTCGCTTCTCCGAAGACTAACACCTTGTTTTTATTGGTAGGTGCCATAATTGCGAACCTTTTTGGTACCACTGGGGCATCGATGCTGCTTATCAGGCCCCTTTTGCGGACCAATCAGGAGCGTAAGTACAAGGTCCACACCGTTATTTTCTTTATCTTCGTTGTTTCTAACGTAGGTGGTTGCCTTACTCCACTTGGCGACCCTCCTCTTTACATGGGATTTTTGCAGGGAATTCCCTTTGAGTGGACCTTGGCCCTTTGGCCCGAGTGGCTGGCAGTCAATGGCGCACTTTTGGTGATTTACTATTTTTGGGATAGGAAGGCCTGGGCAAAGGAAGAGGTCAAGGATATTGCCTTGGATGTTAAACAAGCGACTCCTTTGGCTATTGAAGGCTGGGTTAATGTTGCCCTGATTCTTGGCGTTGTTGCATCAATTGTTGTCTCTGGTCAAGTCTTGAAGATTCCGGATATTTCGCAAGGTGTCGCTACGGCTGTTCCGTGGATTCGTGATGGCGTCATGGTTGGCCTTGGCCTGATTTCTATGGCTGCTACACGAAAACAGCTTAGAATTGATAACAACTTTAACTTTGGTGCTATTACCGAGGTTGCAGTCCTGTTCATTGGGATTTTCATCACGATGATTCCTGCTCTGATGTTGCTGGAGTTTCGTGGCACAGAGCTTGGCGTTACTCATCCATTGCAGTATTTTTGGGTAACTGGTGCCCTTTCTGGTTTCCTTGATAACACCCCGACTTATTTGACCTTCCTGTCTTTGGCCAAGGGCGCGTTTGGGGTAGATGCGGTTGGCTTAATCAATCCGGATCTTGCCAATGGACTGGGTGTTGCCATAGTGAGGGCCATTTCGCTTGGCGCCGTTTTTATGGGTGCGGCGACTTACATTGGAAACGGGCCAAATTTCATGGTGAAGGCTATTGCCGAAGAAAAGGGGGCAACTCAGGTAAAAATGCCATCCTTTGGCGGCTATATGCTTTATTCCTTTGGGATTTTGGTACCAATCCTCATCGTTGTCAGCGTGATCTTCTTTTATCTGGCTGTTTAAAGATCCAAAACCTTGGCTCAGGCCCAAAATCGGCGTCTAATTTGGGCCCGAATTCCGCCTAGCACTTCCAGGTGGTGGGCCTTCAAGATCTTGAAATAACTCCAAATCTCCCTTTACATTTTGCGCGATCACTCGTCTTGGAAGGTGCGCCTGTCTGGATGATGGCCCTGTCGCCAAGTCAACTAAAGTCAGCACATGAGGCCTAGACAGCCCCAATGGCGCTCCTGACGCCTGGTGAAATGCCGCTGCAAGCATGTACGGCCTTAAGGTGGGTGGGCATTGGTCTATCTGGTTCTTGGTGATAACAACTTTTGCGTCTTGATTTTGCTTAAGTTCAGGCAGCTGTGACAAAAGCCAAAGTCCAAGATCCTGAAAATCTTCAGCTAGTTCTGCAAGGGAAGATTCAATTTGTGGATTGTATGTTTTTAGCAGCGGCAAAAGTTCAGCTCGAATGCGATTTCGCAGGTACTGGGTGTCTTGGTTGGTGGAATCCTCGCGAATGGGCAGGTCTTTTGCTGTTGCCCAGGCCATGATTTCGTCCCTACTGACCGATAAAAGAGGGCGCACCACGTTGTCTTTGCGAAAAGGTGATATCCCGCCCAACCCAAGTGGGCCTGTGCCTCTAATCATTCGCATTAATACAGTTTCTGCTTGATCGGTTTGTGAGTGACCGGTGGCAATCTTGGTGGCCCGAAACTGGCGGGCCATTTGCTGCAAAGCTTCATATCGTGCGCCTCTGGCCGCTTGCTCCAAGGTGGCCTTGGTTGGCGCCTTTTCCCAAATATTTACCTTGGTTACCAATACTGCTAATCCCAAGTTTTCGGCGTGATTTTTCACATTCGCAGCGTCATCTGCAGACTCTGGCCTCAAGTCGTGGTCAACATGGCCCACGCCCAGTTCCAATCCAAGGTTTTGCTTGATTGCCAGCAGACAGTCCAGCAGTACCAAAGAATCCGCACCCCCGGAAACGGCGACTAATACCTTGTCGCCATTGCAAAAAAGCGCCTTGTCTTGGCAATACTTCAGTACCAACTCTGGTAGGTTTGGCGCTTTCATGGCTTTTGTTCCGGGTCCAAAAGAAGCTTGGCTGGCGCCGCCAAAACGCGGTCAGTTTTGGATGCACCAGGATGAAGCGCGACAGCTATCAGGTATCCATCGTTGTCGAAAACAGGGCATCCCATTGGCAGCATTCCAGGAATAATTACATGCATTTCATTAGGGGGTAAGTCATTGCCAGCTATGGCGGATTGCCCAATTACCATGTTGTCTGGCCCAGCAGGGGTAACAAATACTACCCTAGCGTCTTTGGTTTCCTTGGTTGAAATGGTGGCACCAGTACGATCAAGGCCTGAAACTTCAGCCCCAATCTTTAACTTGGAAAGGCCGTTCTTGGTCTCGTCGATTGTCGCAGGTATAACAGTTTGGGTGCCTGGAATCGTAAGGTTAATTGTTCTTACGTCTTCCACCAAAAAGCTGGAAGTCCAGACCTGTTGTTCTTTATCGACTTGCACTATGACCGCCATCCCAATTCTGGTTGGCACTAGGGCCGGATCCTCGTGAAAGCCTGGATTTGGCCATGCTTGCACCAACAAAAGGTGCTTGGAAAGTGAAGCTTTCAGGTTTTCCTGTCCTTCAACTGTTAAAAGCGCATCCATCAAAGGGCTATTTAAGGGCAGCTCAAGATTAGTCGCTGGGGTAACAAAAGGCAGGTCCTGCCCCAAAACACAGGGGTGACAAAGCAAAATACCCAGGGCTATGGTTGTGTTAACCCAACGAGTCATGGCTTGGAGTATAACTCAGAATTTCGGCATAGACCCAAACCACTGCTCAACCTCCTAGGTAGCCTGTCTAACATCTATGATCTTCATCTTGGCCTCGCCAAGTCGATCATCGAGGCTGATGTTAAAGGCGACATCCACCAAATCGCCAATTGTTGGGGCCAAATGGGCTTGGTCAAACCAGATTCCTTTTACCCTTGTGTCGCCATCGCAGACTTCAATTTGAACGTGGCGCTTGCCCTTGCCAACTATTCTTGCGTTTGTGACTGTAACCTTGCTTACGGCTAGCACTGGCTCAGGATTGCCCATTCCGAAAGGTTGCAGTCGCTCAATGTGCCTGAACAATTCGGGAGTCACTTCTTTTAAGTTCAGCCAAGCATCAACATCTATTGAAGGAGCGATGATGTCACTGTCGATGGTCGCCTCGGCCAGCTCTTCAAGGTAATTGATTAGGTTGGGGATCTGCGCTTCTTCGACTGTCAGCCCTGCAGCCATGGGATGGCCTCCAAAGCGAACGAGGAACGGTTCGGCCGATTTAATTGCCTGGCCAATATCAAAGCCTTTCACTGAACGACAAGAGCCTTTACCTATGCCATCTTCAAGGCCAATCACGATAGATGGCTTGTTAAAAGCGTTTACTAGCTTTGCCGCGGCGATGCCAATTACACCCTGGTGCCAACCTTGGCCTACCGCGATGATAATCCGTTTCAGATTCTTGCCTTCCGCATAAACGTGGGCCATTGCCTCGTCGGTCACTTTTTGGGCAATTATGCGACGCTCATCGTTGTCTTTTTGCAGGATCTCAGCGTGGGTCCTTGCCTGAAGCACATCCTTGGCTCTTAAAAGGTCTAAAGCTGCTTTGGGGTCGCCCAATCTTCCAGTTGCGTTAAGTCGAGGTGCCAATGAAAACGCGACTGCCCGGGCATCGATGTTTTTGGCTGCTATACCGGCAACTGCTTTTAAGGCGGCTAATCCAGGCCTTGTGTCTTGATTAAGGCGCCTTAGACCGTGGACGGCAAAGACTCGATTGTCGCTGTTCAAAGGGACCATGTCGGCAATCGTTCCAACTGCGACCAAATCCAAAAAAGGCCTTAAATCCACATCGTTGATGATGCCAAGCCGGTAAAATTCGCGGCGAAGCGAACCAATCAGATAAAAGGCGAGGCCGGCCGCACAAAGATCCGCAAAGGGGAAAGAACAGTCAGCTCGGTGTGGATCAACGATGGCGACCGCCGCTGGCAAGGTTGGATCTGGGACATGATGGTCAACAATGATTACATCGACCCCAAGCTCACTCGCCACCTGGACCGCTTCATGCGCACGAATTCCGCAATCAACTGTAATGATAAGTTTAATTCCCAATTGGGCCAGACTCCTGACTCGATCAGGCTGCAGCCCATATCCTTCAGTCATCCTGTCTGGGATGAATGTAGTTACATCTGCCCCTGAAGCCTCAAGGAAGTCGGCCAGTATTGTAGTCGCTGTCAGACCGTCAGCATCGTAATCGCCAAAAACGCAGATCAGCTGTTTTTTTTGAACCGCCTTCACGATACGCGCTGTGGCGGTGTCCATGTCCATGAACTTTGCGGGATCATTCAAGTTTGCCAGTTTTGGCTCAATAAAATCCAAAGCCTCGTCAGGAGTGTTGATGCCGCGTAAGATCAATAGCTTTGCGATAAGCTCAGGGATTTCAATGGCTTGAGCTATTGTCTGGGCAAGGGATAAGTCTACTTCGGCCTGTACCCAGCGGCTGATGTCATTCATGGGTTCTCCAGGCTTAAGGGATCAGTTAGCGATTATGCTCTGGCACGGCGGCGACGGCGCTTGGCCCAAACATCAAACTTCAAAGTCAGAGGAATGGCAACAAAGAGGGAAGAGTAAGTTCC
>DUVQ01000199.1 GCA_012840965.1 Oligoflexales bacterium | reverse complement strand
GCGGGGGCGGGGTTTATTCACAGATTGCTTGGATGGAGTAGCGGCCGGTTTCTGGAGGATTGTCGTCTCCGACTACAAAGAAGTATTGAGCGCCTTTGATCATTGTGGTCTGTGCCCATGGATTTGGACATTCAGTGGCGCCGTTGCAGCCTAATGCAAGACAGGTTTCCGCATTACAAATACCACCCAAAATGAAAACATTGAACTTGTCCGTTTGGTTGCTGGTGTTTGTAACCTGCACTTTTAAAGTGCCTGTATGTGGGGCAGTAAAGGAAAAGACTTTGCTATAGTAATATCCCAGACTTTTGCCACAGCCAGTCCCGCTTATCCTTCTTACGCTGTTGTACTGCCCAGTTAGTTGGCCGCCACAGGCAAGCGTGCCCTCCACTGTGTCGCAGCTTGTCTGAGGACAGGGGGCTACCCCAACACAATCAGGATCGAGGCAATCTGTTAGCCCATCAGCATCATCGTCAAATCCGTTACCACAGTCGGTTTCGTTGGGTGGACACTGGCCGCAATCGGCAGGGCAATTCAAGCAGTTCTCATCAGGTCTAAAACAGGCCCCATCGCCACAATCAGCACATATTGCCTGTCCTGCAACGCATACTCCTGCGCTGCAGTAATCTCCGCTAGTACAAGGCTTTCCGGTGTCACAGGGGCCGGTTTTTGGCCTGGTTCCACAGGTATAATCTGACTGGCACACGGTATCTAAGCAAGGATTGGGATTTTTTTCGCAGTCTGTAGCCACGCGGCATTCACACCTGTCTTCGCCTGGGACGCAGACGCCATTTTCGCAATAATCACCAACAGTACAGACATCTCCATCATCACAAGGCCCTGTTAGAATTTGATAGACACATGTGTGCGTTGTTAACTGACAAGTGGCCTTATAGCAAGGGTTGGCACCTGGGCAGTCTTCGTCCTTTCTGCATTCGCAAGTGTCCGTTCCAGTGCAGACCCCATTGATGCATTTGTCATTTACAGTGCATTCATCACCATCGTCACAAGTATTTGTATTGTTTATGTAACGGCATGACCCCGAGACACAACTATCGTTGGTACATAGATTGTCGTCGTCACAGTCGGAATCGACTCTGCAATCGCATATAAACTCACCAGGCACACACACACCGTTGCTGCAGGTGTCATTTTTAGTGCAAGGGTCGCCATCATCACAGCGGGCAGTGTTGAAATCGTGTTGGCAATGCCCTAAAGAACAGCGATCAGTCGTGCATGGGTTGTTGTCGTTGCACTGACCATCATTTCGGCACTCACAGATGAAGTCCCCCTCGACGCACCTGCCGTTTGAGCAGAAATCATTGGTGGTACAGGGGTCTCCGTTGTCACATGGTGCGGCATTGTAATCCCAAGCGCAGTAACCGTTTCTGCAAAAGTTATCGGTACATGGGTTGCCGTTATCGCATTCTTCGTCATTTTGACACTGACAGGTGAATTTTGTGCCCACGCAAGCGCCATTTTGGCAAATGTCTCCAGTGGTACAGGCGTTATCATCATCACATGCTTGGCCCTCCAAAGGTTGCGGATCCAGCCTGCAGAGCCCTTCATCACATCTGTTGACAAGACAAGGCTGATTAAAGCTTTGGTCGCAATCATCATCGCTTTCACATACGCAATTTGCGTCGTTTGGCGCACATGGCCCTAGCACGTCGGCATCCGTACCATCATCTGAAGTAGAGCCATCATCTGAGGAAAGTTCGTCTGCGGGCGTCAATCTGTCATTTGTAGTTTCAGGTTCGCTATCCAAGTCAATGGTGTCGACAGCGTCATCATCCACATGCGAGTCACGTACGTCAGGGCCTGTGCTATTCGAGTCTTTGTACGTATCTGGTGTGTTGAAAACGATTGGCACGTCTTCTTGTTCATTCGCTGCAGGGTTTTTTGACCCCCCACAACCAATTGAGACCATAGACACTAGTAGTGCCAAAAGCACCCCATGATGTGACAGGAAAGATTGAAAATTCATCATAACGCCTCCTAATCACGGGTTAGCGCATGCTCAATGGTTGCTGGAGTACTAAACATGGTAAATTTCTTCAGTAAACCAGATGAAAGGATGCCAGAATCTTCAACATATGTCCACCCAATATCTCCGAGTTGGAGGCTGAGGCAGGGACAGGGACAGGGACAGGAGGCAGGGACAGGGACAGGAGGCAGGGACAGGGGGAATTTTGGGTCTATAACAAGAAGGTCTGTTTCCGGGTTATAATCCCCTTTCGGTTTTTGGAGGTAACCTGTTGTCTTCAACCCCTACTAAATCTGCCGAGGACACACAAAAACCCTCAGGGCATATGGGGAATCGCGATGAATTCAAGCATCCGTCCAGGATGGTTAAGCGCCCTGGTCCGCTGCTACGTTGGCTAGGTTCTGCCTTTTTCAAGGACGTTCGCTTCGACGACACAGCTGTAAATACAATCCGTGAGGCCAGCGACGGTCATGTACCTGTGTTTGTCTTGGACACTCACAGCCTTTTGGATTACCTGTTTTTTAATTTCGCGTTTTTGCGATTTGCACTGCCCCTAGTCAAGTTTGCCCCCGATGTTGACTTGGGTTGGTTTAGACCCCTTAAAGGTTTTTTTAGTGAATTTGGCCGAAAAATTTCCAGGCTTTGGAAGCGAAAAGAAAGCCGCGAGGAGGGTCTGGCAAGGGCGCTTGAGCTTGCACAACCGAGCCTACTGTTTTTAAAAAGAGAACGCACCCTGATTCAATGGGGTGGTGATACTAAAGACCCGTTTTTAGACACCTTCGTAGAACTATCGTCACGATGTCCCGCACCAATTACACTGATTCCGCTGCAGGTAATCTGGGATCAGAAGCCAGAATCTTATCGGCGCTCGATGATAGATGTCCTCCTTGGCGATCCTCAATCTCCCGGTCGATTACGCAAATTTCTTTCGTTTTTGCGCAACTTTAAACGCGCCCAAGTTCGCGTTGGTCATCCTGTACAGTTGGCTCAGTTTGTTTCAAACGACGAAGGCGACCCAGCCACCTTCAGTTCCCGTCTTCGTTTTGCGCTTGCCAAAGAATTCCTCTTGGAATCCAAGGCCATCAGAGGCCCAGTTTTAAAGGGCGCCAAGCGCATTATTGACGAAATATCCAGAACGCCGCCCTTTATTGCTGACGTTGCAGCCGCGGCCGCTGAGCTTGGGATGACTCCAAAAGCGACCGAGGCTAAGGCTTTGTCAAAACTAAGGAAAATGGCAGCTGACTTTAGGTTCAACTGGCTTGAGACCTTTGCAACCACTATTGGCCTGCTGTTTCAACGGATTTTCACTGGAATTGCCGTTGATACACAAGGCCTTGACGCCATCCGAGAGGCTGCCAGGAATGGCCCCATAGTTTTGATTCCATCACACAGAAGCCACATGGATTACTTGGTCTATTCGCTGGTTTTTTATACCCATGGCCTGATTCCACCACACATAGCCGCTGGCGACAACCTGACTTTTTGGCCCATGGGTACCATCTTTCGCAGGTCAGGTGCCTTTTTTATTCCAAGGTCTATTCAGGGAAACATTCTTGATTCTGTGGTGTTGCGCCACTATGTCCGCAAGCTTTTAAAGGATGGCTATTGGATTGAAATGTTTGTGGAGGGTACTAGGAGCCGTACTGGAAAGGCTATTACCCCACGTCTAGGCATGCTATCCATGGTCATCAATGCGGTGGCCACTGGTGCCGCTCCAGATGTCAACATTGTACCGGCTGCAGTGACCTATGAAAAAGTGGTCGAAGAACCTGCATATAACCGAGAAAGTCTTGGTCAAAGCAAAACTAAGGAAAACGCCCTTGGATTGGCCAGAAGTGCCAAAGTTTTGGCCACCAGATATGGCCGTATGTACGTGCAGTTCAATGAACCTTTAGGGGTGCTAGATTTTTTACGTCAGCAAAACGTGCAGATGCCAATTGCTCAGGGCGAGTCAGTACCTATTGAAATTGTACGCAGATTCGCCTTTAACGTTATGCATCGAATAGATCGCTGTTTTGTGGTAACCCCTTATCATCTTGTGGCTTTTGCCTTGATAATCCACCGCCGCAGAGGTATTGAACTTTCCCAGCTTTTAGACCGGTTTGGGGCTTTAATAGCTGAACTAGCTGAAAAAGAAGCCCTTTTTGCCGATCAAATTGTTGAAAAACTGGAGAACGCCGGTCTCTGGCCCATCCCTGAATCAGACAGCGCCCAAGCCATAGGCCGCGTATTTCAAGAGGATATTGAAAACGTCCTAGGTAGCTTAAGAAATCAAATAAACGTAAGTGAACTTGATGGAAATATAGTGCTTTCAGTTAAGCCAACAGGTCGAATGGCACTGGACTATTACAAAAATGGCATCATCCACTTCTTCGTAGGTGATGCCATTTTGGCTACCGCTCTCTTAGCCACGCCCACCCATGAATCACTAGAAAACATACGTCAAAGGTGCTTAAATCTTTCGACAATCTTCAAGCTGGAGTTCATTTACGCTCCTGGGGAGTCCTTTGAGGCGCTTTTTGAAAAATTCCTCGATAAATTCACCAAAGCAGGCTTAATCGAGGTTGCAGATGGCCAGGTCTCGGTGCCGGCCAGTGCTACGGAATTTTTGGCTGATCGCTCTGCTGTTTTGCGGCCGTTCATGGAATCGTACTTGGTTGTATGTAAGACCATCATCGACATCGGCCCTTCTGTAACTGAAAAGGACTGCACAAAAACAGCGCTTCGAAAGGGCAAGACCATGTTCTCTGTTGGGGACATTGAGCTTGCGGAATCTGTGTCAGCGGTTCGTTTTAAGTTTGCATTTCGATATGTTCAGCAGCGAGCTGCTAAGGAAGAGGTGCCAATTTTGGAGGCGGCTCGCCTGACCTTACAGGAATTAGAGCTTTCCCCATGAATTAAGTGGGTGGGGCCAAGTACTGTGGTGTTAACTGATGGGATTTTTAGCAATGCATTCGGCTAGAGCTTACCAAAAGTTGACAATTTCATTGAGATTAGCTGCTTTTTTAGCTGCAGCACTTCCTGTAAGCATTCATGCGCAACCAACACTTTTTAGCGAGACATCTCCTGCTTTCAGCGATGTGCTCCAAAAGGCCCAAAACGGCGAGTTTGGCGAGGCTTTGGAGGACTTGGCCAAGGAAATCGCTGATATTCCTGGGCCTGTCCGTGGTTTTGTGGCCGCTGGAATTTTGGAAGATGCTGGCCAAACAAAAGAGGCCATCGATACATATCTGGCTTTAGCTGACACCCCACTTGCGGATATCGCCCACTTTAAAGCAGGCTCGTTGATGCTTAAAGATGGTGACACATCTGGAGCTAGGGCCGCCTTGGGCACGATATCCATGACCTCTGGTAGCTTTGTAAGTGCGCGACTTTTATTGGCTAAAGCCTTGCTAGCCGAGGGGCGCCCAGCTGCAGCCGAGGTTGTAATCAACGATTTGCTAGAGGATGAATTGCCCGGGAAAGTGCTGTTTAGCGCCAGGATGCTTCGAGTTGACGTTACAAAGGCTTTAGGAAATCTGGAGCGTGCCCATTCAGAGGCTTTTTTGGCGTGGTTGTATGCCCCTAATCGCTCGTGCCAGGACAAGGCAGGGGCGACACTGCAGGAGATGGACGCCCCCATCCTGCCAGCTCACCTGAAATTGAGGGAGTTAATTCACGCAAAGGGCAAAGCCCTGAAAACAATGGGTAATGCTGCCCGTAAACGGCCGAAAGCGTTGAAAAAGATCGACCCAGGTTTGCCTCATCTCATCTCTGGGATTGCCCACAGGGCCGTTCGTAAAACCAGGGCAAAAGCAGTCGAAGATCTTGAGTTAGCAGTATCTGTGGCTGTCGACCCCTGGATTAAAGACTATGCTGCCTTTTCATTGGGACGTGCCTTGGTGTTAACCAACGATGATCCCAAAGCCTTTGATGTTTTTATGGAATTATTAGGTGGTCACGGACCGTTTGCTGCTGATGCCGCCTTTGAGGCATCCAAGGCCGCGACTCGACTTAAAAAACCAGATGAGGCTGAAGCCCTTTTGACCACCTGTTTAAAAGAGCATCCAGAAGGCGGCTATGGTCCTGAAATTCGCTGGGAACTTGCTTTAAACGCCATGGTTTATGGCCAGTTCCAAAAAGCCCTGGATATTATTGAATCCGCCCTTACTCGCCTAGATTTTGGCGATTGTCTGCTTTTTGGCCAGGCCGAACGATTTCGATATTTTAGAGCCGTCGCTCTTGAGCACCTGGGGCGGTCCTTCGAGGCTAAAGGGGAACTTATGCGGGTGGCAAGTGGCGACCCTTGGTCCTACTACGGGGTTTTGGCAGCCTCTAAACTTCAAGGGATGGACGTTCAGCTTGATGACCTCGGCTTAAAGCGCCAGACCGACAAATCAAATGCCTCCTTGGGTGCTATTTGGATGGGGCGCCTTGGAATGACCGCGAAGGCGCGTGAACAGCTTATAACTTTGGCCTACCGTGGGATGCTGAACACTGCTGATATTCAATTGCTACTTTCCATGGGTATAAGCTCAAGACACCACCGTGAGTTTTTTAGAGGAGGTCTTGATTCAGATGTCAACCTTCAACTAACTGACCGTTTCAAAAGGCCGTTTTTAAATGAGGTGCAGGCCGCTTGCGAGCAGACAGGTGTGGACCCGGCCTTGATCTACGCGGTGATGCAAGTTGAAAGCGGTTTTAATCCAAGGGCTCGTTCAAGCGCTGGGGCCATTGGGTTGATGCAGCTACTACGTACTACCGCCCGCAACGTGGCTACCATATCCCTGCAGGACCCAAAACTTGCGAGAACTGTTGGGCGACCTTCCAGCAATATCATGCTTGGTGCTGCTTTGTTGCAAGAGCTTGAAAGCCTGTTTCAAGGTCATCTACCTCTGGTGCTGGTTGGGTATCATGCTGGATCTGGCTCAGGCAAGCGTTTCCATCGTAATTTCAGACATTTATCTACAGATTTGTTGGTTGAGGTTTTGCCATTTCGGCAAACGACCCGTTACATCAAGAGGGTCATAAGCCTGACAGCCGGTTATCGAGCCTTGTTCGACGCCGACAATCAAGGCCCTTTAAGGTTGCCTTTATTCGTACCAAATGATCTGGGGCCATTTCTGGAAAAACGGCCTCCTGAGGTTTAGCGCTTAAATTCACTAGTTATTCGATATTACTCAACAAAACATGGGGATGCGTATTTAGGGCGCGAGCCAAATAAAGCGCAGTTTCGGCCTGGCCGTCGAAGATATAAAACCGCCACGTCACACCTCCTTCTGGAGGGACAGTTTCATCTGTAAACTCAATGAAATCCCCAGTATCAGACTCGACCCTGGCGGCAATATGAACATCACGACAGGACTTGATTAGCCACAGGTCTGGACCCAGTCCAATAAGGCCGTTTGAAAGAGGCAGGAAAATCTGTTTTTCCAGCAGGTCGAAATCAGTCAGTGGAATTTCAACAATGGCGTCTTCCACCAAGGCTGGGCTGTACTTTAAAAGCCCGCCTGCAAGAGGAATTTTGATCGAAACTGTCCGCTTAGCGCGGTCCTGTCCTGACGGGTCATCGCTTGCACCAATCGCTAACTCAAGCAGATAGAGTTTGCCATCATCCGCCCAGCTGGCAGTCACCGTACGGCCTGGGGAAGTAATCTCTAGGTAGTCCGGAACGTCATCAGGATCTGTCTGGCGCAACTGGAACTGGGGCCTCATTGAATCTGCCAATTTTCGCTCATCGAGGTCAACAACAACGGGCGACTTGTTTAAAACAGCCAAGAGGGTGGTTTTAGCCTCATTACAAGCGGTTAAGGCACCTTCATTGTTTTCAAGGCCATAGATCCATTCGCCCCTCCAAGGATTTATACCTGTGGCATCAGAGACCTGGGCCTTCATCAGATGAAGATAGCCCGTTTCAAGCAGCTGCCTGGCCGCAGTCACGTCGTGACCTTCTCCTTCAGCTATTTGGGCCAATAAATCCACGGCTGCCAAGCAGGTCGACGCCTCATAGTTCATGGTGCGAATCAGGTTGTCATTTTCATGCAGCGAGTAGGCCAAAATCCCCATCTTGCCCATCCAGCGGGAAATTCCATCAGTGCTGGGAGGTTGCCAAGTTGAATCCGCGATTGGCAACAGCGGTTTGGGTGTTATGCCAAGCTTATTCAAACGTTCAATATAGTCAGTGATTGTCGTGTGAATGTAGCCTTGATCAGCCAGTTCTTGCAGTTTTCGCTCAAATTTACGGACTTCGGACCAGTCCGGCTCCGGCTGTGTTGGTGCTAGGTAAGGATTCAAAGGGGTTGCCAGCACTTCACCATCGTCAAAAAAGGTCCACTCCACACTGATCTCTGCTGCGGGATCTACAGGTCCACTGACCACCACCTTTACTGGTTGCGAGGCGCCTGGTCCGGTGCTTTCATAGACTGGCCACACGCCCTTTTCGACTTCACCTTGCTGGTGGTACTTGTACAGATTCTCATGCATCACATCGATGGTATAGCCCTTTGTTGCCATGATGCGATGCTTACCAACTCCAGATTGCCCTTCCTGGTTGAAAACGACCTTTGATAATGGCAGATCTGCCTGCTTGAAAATCTCGCGATTGTAGTCAATCGACCACTCAAGATCTCGCGCAGGAAAGGCCAAAAACAGCTGGTCAGACCAGTGAAAACTAACAAGCTCGATCTGCCCATTGTTTGCAGCACATCTAAGCTTTTCAAGTACTTCTGGATGCCTGTCCTGCATCACTTCAATCATCAAGCCAGGTATCTCAAAGGTGGCCCGCCAGTCTGGGTGTTTCAGATACAAATCAAGGATTGGCTGAAACGAAACCTCGATTATCCAGTCCAACAACACCTCATCAGTCCAACCCACGCACATGTCGTGATCACCGAACATATCCTTACAGATGCTTATAGTTTCGTTTTCCCATGACCCCTCTAGTCCACCAGCTACATACTGAATATTCCAGTGAAACATGGTCAGGCCAAATTTCTTGGTGCCATCATCGGCGCTCGGCCAGTCCAAGTCGCTAGGGCATTCAAATGGGACCTCTAGGTCATCGCCCAAGTCATCAACCGAGTCATCAGGCAAGTCACCCTGGTCAACATCCACGTCTAAGACATCCCCAGAATCCATTTCAGCGTCCCTAGCATCAAGCGTGTCTTGTGAATCACTTGTGCTGTCCTCCCCAAAGATGTCTTGAGGCGAGTCTCCTTTCCCAGAACATCCAAGCGCCACAACCACGAGCACCGGCACTAAAAAAGCTAAAAACCGACGCATAGCTAACCTCTTATCAAGAAAGCACCTGATCATATTGAACGGGCATCAAAAAAGCCAATGTCTTAGCTGATTTTGGGTCACACGGATTCAACCGATTCTGCCGGCTTTAAAATGCCATACTCCTGGTTCTTGGGAACAGTTCGAAAATATGCCCAAGCCGCAATAATAAGGCCAAGCAGCACTTCGCCTAAAGCGATTAGCTGAGCGTCACGCAGGCCAAGGAAGCGGTCTGGTCGCCCCTCGCTAACACGGATGAATTCAATCCCAAAACGCAAAAATCCAGCTATGACCAGATAAATTGCGAACAAAAATCCAGGCCTACGAAATTTGCGTCGAATGGCCCACAAAAGTCCAAACAAGGCAAAATTAGTCAGCGATTCATAGATAGGAGTAGGGTGGACTGGAAGCCAAGTCGGATCCATCGCATTCGCCGGACAGACCTCATAAAACCGCCCACCAACCTCACATGATGATGGAACTATCCCCCGCGGATAAGTCATGCAGAAATTATCGGCAAAAGAGCCAGGCACACACGGAATCCCCACGTCGCCATCTCCAGCCAACTGGCAACCAATCCGCCCAAAGGCATATCCAGACGCCAGCATAGGAGCCACAGCATCCAGCATCACCAGCATCGGCAAGCGTTTAGCCGCAAAATAAACGATGATAAAAACAGCAGCTAAAATAAGGCCACCATGCCAGGTAAGCCCACTACCAGAAAACAGATCCCGCCACACAAACTCATCAGCTTCCGTCAGCATATAGGCCAATTTAGCGCCGACAACGCCACCCAATATGCCCAAGAAAATGGTAATTTCGGCAACTTTAACGTCGATATTACGCCGCCGAAGCTCCCGAACCAAAAGCCAAAAAGCCGTCAGAAACCCCACAGCCATCATCACGCCGTAGG
>DUVQ01000027.1 GCA_012840965.1 Oligoflexales bacterium | reverse complement strand
CTTGAACATCACTCAATCCAGGATTTTGCCCCTCATCAGGCTCCGTCACCTCTTCAAGCACTCCACTGCGGCCTGTAGAGGGGTTCTGGTCGTGGTTGCCATCACCCGAACACCCCGCAAAAACAAACGCCAGAGCCACAACCAACCAGCCTTTTCCAGCAAAACCCAAAACTGACACGCGCATCATCCTCTTCATAACCACCTCCCCTAGTTATTTACTTAGTCCAACACATAGACAGCTCCACAGTTGAAGCCTCGATGGTCTCCAATCGTCTTACAAATGTAGTCCTCCATCACCCTGAAATCGGAGTAAACCGTATATGTAGCATCGGGAGCTCCATCTGCATGAGGATAAAAGTAGAGCCCAACCTCATTACCAGCGTTAAGCGGCACCAATCCAAACACGTTACCAAGCGTCGAGTCGCTGTACAAACTCAAACTGCTACCGGGGATTGTAGCAGCCCATAAGTTTTGTAAAAAATCTCCAACACTTAGCAAACCTAGAGAACTGGCATGAGGAGGATATGTGCGATTGACAAGAGTACTTAGTCTAAAATAGGCTATGTTGCCCCAATTGTTATTTCGCATTTGTCCAACCATAAAATGCCCACGACTGTCGCCAACAGATGCCCCTGAGGACCTATGAATCATCCTGTATTCAAGAAATGGTTTACCATGAGTGGGCCAAGCTGTTTCAACATTTGTCAACTGCCAGCGATACATGGCGTGGTCCAAGACATAAAGGCGCATCTCGGATGCACTGGATGGAAAAATCGCCAGAGTTCTCTTCTCACTAGCAGACCAACCCTGTGCTGCACTCTCAGGCCAAGCCTTGGCAACCGGTGCCTGGCCTCCTTCGATGGCATTTTCATTTGTATCCACCATGACACCAATAAATCCCCAAGTGTTAGCACCCTTAACAAAGCCACAATAGTAACCATTCGTCGAAAGGTACAACAACGCAAGGGGTGCAGGGTCATTGCCTTTGTGCCATTCAACCAGCTCTGGGGTGAAGTTGGACAAGTAATAATCAGCACCATAACCCAACCGTTGCCCACTCTGATGTATTAAGATTCCGTTGGAACCTACCGAATATTCTTCCACACGTATGACCCCATTAGCTTGGTTATAGCCAACAAATATCCGGTTATTGAAAGCATATGTAGTAACTCCTTGATAATCCGTTCCGTTGGCGGTGAGAGACCTAGTCTGTGACCAAGTTAGACACTGGTCCCCTGTGAAACCAGCAGAACCAGTACAAGACTTATTCGAAATTGGACCAAGCGTTGCGTACTTGTATTTCAGTTCAGTACCAGTCGCCCAAAACGCGTAAAGGCGACTACCGAACCGCACAAGATCAACAGGGCCAACGAATGTAGTTCCAGGTTCAATTCTCTCCCTGCGTAGACTGAAAGCGTTACAACTTCCGTTGTACAGAGAGAGCGCCATTGTCCGCCACTGATATGAAGACCCAGATATTAAGCCATCACGGTTCCAATCGGTCGTGGTTTCACTGGTAGTTGAAATCGGGTAGTTCCACGGTGACTGACTGAACATAGTTTGATTGAAGCCGGAGTCAGGGCCAAATGTGTCTGTTTCCGCAATCCTAGCAGGATTGAGCGCGTATCCATCGTCCGATTTGCTGAACTTATATGGTGCGGACGCGTAACGCATGACGCTGTCATAATGTGGAATGCAATTCACACCACTGTTGCCCCAAGCCGAATGACCGTGGTGCTGCAATCCAAGTGTATGACCCAACTCATGAACAAATGCTGAGTGGCCGAGACCAGTAACAAATTTCGGACCATCGGCCTGCCCGCCACCGCCTATGTTGGTGATGATCGCATACCGCATCCGGCCACGACGAACAACATCTACTTGCCTGTGATCTCCCCCTCCTTCATCTCCGCCTTGTACCGTCCCGTCATAATGATTTCGAAGCGAATCATTATCCTCGGCTAAAACCTTTAAAGCATCCTCATAACCAGTAGGTACAGTAAGCGAGCGGGTGAAATGCACCCCTGGGGTCGCAGCCTCTAACACCAACGTGGTTGTGCCATCTGGCGCAACTGTTGACGACACGCCGGTAACTGGTTGCAGCGTGAAGAATGCAGCCAACAGAATGTTAAAAGCGATACCCTCAGGGGTGAGAGAGGTCGCGTCAAAGCTTTTTGTAACGTCATTGATAGTGACCGAAACCATCCCATTAACTGGTCCCGAGCATTCGATAATAAAATTCGGTACTAAACCACGCGCAGCGCCAGTACTCCAGTTCCCGAACTTCCGCTCGTCAGCGCTGTCAAGTGGGGCAACACCAAGATCCAAGTGCAGCTCAACGCCATTTTGATTATTCGGATTACGCACATGGTCAGCCGGTGCTGCTAAGAAGGGCTCCCTAGCTTTGTTAACCCACGTCTCAAGAGTCCCATTCCAGATAGATGAATTCGGGTTAATTCGAATCCATTGGAACGGGTTTTCTCCCAGTGGCACAACTGAGGAGCGTAAATCTGTTAGATAATCCACCTCCACGAATATATCCTTCTGGCGAGGATTGGCGCCGTAACGCGAGAAAGCAAGATCGTCAATTCCACTGCCTAAGGTACCGGGTACACCCAGTACTTCTTCTCCATCTTCGAGACCATCGCGATCAGTATCTCTACCATGTGGTGTTCTAGGACAGCCTGTAGCAGTAGCACAAGTACCTAACTCCGCCTCCAAAGAGTCCCCTAGCCCATCCCCATCTGAGTCCGTGGCAATATCGTTAAAAATAAGGAGTAGTAGGCCACTTCGAAGCTGGGTGTAAGAATCCCCGTCACGAACGTACGGAGTGCCAACCAAGAAGTAAGTCTCGTTACCCGAAATACTGAGAACCGATGTTCCGGCTGTTGCATTACCAAGTGCTAGGCCAGTTATCTTTGAGCGACTTGAGAATTTGGCAACAAAAGGAGCCTCACTAGCTCCCGGTCTGAGCACAGTTCGAACTTGGTCTCCAGCTGCATATGTAAACGAGCTTCCCGGCTCAAACCACCCACGCACCGGCACACTAGCTTGATGAATGACCCCGTTCTTCATCAGGTCACAGGTGCTAAAAAAGTCGGTATCATAGGAGCGAAGCAAAAGCACAAATTCAGTAATGGAGCTTGAGTTGTAGTACGCTATCCTAGCATTGAGTCCGTTGTAATTGTCGTTATAAGCGACCTGAGTGTAACCCCCGGCGCCATTCGACCGAAGTAGGTGTAGAACAGGGTCGCCACCTGAAGAAAGATTGGTGGTTTGGAATATGACGGAACTACCCTGCGGGATGCTCAAGTACTCAACATATACAGGCGGTGCGTATCCTATGACAGAACGGTAAGCATGGGCTGGAAACGGAATCGCGATGAATGCCACCGGCAAGAGAATGCTAAGAAAACTGAAGCTTGAAACTTTAGATTGCAGAACGGGCAGAACGGACGGAATCGTCAACACGGCGGCACCCCCCAAAAAAATTCCAACCAGACCGAGCTGAAACCCTCTTTCTCGCAAACCAAAGTAGATGATAATGATTGGCTAGATGTCTGTCAAGCAATCACTTTTTGACCAATTAATTTCTAACAGGAAAAAGGGGGTAAAAGTGTAATGAACACCCCAAATGTTAATCAAATGACGCGGCTCAACGAATAGTTAAGGATACGGATTTGGATGGGATTTATCAACCTTGGACAGGGTGTGTGGGCGCAAAAACTATGGTGCTGCCCTAACAAGTCGAAAGCCTACTACACTCTGGCGTACGGCAGGGGCAGCCCCATCACGCTTAGCTACCCGTAAGTCTTTGGCCTCAAAGGCATAACAGCCGCCACGGTAAACCCGAAAACCCAACTTCTCTGGAGCTAGAGGATCGGTGCAACCTTCCTTACAAGCGGTGTAGTAATCTTCATCATACCGGTCATGCACCCACTCCTGTACATTACCGTAAACATCGTACAGGCCCCAAGGGTTTGGTTTTAATTGCTTAACCGGGTGAGGTCTGTATCCCGAGTTATAGTCATACCAACTAATCTCCGGCAGCCCGATTCCTACATCATCAGCAAGTTCACATATCACATTCCAATCTGACCCAATGTAGGCCCTTTCTTTCCCGTATGTGAATGTACTTCCAGCCCGAGCAGCGTATTCCCATTCTGCCTCGGTTGGCAAACGATAACCTTCACAATCAAGCCCCTTAAAGGCGATGTCACAGGAACTGAGGTCTACACCGGCTGTACCATGACAGCGTTCTATCGTGTAGCAGGTATCTAAGCCTTCAGATTTAGAGAGCTTGTTCGCATAATAAACCGCTTCCGCCCAATTTACCCTCTCCACGGGATAGTCACCACCTGCCTTGTAGGTTGACGGATTATTGCCCATTAATGACTTCCACTCTGCCTGAGTTACCTCGGTTTGCTTCATGTAAAACGGACGCGAAATCGTGACTGAATGAACTGGCCCCTCATCATCCCAACGGCACGCTTCATTTTCGAAAGAGCCCATTTCAAAGGTACCTGCCGGAATCAGACACCAACCATCGGAACAATTGGCTGACAGCGTGGGACAAAGGCCGTTTTCCTGACAAAGGCCAGCAACACATTCTGAAGCGCAAAAACCACCACATCCATCCGAACCACATTCCTTGCCTTCACAGGAGGGGACGCAGTTTTCGGGGTCTACACAGGCTGTGCCTCTAGTGATGAATCCTTCGTCACAAACACAAAAGGCCTCATTCGACGTGGTCACTGCACAAAAGCCATGACCACTGCATTCAACGCCCGTACAAGGCCATTTTGGCTCTTCACGGACCACGCATTTGGAGCCCTCGGATCTATAGCCGGGGCCGCAAAGACACACGGTGGTTTTGCCTTCTTGGACCTGACAGACACCATTGGCACCGCATTCCACACCTTCACAGGGGGCATTCACCGAGGCTTCCTGGCAAATACCATCTTGCTTTGTAAATCCTTGTTCACAAACGCAGACAATACCTTGTGGGCCAACTGCGCAAAAAGCATGCATACCACAGACCACACCAAGACACTCGTCGTCTAATTGCTCGTTATTATTATTATCATGATCATTGTCATTACCAGCACAGGCAACGAAAAGCACGGCAAATAAAGACAAGGCTCTTTTAAACATGCGTGACCTCCCAAACATTAGGGCACCACAGATCTGACAAGACGGAAGCCTAAGGTGCTGCTATAACTGTTAGGTGACTTGCGGTCGCGATACGCCGAGCGCAGCTCGTTTGCGTCTGAAGCGCTAGAGCCTCCACGGTAAACTCTAAAAGAACCTGTTTCGGGACCTAATGGGTCAATGCAGCCCTCGTCGCAGGTGGCGTAGTACTCTTCATCCCACCAATCATTTACCCATTCTCCCGCATTCCCGTGAACATCGTATAACCCCCATGGGTTTGGCTTCAATTGCTTAACTACGTGAGTTATCAAGCCAGAGTTATGGCCATACCAAGCTGCCAGTGGTAGCAAGACCCCTAAAGGGTCACCATGGCCACACACCTGTTCACCACCATCCCCAATGTTGTCCCCTATCCAATAGGCAGTGGTGGTTTCAGCTCGGGTGGCATATTCCCATTCCGCTTCGGTGGGTAAACGGTAACCTTCACAGTCGAGGCCATTGAAAGTTACTGTGCAGTTTTTAGGGGCTTTACCAGGAACACCCTCACAGTCAGTTATCGTGTAACAGGTTTCAAACCCCTCCAATGTGGAAAGGGCATTGGCATAATGAACCGCGTCGTACCAGTTGACTTGGTCAACAGGCCAGAAGTCGGGACGTTGCACACCAAGTGCATAGGGAGTAGCGTATTTGGATGGATTGTTGCCCATCAGTGACACCCATTCCAGCTGGGTCACCTCGGTCTGTTTCATGAAAAAAGAGCGCGTAATCGTGACTGAATGGACCGGCCCTTCATTAGGCCGCCGACATGCCTCATCTTCAAAAGACCCCATCGAAAAAGTTCCGGCGGGAATCAAGCACCAACCATTCAAACAATCACCTAGCACCGCTGGACAGAGGCCATTTTCCTGGCAGACGTCATCGCCACACCCAGGTCCACAAACACCTTCGCATCCGTCTGGACCACATTCCCTGCCTTCACAGGAAACGACGCACAACTCCAAGCAATTGCTGCCTTCGCTAATGAATCCGTCCTCACAAAGACACGAGGCTTCATTCCTGTAGTCGATTTCACAAGAACCATGACCGCTGCAGGTAACACCTTGACATGGGGCACTGATGCAGTCTTCACCATCGGAAAGGTACCCAACGTCACAGATACATAAGGCTTCGTTCGATGGGGTAAGTACACAAAACCCGTGACCACTGCAATCGACGTTGGCACAAGGCGATGACGGCTCCTCATCGACCACGCATTTGGTACCAACGGAATTGTAGCCAGCGCCACAAAAACAGACAGCGGTACCATCTTCCGCAACCCTGCAGACTCCATTGCCTGCACACACCAACCCTTTACACGGACCTTTGTCTAAGGGCTCTTCGCAAGCACCCGATTTTAGAGCCAATCCTCGCTCGCAGACGCAGATAGGCCCCTGTGGACCAACTGCGCAAAAGGCATGGGCACCACAGTCAACACCAATACAGCTGTCTGTTTGCTGGTTGCCATTTGCATCAAAGTTGTCCAGTGGATTGCCATTATTGCCACAGGCAACTAAAAGCACAGCAAGCAAAGGTATGAATCTTTTAATCACGAATTCCCTCCAAATAGAAAGAATCCTCGCTTCAGGGATGCTATCCAACCATCGAAACGGTAGGAAAACGGTAGGAATAAGACTAAGTGATCCCATATTGGAAAGCCACAACCAAAACGTGTTTTTTCACGAACAAAATCCCTGCCCCTGTCTCCTGGCCCTGAGCCTGGCCCTGTCCCCGTCCCCGCCCCTGGCCCTGTCCCCGTCCCCTGGCCCTGTCCCTGTCCCTGCCCCTGTCCCTGTCCCCGTCCCTGGCCCTGTCCCTGTCCCTGCCCCGTCCCTGGCCCTGCCTCCTGATCACCAAAACAACCTTGATTTTTCGCTATCTACTAACGATAATAACCTTGACTTTTAGTGTTGACAGGTCGAAATGAGGCGCTTCATTGATGAACAGCTTGACCGCTGGGTACAGGACCAACACAGGAAACCCTTGATTGTTCGCGGTGCTAGACAGGTTGGTAAAACATGGTCGATTCACGCCCTTGGTGCCAGAAAATTTGCTGAGACAGTGACCGTTGACCTGGAAAGACATACCAACTGGCACCAGATCTTTGAAGGCGACCTAGATGCCAAAAGAATGGTCGGCGAGCTTGAGATCGTCACAGGTAAGCGCTTTGTACCTGGTAAAACCCTTTTATTTTTCGATGAAATCCAGGCGTGCCCTCGGGCTATCACCGCCCTACGGTACTTTCATGAGGAAATGCCTGAATTGCATGTTATTGCCGCTGGATCCCTGCTTGAATTCGCGCTTGGTGACTATTCTGTGCCAGTTGGTAGAGTCCAATATCTCGATATGCTTCCAATGACCTTCGTTGAGACGCTTTGGGCGTCTGGAAATGACGCCGCGGCGCAAATGGCATCTGATCCGTTCGTCGATCTAGGAAGTGCTAGCCACACATTTTTGATGGAACAAGTGCGCCAATACTGTTTCATTGGAGGCATGCCCGAAGCGGTTAGTGCTTGGCAAAAGGGTGCCAGAATCGCGGAAATATTCGGAATTCAAGCGGCTTTAACCGCCTCATTCAGGGACGATTTCGCCAAGTATAGTCGCAGGGCGAATCCTCGGCTGATGGACCAGGTCTTAGTCGAAGCCGCCGCGTCTGTTGGCCAGCAAATTAAGTATTCGCGTCTTGCCCCTGACTCTAGTGGACCACAAATCAAAGCGGCTCTCGAACTGCTGTTACAAGCAAGGATTTTGCGAAAAGTCAAAGCGACTGACCCGTCTGGCCTGCCCCTTGGCGCTGGGGCGAAGGAATCGCGGTTTAAACTGCTGTTTCTGGACATAGGCCTGTGGCAGCAGCTTAGAGGGGTAACACCAAAGGAGTTTCTGCGTCAGGATTTGATGGCAATGCACCGTGGGGCAATGGCCGAGCAATTTGTGGGTCAAGAGCTTGCGGCGTCCCAAGGTTGCGACCTTTACTATTGGGCCCGGGAGGCTCGTAGTTCGTTGGCTGAAGTCGACTACTTGGCCGTTCGTGATGGCAACATCTATGCCGTTGAGGTCAAAAGCGGCCCAGCTGGCAAACTGCGCAGTCTACACATGCTTTTGGCCAGCTACCCGAAGGTTTCAGGCGGCCTAGTCTTCCAGGACGGGCAAGCGTCCACCTTACCAGAGCAAAGGATATCGTTTTTGCCCCTATACCACGCCTGGGGGGCAACGAAGGGAACTTTGGATGTGTAAGAAATCTAAGGTGATTTTGGACTAGAACCCTACTGGGACTTCCACGTCTGCTGGCTGCTTGATGCGATACTTTTTGGACACTACGTCGATAACTTCCAACAGGGCGTCTTCAAAGCGTGCGTTTTCCAAATCGGTTTCACCCCAGACATTGGTGGCCTGGTTCACAAAGAAATGGCCGCTGTTACACTCCTGAACCATGTTATCACGCGGAATTTCAAACTCTTCACACTCTTCATGCTCGCCTTTACACTGAGCCTCAACGCATTTGTAACCACCAGAGATTCGATAACAGTTGCAAAACCGTTCGCCCGTTTGGCTGTTGCGGAAGCAGCACTGACCATCTGGAGATAGCAAGATAAACCGAGGGGTTGCACCACTTGCCTGAGTCAGGCCCACAATCCTAGTGGCCTCTGTTGTCTCCCATAAAGGCATCCCAATACCGGGAAGTATGATACCCAATGGTAGTTCGGCATCCTTAAGCCTTTCATCGGTAAAGTATCCCGGTGGAAGGTTCAGGCCATACCAACGGCGGCTTTGCAGGATTTCAGAGTAATAGGATGAGTACAAAATGGTAGCGCCAAAATAGTCCCCACTGGAAAAGCGAATGGTATCTGGCATCCGACTCATAGCCATTGTGTAAAATATCCCGCTTCGGATCAGCAGTTCGCAGGCGTCACCAACATGTTTACCATTGTTATTATTGACTAATTCGGCCTCAGTCAGGTTTGGATTGCCGTAACCGACCAAAACGTTTTCGCCAAATGACCCACTTGAAAAGTCAAAATTGACTAGATATTCAGGGGTATCAAGATTCACAATGTCATCACACACCTGCTCAGGAAATATCGAATTTGGCTGGCCAGCAAAATCTTCGTAGTACTTGACCTCCAGCCCCCTAGAGGCCAGGGCGGCAGCCAGATGCTTTGCAGACGTAAGCGCATGAAGCATGTCACGAATACCACCTTCAAGGTAGTAGCTATGCTTTTTCAGCTCCTCAACATCGGCGGTCAAAAAGAATGTCCTGGCATCTTGGTTGATTAAAGCCTCGTAGCGCGGGTTGTAATCGAAAACGCCATTACCCTCACCGTAGTCTTTAACCCCTGAAATTTCCTGGGGTACTCCGTCGATTCCAAAGTCCTCAAACGGTTCTCCTTCATCATATTCGCCATTTCCTTCGGTCCCGCGAGGATTCTTTTCCAAGTCAAAATCATCCCCATTAGCGTCAATTTCTGGGTGACCGTTTGATTCCTCCAAACATCCGCCGTTACCGTCTTCAAATTCGTTGGAGCAGCCGTCGACCCCAACATCATCCCATCTTTCGGATACGTTGAAGACAACTGGCTCACCGTAATCTCGCTTGCCGTTTCCATTGTAGTCAACGGCCAAGAAGGTAAAGACGGGAAAATCATAGTTCTGTGTGGGGTCGTATCGGCCAACTAATTCACGGTACCGCGGATGCTTACTACCACATTTGGGTGGGTCGCTTTCATCGCAACCAACCTTCGTTTCACCATCACAAAAAGAGATCAGGTTGTATTCACCCTTTGGGTTGTACTCGGCGTTGATGTTGTAAGGATACTCTACTACTGCCGGGTTGTTGCATTTGTCAGGCTCGTTCAGCCAATCAACGTCCACTCCGGGCGGCAGGAGGGGGTTGTCCTCGTTGTAGAACATGAAGTTTCCGAAGGCGTAAACCAAACTGCTCAGCACCTGGAAATAGTTTTTACGATCCCAAGTTCCACCGTCGTCATCATAGTGGAAATGGTTGAAATCCCAGTAGAATTCATGTGGACGAAGGTGGGTGTTGTTACCACAAAAAACTAAAGGATTATCTGGATTATTGATATCTTCCAACACATCAGGCCGTAGGAGCTGTTCCATTGGACAAAATCCTGACCCCATCATGTCCTTCATCAGTCTGCCAATGTAACGGTAGTCAACATAACCGCCCAGCGCACCAACGGAATCAAAGAGCTCCGGATAGTGAGAGGCAACCGTCAGTGCAGCTGCGCCCATTGACATGCCAGCAATGGCCCTGAAGGTAAAATGGCGTGTCTCCATTTCAACTTCGACGCCTTCATCATCTGGAATGTCGTTGTCGGGCAACTCTTGTAAAACCTCTTGGGTGTCATCCGGGGTGTCAACTTGGATGTCATCGCGGGAGGCGTCTGCATCGTCGGTAACATCGGCGTTTGCGTCAACGTCTACGAAACCGTTGTCACCAAGGTCTCCCAGGGCATCAGGATTAGCTTCGTCCCCGCCACAAGCAGCCATGGTCATGGAAAACATGACTGCGACAAAAATACCAATGAAGCGTTTCAAAACCAGCCTCCTTCAACGTAAAAAGCTGCGGACCAACAAAATCCGCGTTCAGTATTCTATGGCACCGTCAAGGTAGGAACAACTTAAAAAGTAGCTTTTGAGGTTAATTTATCGAGCAAGGTCGCCCCACCCTTGCAGTCGATGCAGCACTGGACCATGCCCATTACCAAGGTTTGGATTATTTTTGATGGCCTCGCTGATATACTTTTTGGCGTCCTCAATCGCAGACAATACTGGATGGCCAAGGGCCAGATTTGCAGCAATAGCGGCAGAGAAAGTGCAACCAGTACCGTGCGTGTTTTTCGTCGGATGTCGTGGATAAATCAGGGCCGTCAACTTGTTGCCATCCCAGACGCGGTCAACTGCTATCCCCTGCTCGAAATAAGGGCCGTGACCGCCTTTTATCACAACCACCTCTGGTCCCATGGCATGGATGACCTCGGCTGCCTTTTGGATATCCTTTTCTGAAACTAACGGAAAACCAACCAAAACCTCGGCTTCTGGCATGTTTGGAGTGACCACCTTTGCCAGCGGAAACAGTTTTTCCACTGCCACTTTTACAGCCTCAGGGGCTACTAACGGGTCGCCACCCTTTGCTACCATTACTGGGTCTATGACCAGATTGGTTACTTCGTAATGACCCAAAGCTTCAGCTATCGCATTGATAGTGGCTGCATCCACTAACATGCCGGTTTTAATGGCCATGGCACCAATATCATCGAGGCAACACTGGATCTGCGATGCAACGAAGTCAGGCGTCACAGGCAACACACCCTCTACGCCCACAGTGTTTTCAGCAACGACAGCGGTGATGACTGACTGACCAAAAACGCCAAACGCCTCGAAAGTTTTCAAGTCGGCCTGAATTCCAGCGCCACCACTGCAATCAGAACCCGCGATGGTTAAAGCCGTTGGATAAGGAACCCGGTCGTTCATACAGACTCCTAGTTTGAAAACGAATGATTTGCGTGTCCAAAGCGACTACATCAGGGTTTTTCGAGCCTCTTTACTTGACACCACCGTTTTAAACAATTTCGGCAAGTGCTTGGGGCTGAGAAACGCCCACAGCGCCTTTTTAAGCACGTCATATCCGGCGGGTGAATAGGGGAACCACCACATGCGCCTGCGCATCATTGAGGGTGAGTGATCGATGTTGATGTGTTTGGGGAAGACGAATTCCAGCAAGCCATCATCGGAGTGGGATCTGCCCATTCCTGATTCCTTCATACCCTGCCATGGTGTGTCAACCAAGGCGTACGAGAAGGTGACGTCGTTTACTAGCACAGAGCCGGCCTGGAATTGGCGAGCCAGCGCAAGCCCTCTGGTCAAGTCTTTGGTCCAAACCGATCCTGTGAGACCATAGTTGGAGTCGTTGGCCAGCCTGATCGCTTCAGCTTCAGCCTTGAATGGAATTACCACGAGGACGGGACCAAATGTTTCTTCGTTTACGACTTTCATAGTGGGATTACAATTACTTAGAACGGTTGGCTTGTAAAAATAGCCTGGTAGGTCGTCTACAGGACCGCCACCGCACATGACTTTAGCGCCCTTGTCGACGGCATCCTGGACGTGGGCAGTGACTGTTTCAAGCTGCGATTGGTTGGCCAATGGGCCTATTTCTACATCGTGCTTTCCAGTGTCATAGCCAACCCGAAGTTTTGATGTGATGTCGACTACTTGCTCCAAAAAGGCATCATGGATACTTTCGTGGACATAAATTCGCTCTACTGATGCACAGACCTGGCCGCAGTTAGTGAAGCCGCCCCAAACTGCGCCTTTGGCGGCCAATTCAACGTCGGCGTCATGGCAAACGATCATGGCGTCGTTGCCTCCAAGCTCCATGACGGTTGGAATCAGGTTTTTGGCGGCGATTGAGTGGACCAATTTGCCGACCTCAGTGCTGCCGGTGAAGACGACTTTTTTGACGGGGGGTGAAAACAGCTTTTCGCCCATTGTCGAGCCGGTGGCGATGAGGGTGTTTAAGACGCCGGGGGGTAGGCCGCCTCCAATGTTTAGGATTTCCTCAATTTTCTTGCCGATCATGGCGGTGTCAGAGGCTGGCTTGAAGACAACGGTGTTACCGGCCAGTAAGGCCATTAAAATCCCGGACATTGGGATGGAGAATGGGTAGTTCCAGGGGGAAACTACTGCTACGACGCCTAGGGGTTCATAGGCTAGGCGGGCGTTTTTTAGGTGCCTTAATAGCGGATTGGCCAGTGGAATTGGGCGGTCTGCCAGCAATTCTGGGGCACGTTTTGTGTAGAGGTTGATTAGATCAGAAACGACGAGTACTTCGGCAGTTAAGGCTTCGCTTCTGGGTTTGCCAGCTTCGTCGGTTAGTAATTTGCAGATTTCTTCTACTCTGTCGAGCATGTAGTCTCTGGCTCTGATTAGGTATTTTGCGCGTTCTTGGATGGTCAGTGCTGCCCATGATGGGAAGGCTGCCTTTGCATTTTGCACTGCGATTTCAACGTCTTCTGGGGTAGCCAAAGGAATTTGGCCTAGTTCCTGAAGGGTTGAAGGATTAATGGAAGTCAAAATTCCCTTTTTGCGATCAACTTTGTGTGCCATTTTCGCCTCCTGTATTCCCAGATTAGGCTAGACTGAATGGAGGGAAAGTCAAGAACTAGATGATGACGGGTACTAGATTCAAGCTCCTAGCGGTCCATTCGGAGTTGGATTGGGCCTAAACGGACAACCTTGAAAGTAGAGGGAAGGACATTTGACGGCTTATAGCCCAGCGGCCTTTGCGTTGGACCTCTAAATTGGCTAATATCGCACACGTCCTTTCGCCGGTGACACCAATGCCTAACATCCGAGTTCTACTGGTAGAATTTTTGAATCCTATCCCCTACGACACACATAGGGTTGAAACGTTTGGTTTAATCCAGGGATATCTACGAGCTAATCAAATCCCAACAAAATGGTTATCCATCGTTGCAACGAATGACGACCGAAAGCTATCGCAGTGGACAGTTGGTCTATCAGGGGGCAAACAACAGGAATTAATCTCACAAATTCATGATTTTCAGCCAAGTCACATCATCACAAATGATCAGTTGGCACAGGACACTATCGATAGTGTTCGTGAACTTATGCCTAACGTCTCGTTTTTACCTGCCAATTCTCTTTTCCTACACGCTGGGACTTTCGATGAACTTTTTAGCTTTTTAGGCTGTACAGTTGGAGATACACAAGACTACCCATCGCTGTTTGACATGGGCTTAGCTGATTGGGATGGTCAGCTAGTTGGTGAATGTTTGCCGCCCGAGAATCTTTTAAACAAGGTCTCTGGCGGTCCCTCCTGCCCTTACCGAGGTAGCCTTAAATCTAATAAGTTTTTTGCTGGCATTGATATTGACTCGTTGTATTACAAGGAAGCCTGCACATTTTGTACGTTTCCCAGGCAGCTGAAAAGGGGAAGTCCCAAATGGAACGCGGCAGACCTTGTCCTTCATCAACTGCAGCAGTTTTACCGTACTGCACCCGAATTTAAACGCCACAACCGCTTTCTTATTGATTCACCATACACTTTCTTGCAGTTTGACAGGTTTTTCCAAGGAGTAATCGACTTAAATTTTCCACCGTCGTCCTTTTTTATGTCTTGTCGCATTGACCAGGCCCTTGCACAACAGGACACCCTGAAAAAATGGTTGCCGGTTTTAAGTAATGCCGGTCACGAATTACATTTATGGAGTGTTGGGCTGGAAAACTTTTCACCAACTGAAAATGAGCGATTTAACAAAGGAATATCAACCCAACAGATCCACGACGTCATTCTACTTTTCGATTACTTGGAAGACACCTGGCCAGGAGTGTTCAGCTTCAGGAAGCACGGTGGTTTTGGCATGATTTTGTTTACCCCTTGGACCACGCTTGAGGATCTGCAAATTAACGTCGATGCGTACAACGCCTATGGTAAAGGGCAAGATTTGGCTTGTTATTTGTCCAGATTACAGCTTCGACCAGGCACGGCCCTGGAAGCATTAGCATTAAAGGACGGGTTAGTTCAAAAAAGGTCTGATCTTCCCGACGTTCCCTTGTACAGCTCATGCCTGACAGAACCTACAGATCGGGAAATCCCGTGGAAATTCCAAAATCCTGAGGTGGCTAATGTATTCGAACTCTTCTGGGGATGGTTTTTGGAAAATCCGCCTAACGCAAGCCCCTTGATGACACCGATGAAGGGCTTAGAAAGTCTGGTAAAGGTATCGAGAGACCATCCTGGGATCACGAAAGATTCACTAGAAAAAACTGTGTTAGAAATTTGGAAACCTGACCTCGAAGAAAACGATTCTGATGAAAACAGACTTGGAGAATGGGGCCTGAAAATTGGCAAGTTGATGAAGCGTGCCACTGGTGGTGGTCGCAATCCACTGTTGGGATTCAAACTTGAGTATGTGGGGGGGTGTAAAAGACAGCGCATGTGTCGAAGTTGTCTTTAGGGACTGTAGCGGACTTGACCCAGCCTCAGGTGCCTTAGTTGCCTTACACATAACGGACCAACCAGACATACAAGCGTTCATAAACCTGGATAATTGTGCGATAAGATATCGCTCTGACACCCCTTTGGACACTCCACAAAAGGTCCAACTAGCAAAACTAGTCGCCCGAATAGTGATGACCTTGAGGCCTTGACCCAGCCGCACCTCCACCGATTGATGTGGGTAAGGTCTACCACAAATTGGGATTGACCTTGTGGGCCTTCCCCTTGTATCCTTTCGTCCATGAAACTGACTACCACAGTTAGAGGTCGGCACTATACTTTTTTCAGCCTTAAAGAAGTGCTGGCCAAAGCAAATGAGTTGAAGTCTGGTGACCAGTTGGCTGGCGTGGCTGCTGAGAATGCCGCGGAACGGGTCGCCGCCAGGCAAGTGCTTGCGGATATTCGCTTAAATGACATTCGCGAAAATCCTGTGGCACCTTACGAGCAGGACGAGGTGACTCGACTGATCGAGGACGACCTGGATAAAATCGAATTCTCCAAAATCAAGGACTGGACAGTGGCTCAGCTTCGCGAGCATCTGTTGGCCAGTACCACGACATGTGAGGATATGCTCACAATTGGGCGGGGGCTGACCAGTGAATGCATCGCGGCTGTTACAAAGCTGATGACCAATATGGACTTGATTTTGGCAGCCTCCAAGATTCGTGTGATAACTCACGCTAACACGACCCTTGGACTGCGGGGGCGGCATAGCGTACGTCTGCAGCCGAACCACACCACAGACGATCCGGGTGGGATCTTGGCCTCGACCATGGAGGGGCTTGCCTGGGGGATTGGTGATGCGCTGATTGGGGTGAACCCGGTCACAGACACTGTGGAGGCGACCAAGGCCATCTTGGAGATCCTTTACAAATTCACTAGGGCCTGGGCTGTTCCAACGCAGATCTGCTGCCTGGCCCACGTAACGACTCAGATGGAGGCCTTAAAGATAGGCGCTCCGATTGATGTGATGTTCCAAAGCCTTGCTGGTAGCGAGATTTCGTGCAACGCCTTTGGAATTACCAACGCGATGCTAGACGAAGCGTCTGCGATGATAGCCGAAAAAAGCACTGCGACTGGTCCAAACTACATGTACTTTGAGACCGGGCAAGGGGCGGAGCTTTCCAGTGGTGGACACCACGGTTCCGACCAATTGGTGATGGAGGCCAGGACCTATGGATTGGCCCGCCACTACAAGCCATTCATGGTCAATACCGTCGTTGGTTTTATAGGCCCTGAATATCTTTATAACGGCAAGCAAGTCGCCAGAGCCGGGCTTGAAGACCACTTCATGGGCAAGTTGCACGGCCTTCCAATGGGGTGTGACGTCTGCTATACAAACCACATGGACGCCGACCAAAACGACTTGGAAAACTTGGCGATCTTGATGGCAACAGCCGGCTGCAATTTCTTTATGGGCGTCCCCATGGGTGACGACATCATGTTGAATTACCAGTCGACGTCATTCCATGATAACGCCTCTGTCCGAGAGGTGCTTGGCTTGCGTCCGACCCCTGAATTTGAAGCCTGGATGGAGAGAATCGGGACGATCAAAGACGGGCGACTAACTGGCCTTGCAGGTGATATGCGCGTTTTCCTGTAATGCCGCCTTGGAGCGATAATTCATGGATGAACAGGAACTAAAAGAGCTTGTGCGAGCCGTTGTGGTCAAGGCCATGGCCGACCAAGAAGAGGAAGCAAAAAGGGCTGAGCTCATGTTCGCCAAGCCTGTAAAGTCAGGTGCTGACACGGCCCTTGGCAAGAAGGCCGCGAACTGGATGGGGCTTACCCCTGCCCTGCCGCCTGTGTTAACCAATTGGAATCCTGATGGAACTAGGTCCTACTATCTGGGTCGGACTCCGGCGCGCCTAGGCGTTGGTTCCGCGGGAGTGCGCCCTCGAACTGACACCCTGCTTCGCTTTATAACAGACCATGCTGCGGCAAAAGACGCCGTGGATTCATCGGTTGATCAAACCATCGCATCAAGCCTGGGGCTGGTATCGCTTACATCGGCCGCGAGGGATCGGGCCGAGTATTTGCGCAGGCCTGACCTGGGACGCCGCCTTTCTGACGAGTCCAAAGAAATCGTGCAAAAGCGTGGCATAAACGCCCCTCAGGTCCAAATAGTGTGCTGCGACGGCCTTTCAGCCACTGCTCTTAACGTTAACCTGCCAATAATTTTGCCAAAAGTTACGGATGGTTTAACGAAGGCCGGCATCAGAGTTGGCACCCCATTTTTGGTAAACATGGGGCGTGTGGTCGCCGCTGACGAAGTGGCTAGGCTTACAAAAGCGGAAGTGCTGCTGCTGTTTGTAGGCGAGCGACCAGGGCTTAAAACTGCTGAATCTATGGGCGCTTATGTGACCTACATGAAGGTGCGTCAGTTTAACGAAGCCATGCGCAATGTTGTCTCCAACATCCATTCTGGCGGGTTGCCGCCCTTGGAAGCAGCTGACCAATTGGTTGAAGGCGTTTTGAAGGCTCTGCGTGAAAAACGCACTGGTGTTGATGCAATCGGCGGGTAATAAAAGATGATCCTGGAACCAATAAAACCGAAAGTCTTGGGCCTGAGGACGATTCCAAACGTTGATCGCCAGTTGGAAAAGGACCTGAATCTGCAGCCTCACCACCGTTCCATCGGGATTATTACCTGTACGGCTGATGATTCGTTGTATGCAGCGTTGGACGCAGCGACCAAGGCCGCCGAAGTGGACGTGGTTTATGCCAAGTCCTTTTACGCAGGTTCAGCCCATGCTTCAGGGCCTTTGTCTGGTGAAATTATTGGAATCCTGGCCGCCACCGACGAAGAAATCGTGGCCAGTGGGATCTCAGCCGCCCTTGATTATCTCGAAAAGTATGCCTGGTTTTATTTTGCCGATGAGGCCGCAAAACTGGCGTTTTTCCCACATGTTATCCAGTCGGTTGGGCGATATTTGGCCTCAGTGGCCGATGTACCAGTTGGCACACCAATGGCCTATTTGATTGCCCCACCTATTGAAGCCACAATTGGAATTGACGCAGCGCTGAAAGCCGCTGAAGTTCAATTGAACGTCTTTTATGGCCCTCCATCGGAAACCAACTATGGAGGCGGCCTTTTGACTGGCTCTATCGAGGCGGTTGAAGCGGCGGCGGCGGCATTCCAGGAAACTGTCCTGGACTTGGCTGCCAGGCCCCAGATTATCTCACCTAGGCCAGACCTCGAATGTTTGACATCGCGCTTCGCCAAGCCCAAAAAAACCGGTGGGGAACTGCCTTACAAGATCCTGGAAAGTGGCCTTGAGTTGTCGGCTAAACCAGATGCCTACACCCACCTGTTTACCAACCAATCGCTTGTACTAAAGGGGCACCCCGCGATCAGATTCAGAGGCAAGCTAGACATGCTCCAAGCGTATGTGCTTGACGCCCAAATCTCCGCCCAAGCCGAAGGCTTCACCGATGTAGTGCACGACCTTGAGGACGTGCTCAAGTTCCTGCGCGAAGTGATGGCCGCCGAGGTTTCAGGTAGGCCTATGCCAGTACTGTCCGTGGGAGGCTTCGACGCCGAGGAGCTACACCGCTTGTCCCATAACACCATGAAATTCTTTGGAGTTGGGTGGGTAGTCCCAGACGTTTCAATGGGCCCTACAGTGGTGAAACTTAATCTACTGCGTGCCGCATGCCGTGATGGCGAAATTGCAGCAGCAGACGCCCACGGCGATGAAACACACCTAACGCCCGATAATCTTGACGCTATGATGCACGGCCTCAACAGGCTGTCTAACGCGATCTATGTCCTTCTGTGTAAGGTGGTAGCCAGGAAAAAAGGGGAAAAAGTGCAGAGTGAGATTAATAAGAACCCAAAATAGCTGGCTAACCAAGGTCCGAGACCAAGGGTTGTTTGGGTCAGGACGTAAGCATGGATAAAGACACTGCCATCGTTATTGAAGGTGACGTAGATCGCGCCTCAGTACCTGAAATGCACGCTCGAATCAACACCCAGTTGATAGCAGCCAAAGGTTCTGAATTTACACTGGATCTAACCAAAGTGACATCCATGGATAGTGCTGGCGCCGCTTTTTGCTTGGTCCTACGCAACCAAATAGTGGCCGATGGAGGCTCGCTTAAGCTGGTTGGGGTCAGCCAAGCGGCCAAAGAAGCCCTTTTGGTCTTTAGGATTGGCCTAGGAGACAGGGGTGCGTTACTAAAGGGGCCGTCAGGATTTGAAAGACTTGGCGAGCAGATGCTGAAGTTGTGGGAAGGCACCGTCCAGCTGTTGGCCCTGTTTGTTGACACTGTTCACTTTACCGTCGTAGGTATTTTCAAACCACGACAAAGGGTCAAAGCCTCTGCCATCATTGAACAAATGGTCAGGATTGGGTCTGAATCGCTTGGCATCATCGCGCTTGTGTCCTTGCTG
>DUVQ01000198.1 GCA_012840965.1 Oligoflexales bacterium | reverse complement strand
TTCCAAGCTCATGCTTACAGCATTTCACGAAAACTCGCCAAATTTATGTCCATTTTTCCTGAATCAAAGTAGTCGTATGCGCTCGATCACAACCAAATCGAACATTATTGCAGTGGGGAAGGTCTAAGCGTGGCGGCGCCGGGGCAGGGGCAGGGGCATGATTGTGCTGATCTGCAGGATTTGGAGCTAATTGGAGCTAAAAAGACGTCGAGAGGGCACCCTGCAACATGGTCCGGGGGCAATCCTGGAGGGCGCTATCGGGAGTTGCCGACAGTCGGGGTGGCTACGGGAGATTTTGGGTCCGGAAGGATGCCCCCGGACATGTTTTCAAACTGTAACGAAGAGATCAAACGCCAAAAAGAACGAACAATCAGGAGTCAGAACAAACTTACTAGCAGGGACAGGGACAGGGGCAGGGACAGGTTCAGGACCACCGCCTAGCCCTCGATCCTCTAAAGTAATGTAGCATTTCATTTGGCATTGATGGCTTGCACGATGTATCCTAGCCGAGAGTGTCTCTAACCGGGGTACTGTATATGCGGATCTCATGCTTGCTTTCGACTGCCGCCCTTGTCTTGGTCTCCCTCAACCTACACGCCCAAGAAGCCGTGCCCACTGTCCAAGTAGGCACCCCCGAACCAGTTCAGGGCACCAAAACCGGCGTCATCGTCACCGTCCCACCTGAATCATATGACCGCGTCGCCGATGAAGCCGGCGAAATCTATACATCCCGCGGCTACAAAGGCGTCGTCCCTGGAATCCGTGACAAATCTGACGTTCCCAGCAAAAACGAGCCAGAACAAGGCCCACGACCCGTCGTCGAGTGGATAGGCTTCCAACCATTCCCTACTTACTCACGAGTCTTCATCCAAATGTCTGGCAACTACACCTTCTCAGCCGTCAGACCCACTGAAAAGCGAATCGACGTCGTCATCCCATCCGCCGACGTCTCCACCAGAAACGACATGCACGAACTCATAACCAGAAATTTCCCATGCGCTGTCGACCGTGTCGTCGTTGACACATCCAGCGAAGGCGACGGCGCAGTCATCGTCTCGATACACCTAAAAGCCCCAGTCGGTTACCTGCATCGCCAAGACGGAGCCTACATCTTTATAGACCTTGAACTCTAATCAAATCCATAAATTATCAGGTTATGTACATGCAGATTTTTCAAGGTTTTGACAGCCTACCACACGATTTCAACAACACCGCCGTCGCCATGGGAAACTACGACGGAGTCCACCTTGGCCACCAAAGAATCCTTACAGAATTGGTCGAATGCAGTCGCTCAAAAGGATTAGCCAGCTGCCTGGTGACCTTTCATCCACATCCCATCCAAGTACTGGCTCCAGAAAGAGCCCCAGCAATGATCATGCCCTTGGAACGCCGCCTCGAACTAGTCGCCTCCCTAGGCGTCGAATATACAATCGTCGTCCCATTTACCCCTGAATTTGCTTCCATATTGCCAAACACCTTCATCGATGAAATCCTGGTCAACCGCCTGAAGTGCAAATGCCTTTTCGTCGGAGCTGACGTCAGATTCGGCAAGGACCGCGCAGGCTCCATCGGTGACTTGGCCAAAGCTTCCGCCAGCGGCAAATTTCAACTAAACCTGATTCCAACCGTTGACGCCAGCGGTGACAAAATCTCCTCCTCAGTGATTCGCAGACATATAATGGCCGGAAACGTCGAGGCCGCCGCCAATTGCCTGGGCAGACCATATGGAATTGCTGGAACTGTTGTAAGCGGAGCAGGGCGGGGACGCGGACTTGGATTCCCAACCGCAAACATGAAACCAGACATCGTCACAAGACTTGCTGAAGGAATATATGCAGCCAAAGCCATTACAAGCCATGGAACCTTCTGTGCAGCCGTTCATTTGGGCCCAATTCCAACATTTGGAGTCCAAAGACCTGTCATCGAGGCCCACATTTTGGACTTTGATGGTGATTTCGTTGGCCAGCAGATCCGTTTAGATTTCTTGAAAAAAATCAGGGACATCAAACACTTCAACAATGAAAGCGACCTAATCACCGCAATAGCCGCAGATGTAAAGGCCACAAAAGAGATATGCTCCTCAAACACTGATTTCCATCCCTAATCACCGCCCACAAATCCCTGTCTTATTCCCAACCTAGTCCCAACTTTATTCCCAACTCCAGCCCCAACTTTATTCCCAACTTTATTCCCAACCCAAGCTCCAAACCTTACTCACCAATCCTGTCAAAACGCCATCTCTTCCGGCCCCTCCAACAAAAATCTATTGACACTAACTTAATTCTGCACTACACTGCCGCACCTTTTAGGGTTACCAGGAAGGGGGTGATTGTTTGAACCCTAAGCAACTAGAATTCCATCCACTGGACGTTAACGTTCAGGATAACGACGTTGGCAGAGCTTTATCCGCCCTTAAGCGTAAGATGGCGAACGAAGGTTTGTATAAAGAGCTTAAGAAACGTAAGTTCTATGAAAAGCCAAGTGTTTCCAAGAAGCGTAAACAGCGTGAGGCTGAGCGTCGGCGCAAGAAGCTGCACACCCACCGATAATCCTAAGAATCATTAACCATTTCCAGCAGGCTGCCAATGAAGATCCGGATTTCCTTGGAAAGCTGTTGATTTCTTGTCTTAAGCTCCACAATCGTTTGCCTAAGTGATTGAAGCTCCTGGGCGCTTGCATGGGAAGATTCATGAACTTGACTGGATTCACCACCCTGATCCAAAAAAGCATTTTCAGGCACCAAAGGCATTGGATCGCCCCCAGTCGATGCCAAATTCAAGGCCAAAAGTCGCTTGGCCTCCTTGATAGAGTGCCCCTGCTCGTGAACCAGATCTTTGATCACAGCAAAAACAGCAAGATCTCTAAATGAATAAACATTGTGGTTGGATTTGGTTCGATTGGGGCGGACATGAGGATAAAACTCACGCTGCCAGTACCTGATGGTGGACGGCGCCACGCCTATGGAAAGCGCAACTTCACCAAGACGATAAAACGCCTTGCTGTCATCGCGGGGGGCATTCATAGACAATACCCCTCAGCCCCCAAAGGGGCGGTGATTTTGGAACTACCAAACCTTAGCGATTGTTCAAAACCGTTCTAAGAACCTGGCTTGGCTTGAAGGTCAAGACCTTCCTTGCGGAAATCTCAAGAGGCTTACCAGTCTTAGGGTTTCTACCCATACGCTTGGCCTTGGAGTGGACAGTAAAGGAACCAAAGCTGGAAATCTTTACCTTTTCACCAGCCACAAGTGCTTCCTTGATAACATCAAGAATTGTCTCGACAATAGCGGCCGCCTCTTTCTTGGAATAGCCACCTAGTCTTTCGTAAACGCCATCTACGATGTCTGCCTTAGTCATTTGACCCCCCTTGACTTAATTTACTGTAATACCCCAACAGCCTGAACTATTCTGCCAAAACCCTTTGGGTCGTGAACAGCAATATCAGCCAAAATTTTTCGGTCGAGCGCAACCCCGCCCTTATTCATAGCATCTATCAGGACGCTATACTTGGTACCGAGCATTCTACAGGCTGCGTTAATTCTTGCAATCCACAACGCCCTAAAGTTGCGCTTATTTTGCTTGCGATGGGCATAAGCATACGCCCAACCGCGGTGGACTTGCTCAACAGCTCTGCGATAAGTGTTGCCACGTCGCTCTCGGTAACCTGAAGCCGCCTTCAAAATCTTGTTTGTTCGGCGTCGCCTTTTAAAGCCTCGCTTTACCCTTGCCATTCTATTGATCCTCCAACAGATTCCATTAACTTCCCGGAAGCATGCGATTTACGCGACCCATATCATTGGCATGGACCAGCGTAGCCTGGCGAAGATTCCGTTTACGCTTTTTGTTCTTTTTGGTCAAGATGTGGCTTTTGTAAGCCTTCGCTCTTACAACCAATCCTGTTCCAGTCCTTTTGAACCGCTTGGCAGCAGCTCTGTTAGTCTTCATCTTCGGCATCTGTGCCCTCCGGTCGGCGCTTAACCACGCCCTTAGAGGCGAGGTACATGGCCAATTGTCTTCCTTCCATTTTTGGAGGTTTATCAAGGGTTGCTACATCCATCATCTCAGCGGCCACCCTCTCCATGGTCTGATGACCGAGGTTTACGAACGCCACTTCACGACCTCGGAAATACATCAAGAACTTAACCTTGTGACCATCCATCAGGAACCCACGCGCCTGCCGAATCTTAGTCTGGAGGTCATGCTCGTCAGTTTTGTAACGAATTTTTACCTCTTTCAACTGGGAAACAACTTGGTTTCTGCGTGCTTCCTGCTGTTTTTTCTTTCTTTGGTACTTGAACTTGCCATAGTCCATGATTCGGCACACAGGAGGATTAGCATTAGATCCAACTTCAACCAGATCCAATCCGTACTCCTCAGCCTTTCGTAGGGCCTCAAAAAATGGAACTATGCCTAACTGCTCTCCTTCCACACCAATGAGCCTGACTTCCCTGGCTCTGATGCGATTGTTGATTCGGACTTCTCTGTCCTCCAAGCGTACCTCTCAAAAACATGTTTGAATTCGAACAGTTCTCTGTTCAAAGCTGTCTGTAGGCGCGACTGGGATTGAACCAGCGACCCCTACCGTGTCAAGGTAGTGCTCCCCCACTGAGCTACGCGCCTAGGGTCCAAAAGCGAAGAGTATATTAATCAAAAACCCCGACATGTCAAGCAGTATTTGTTTTTTGTAGAAATATTTCAGGCTCTCTCGCCCATTTTTGAAGCACACTAGAACCATATTTAAAGACAGTGAAATGTCATATAGGCTCTTAAATTTGAGCGCCGCCAATTTCATCGCGTTTGCAGCGCCCATTTAACAGTTTTTTGCACACAGGATTAACGCCACATACCTTGTATAAATAACGGAATCCACAGCTGTTTGGCGGAAATATCATACAATTGCCAAAAATATACCCGCCTGACAGTGGTTGGAACGCATATTGTTTGACTACTTGGGGCTTACAGTGCTAATGTTCACAGCGTTTAGGTTAAGTTGGCCGTGCTCTAATCGGGGCCTGCTTGCCATCTTTATTTTTTTAAAAGGGGGTTGACGATGCTGGTCCACCTGTTGAAGGGGAAGGGAGCTGTCGTACCGGTAGCTCTACTGACGTTCATAACTTCGTCAATAGGATTTCCAGTTGTGGCTAGTGCTCAGGGGGTGGCACAGAAGATTCCTGTGCTTCAAATTCCCATCATTGCTGGACCTGGAGTGCCTGAGTCAGTTCAAGCCAGAAGCCAAGAGATGTTGACGGCTTTGTTGGATTTTCGTCCAAATCTGAAACTGGTCGTTAAGGAAGGCGGGGTCAAAGAAACTACTCCTTTGGCTGAGCCTGTTGCGGCTGCTCCAGTTGCCGAACCTGTCAAAGAGACCGCGCCAGCTGGGGCAAGTCCTGCTATTCAAAAGGCTAAAAGCACCGCTGAAACCGGGATTAGCCATGCTCGAAAAGGAAGGTATGAGCGAGCTTTGACTTCCTTAATGAATGCTCGTAGCCAGTACGAAAAGAACATGGCGGCACTCGATAATTTCGAGGAGTACGTTGATGTTCTGGCATGGATTGCCGCTTCCTTCGTGTTGGGCGGGTTTTCAGAAGAGGCCTCGTCTGCAATTCGCCAGCTTTTAGCCACCGCTTCCGACTTTACAGCGTACGAGGAAACCTTCGGTGCTAGAGCTGCTGCTGCCATTAATGATGCAAAGGGCAAGACTAAGCCGGTTGGTAATCTGACAATCGCAGCAAGCCCCTCTGATGCCGATATTTACGTTGACGGCAGACTTGTTGGCAGTGGCAAAGTAGAAGTCGCAGACCTTCATCGCGGGGCTCACTTTATCAGGGTCGCAGGTCCTGGTTTGATCCCAGCTGCCAGAAAGATAAACTTTACCAAGACTGCTTCAACCAAGCTGGCCGCAAAGGTTATTCCTGGAGCCAGAGCTGCTGTAACTCCAGTTGTGGCTTCAGTAACTAGCAGCACTGGTAAACCAATCGAGTGGTACATCGAAAATGGTGAGTTCTATCGTCCCGACTTCTTAAAGGTTGCCAAAGATGAGGCTCGTCAGAACCTTGTCCAGGCTATCTTGATGGGATACGTGGGAATGTCTGGAAATAACTATCATCTTGGGCTGTTTGTGTTTGACGCCAAATCCGGTGTTGTCACTGCGGTTGACCCTGTCATATTCGACAGAGAATTGGGAAATATGCAGATTACTCTGCTGGATCTTGATGCTAAAGTGGCGGAAGTCATTGTCGATTTTCCTGCCGACCGCCCTATAGTCACAAAACCAGAACTGTATGCGCGGACAATGGCGCCGGCACCTGTGGCGCAGCCTTTGCCGGTCGTGGTCCAGGCTCCCGAGCCGGTTTCTGGCTCTGTGCCCGCACCAGCGCCGGCTCCTGTAGTCGTGGCGGCCCCGTCGCCAGCTCCGGCCCCAGCTCCATTTCCAAGCTATAGCTACGAACTGCCGGAGCGTGAACCTCAACCGGCTGGCGGTTTCGATGAAATGCCTGACGACTTTCCATGGGAATATGAGGAAATCCCCAGTGAAGGGCAGCCCATCTACAAGAAATGGTGGCTGTGGACAGTGGTTGGTGTTGTGGCGGCAGGCGCAGTGGTAGGTGGGGTTTGTGGTGCTGGGAAATGTTCGTCAGATTCTGGTGCCGGTACGGTCTCTGGAACCGTTAATTGGCGATAGGGGGTTGCAATGTTGAACAGAATTAAAAGGCTACCTTCGTTTCTTTCCTTTTCTGCGTTTGTCGCCCTTTTTGCAATAGCCGGATGTGGTGATGATGGTGGCAAGGCGTCTCTGAACGTTCAGATTTTGCCTGTTAAGGCCGCCCAGGGTATAGCTGGAGCCTCGTTAGAGCCGCTGGAAAGGGCTGAAATAATTAATTTCACGGTTGAAGGGCCCGGAATGAAAGCGGCTTCGCTTGCATACAGGTTTCACGCTCAAGATGGTGGGGAATTGCCCCGGTTTGATACTGGCTATGACCGCCAGGTAACTGCCGAATTATGCAGCGTTAAATGCGATGCTGAGGTGCCTGGGGATATTGTTTCCAGAGGTAGGACTGTTCCCACTGATATGATGAAGGGAGACGCAAAAGTGCGCGACATTTTTGTTTCCCCTGTCAACTCATTGGTTCGACCACATCAGCGGGCGGAAGATGGTGTTTCCGTTAGGGAATCACAGATTATAAGCGCTAACAGACTTGGGGCTACAGTGACCCAGCTTGACGATGGCCGGCTTTTGATCGTTGGTGGTGCAGTAAAGACCGAAGATGCAACAACTTGGTATATGCCTGGAGACATCAAGGCTGTATACAAGGATGCCGAGGTTTATGACCCAAGGACAGGTGAATTTTCTCAATTAAGAGGTGGTGGTTTAAACGTCGG
>DUVQ01000197.1 GCA_012840965.1 Oligoflexales bacterium | reverse complement strand
TTTACCGTTTTACAGCGAATCCCTGGCAAGGCGAAAGCCAAGGCTAGCGATGCGGATGCCGGGCGAGTTGCTGTCGCGAAACGCTGCCCGCACGCCCCTAGCGCCGGCGGGCCACGCGCCGCCGCGACGAACCCGGATAGAGCCTGTCGGCTTTTCCCAAGCTGAACCATCAGTTGGTGCACCACTGTAACTGTCATGGTACCAATCCTGAGCCCACTCATAAACATTACCAGCCATATCGCACAAGCCGTGAGTGGTGTTGCCTCTCGGCTTGCTGCAAACAGGCCATGTTGTGTTACCACGCCCACAACCATTACCACTGCCATCATCCATTACAGCACGATCACACGTCGCTTCTTCATTACTCCATGGATACTTCCAGTCTCGACCGCCACTACGTGCAGCGTACTCCCATTCTGCCTCACTAGGTAAACGACCACCGGCCCACTTCGCATAGGCTTGAGCTTGGTGCCAATCAACACAGTTTATTGGATGCTTGCCACGATCAGATTGGCCCCAGTTACATGAACCCCCAGTATCAGGAGCTGTGCAGGCACCTGCATTAACACAAGCTTTGTACTGCTCTACTGTAACCTGGGTCTTCGTCATTTCAAACGTTGGTACAGTTACGCGATGAACTGGCTCTTCGTCACCGTATGAATCACCATCATTAGACCCCATACTAAAACTACCACCAGAAATACGCACCCATTCAAGGTCACTCCCACCTCCAGCCGGAACCGGGGTTTCCCAACCTGAAGCGGGTTCATGCCAAGCTTCATCATCATGCCAAAATTCTCTATCTAATTGAGGTATTACAACTTGATACGCTACAACCCCTAACACTACTACTATCAACGTAACAAATATGTAAAGACCGGGATTTTTGGATCCCTTTGAACGCAAAGGAATGTCCTCACTGATGTCCACCGCCTCCCAGTGCGGCCTAACAGGGGACTCGTCTTGGGACGCCTCACTGGATGAACTCTTAGGCACAACCTTTGCTGGACTTTCCATCACCTGCGGGGGCGAAACCTTAGGCTCCTGCTTGGGTGGCGCTTGGTAATTCAGCTTGACCGAGGATGGCAACGAAAGGGCCTCGAAAAATTCATCAACGCTGCGAAAACGATCCCCTACCTCGGGGCTAATGGCCTTTGCAATTACACCATCCAAAGCCTTGGAAACCTTCCCTCCAGTGGCTGCATGAGGCCCGACAAACGAAGGGTCTCTAAGACGACTAAGCGCATCATCTGGAAGACGAGCCGTCAGCATCTGGTAAAAAGTCACACCCACGGCATAAATGTCGGTCCAGGGGCCTTGGTCACCCCTTAAGGAATACTGCTCAGATGGGGCGTATGGAGGGGTAAATACCTGAGTCAATCCACGGCTTTGAGCGCCCTGGGCATAACGGGCGGCGCCAAAGTCGATCAACTTGATGCCACCATCATTGGTGATAAAAACGTTCTGGGGCTTGATATCACGATGAATCAGGCCAGCGCTATGAATCTCTCGCAAGCCATCAAGCATCGCGGTCAAAATCACAATAGCCTCGTTCTCTGGCAAACTGCCGCCCTTTGATTTCAACAGGCTGCTTAAGGTCTGCCCTTCAAGGTAGCGCATCACGAGATAGGCTGTGCCATTAGCCTTAAAGAAGCCATGAATACTGACAATCCGGGGATTATCCTTTTCAGAGATCCGGGCCAAAACACGGGCCTCTTCGACAAACTTCTGCAGCCCAAATTCAAAGCTATCTTGGTCGTCAACCGTGCCTGGCAGGATGCTAACCCCATCGCTACTTCGCACAGCATCAGAACGAGGCATGTACTCCTTTACAGCCACACGAAGGCCAAGGTTTTCATCAACCGCAAGGTAAGTGATGCCAAATCCACCAGCGCCAAGAACACGCCCGATGCTATATTTTCCATCAAGCAAGGTACCGGCGGGAAGGCAAAAGACAGGATTTTCAACCGGCCGCCCACGAGTCCCGGCGTCACAAGTGCATTCACGACGCTCAAGGCAGCAATGAAGGCAGTACTTGGAATCAGGCATAAATCTGGCACCTCAGATAAAGGTACAGCGAGCAATCAAAAGCTTGCACCGCCTAGGCTGATACACGGCAGCGATTGTGCACCAATGCTAATGGTGCTGTCAATTTGGCAAAAGTTGGCTTTACAAACCCTGTCTCGGTCCTTATAATACCGGCGTTTTTGTCCAGCGGGCCTATAGCTCAGTTGGCAGAGCCACCGGCTCATAACCGGTTGGTCCCTGGTTCGAGCCCAGGTGGGCCCACAGGACCCGGAAGGTGGCATGGAGCGGTTGAAACGACCCCCTCTAAATAAATGTCCCTGGGGCTGTCCTGACCTTTTGGGTCACTCAGCACCTACGCCGGGAACCGCAAAATGGCGCCTAGTATCAGGCGCCATTTTTGTATCAACCAACTGCAAATGTGAACAGACATTTCCTTCTACTTTTACTGGAGGTTGCCATTGAACGAGCCTAACGCCAAAGATGTAATTGATGCTCTCTGTGCTCTGCAAGAAGTGGACCAGAAGCGAATTGAGGCCGAAAAGGAAAAGCAGGAAATCATTGAGCGGGTAGAACAGCTCTCGGTCATGCTATCCCAGCTTGAAAGTGGACTTGCGGACAAACGGGAAAAGTTGAAAGAAGCCGAGCGTTGGTACAGGGATCGGGAAAAGGAACTCAAGGAAGACAACGATAAAATCCGCAGGGCGCAGACGCGGCTGGCAGGCTTGAGCAAGCCAAAAGAATATGCGGCCGTACAAAGGGAAATCGAAGCTTTGCGTAGGTCTAACGCCCAAAAGGAAGAAGAGATTCAAAAGCTGCGTAAGGTGATGAGCGAGTTTCAAGATGCCGTCTTGGAAGAAGACGAACAACTTGAAGTAATGCGTCAGGAATTAGCCAATGAAAAGGCTTCAACAGGCGCAAGGGTGCAAAAGCTTGATGAAAAACTAAAATCCTTGTCTGCAAATCATCAGGGACTAGAAAGCTCAATCCCAGCACAAATCCTGCGGCGCTATCGAAGAATTCAAAGTGCGTGGCAGGGCGTTGCAATTGTCGAGGTAAGCTCGAAGGGTTCCTGTGGCGGTTGCCACCGGCAGATACCCCCCCAACTGTACAACACCCTTCTCAGAAATGATTCGCTGGAATCTTGTCCATTTTGCAACCGTTTTCTGTACGTTGTTCCTAATGGTGACGAGCAAGACGAAGAGTAGCCGCACTTGCGCTGCAAGTGGTCATTAACGGGAGCAATCAGCCAGATTTTTCAGAATTGTCAACGTCTGTCCGCCATCATCTGCGGTAACTATGTCAGGACAACCATCGGCATCAACATCATTGACAACCATCTGGAATGAGCCCACCCCAACTGGGAAGTGGTAAGGCGCTGAAAACTGTCTGTTAGCCAAGTTTACATACACTGACACAGACGCAAGTCCTTTATTCAAAACGATTATATCCAGATATCCGTCACCATTCATATCAGCCAACTCGACCGCAACAGGGCCAAATCCTAGATGGTTCAGACTAACCGGAGGTTCAAAGTCAAGCTTGCCAATATCAATTGACGCCGTCGAGGCATTATCAAAGCCATAAGAAATAACCACGTCATTTGCAAGAACCGTCACAACATCCGGCAAAATCTCGGCAGCATTCTCATCAAGAGGCTCACCAGGAGCAGGCTTTATGAGACGATTTGCTAGATAACCTACTGCAACAGCCTTAGGGCCATAACCAACCGCGAAGTGCTTTGAAGCAGTCAGATCAAATGAGGCACGCCTTTGGTTAACAAATACTGTGAAGTCCCCAGTTCCGCTGTTTACAGTAATTACATCGTAGTCTTTTGAGCCTATTCCACCAAAATACTCTGCAAGTGACCTTCTAAGTAAGGCAGGTGCAACTTGCTGGACATTATGGACTGGGTCAATTACTGGTCCAACCCTAAACGACTCGGTAAATGTACCATTACCCTGCCCTATGTAAGACTGAAGCCTTTGATATCTTTTAGGAGGACCAGACCCAGCGTCTTCTTCCAACATCTCTTCTAAAACCACAAAATCAAGCACCGAATAAAACTGGTTTGTAGTCGTGCTGCCAGGTTTAATTCGGTCAAAGTCGGCCACGGCCATCAATTTGGGTCTGTCACCCACAATTTGCCCAATATTTCGGGCGATTACCTTGGTGTGATTCGAGACGTCTCTTTCAAATAATAGAACCTCAGCGGTGGCCTCTCTATCGTTGTTAAAGGGAGAAGTGGCTGATGAAGTCACTATGAGATCGTCTGGCCCCCCATCATGGGTGACAGTTTTATCCACATTGGCCGCGATCAAATGCTCTGGGGTGCTAACACTGACAGGCAATTGAGGGGTGGTTGGCAACGTTGGGATACCAGAAACCCCATCTGCAGCGTAAACATTCACAAACGCATTATTTTCTTCATCGATCCCCAACACAGCAGCATCAAGCATCTTTTCTTTACCTGGAATCCCCCTAGTAAAGCTGCCAAGCGCCAGTGATTTAGGGGTAAATCCAAGCAACACCATAGGGGCCGCCGAGAAGGCACTGGTGTCAGGATCATATCTAAGCCAGTTCAAAGTGGTCCCATCCATGCTCAGAGCAACCAGATCCCTATAGCCATCGCCATCCAGATCCGCTGCTGTAAAATCCGCGATTTCGCCAGCTGCGTATGAGTGGCTGGTCCGTAGACCTGAACTTGAACCTGTAAAGGTCTGAATCAGGTTCGCCCCTGCACAATAAAGCGCCAAGTCTAACTTACCATCACCATTAAAATCACCAGAGACGATAATCTTAGGTTCAATCCCAGAGTCGAACACACTCAAAACTGTCATCCGCGCCGGGTCCCCAGGAGACATGTCCCTGGTTAAAAGAAGCAGCCTATCCGACGATGGGGCCGTCACAGCCACCAAATCTGACAACAAATCATCGTTAGCATCGAGCCTGATCCCCTGTGTCCCTGCAACTCCGGTGACTACCTCTGTATTGGCTAAAAGAGTTGAGTTCCGCCCACCAGATGGAATTCCTGTGGCTTCTATCGGATAAACGGTCACTATCCCAGATTCAGACCTTGTCAACATAATCGCAGGAAGCCCGTCTCCCGCATAATCACCCACGGCTATTCCAGTTGGCTTCAATGCGCCTGCATAGGTGACAACCGGGCTCCAACTGGACGAAGAGGCTTTAGATAATGCTATCCCAAGCGTCATGCTTTCATCGTTTAAGGCCATGGCCAAGTCCTGGATACCGTCGCCGTTAAGATCAGCGCTTGTCAGTGCTGTAATCCCAATCTCCGAAGGGATTTCAACTGGCGGCATGAACTTGCCAGGATCGTCTTGGAGCATCACGTAAATCGTGGTGCCATCAGGACTTGGCCCCCACAACACGATGTCATCGAAGTCATCTCCATTCAGGTCTTTAACATAAATGCCTGAAACTGAACCTTTATGTAGCTCCGCCTTTTGCACAAAGCGCCTAGTAAAGGAGTCTCGCGTCAGGATGACAGCACCACTATCGCCAGCTACTATCACTCCCCAGGCATCATCGGTATCCGGCCCAAATCTAACACCTGCGACGTTGGCGGCTACAAACTTTCCGGGCAGCGGTCTGGTATCACCAGCCAAAAACTGAGGCTGTTGTACAAACTCCAAATTGATGGTTTCACTGGTCAGATGGTCTGGCATCCCGTCTCTGGCTTCAATGGTCAAAACCTTAGGCCCACTCTCCCAATCATTGGTGGGGATGACGATTTCTTCGGTATCAACGGTGGTTTGCCCAGGCTTTACACCAGCAGGAGGCCATTCATAACGAAAACTTCCAACCTGAGCCACTATTTGCGATACGCCAGTTCCTGCATCCTTTACCTCAAAACGAATTACCAGTTCCCCAATAAAGTTGCTACCAGAACTTGGCGTAGGCTCCAATATTTTGATTTTTGGGGGGTTATTGTCGACGATCATCGTTACATCAGCAGACGCCGAACGACCGTCATCAGACTGCGCAGTTATGACCAGCTTTCTTTTGTTTCCGTCCGCAATCATTTCCCTGGTATCAAGCGTGACAGTCACCTCCCCAGGTCCGTCTACATTGGTTGTAAATGGGGCCCCCTTTCCTTTGGAAAAGGCATAAGTCAGCTTTGCTGGCAGGTCCTGAGGGTCATCAACTCGAACCGTCACATCAATCTCACCGGAAACCACCCTGTTTGTCCCAGGTGCCGGGTTCAAAATAGTTAGTGACAGTTGGGTGTTATCTCCCTCATCCGGTTCTTCAGCATCTTCATCATCGTAGGGTAACTCTTCGTCACCCCAAGTCGATTCACCAGATGGCTTATCAGATCCACAACCAACTGCAAAAAGAAACACAACCGCAAATAGCGCACCAGATACATTGCGCAAATTCATCATGCGACTCCATAGTCAGCCGATTTACATTGTCTGGTATGGCGGTTAGATCGTCAAGAATTCGAGCCGTCAATGATTTGGACAACGGCTGCATCAACTAAAACATCCCTTGAGCCTGGAGAGATTGCGTTTCTGGCGCCACTGCCAAACGCTACCAACACTTCATCACCAATTCCTGCATCCAAATTGTCGGTTGCAACGACTACCCTACCAGTTCCCACCTTTGCAACCTGCTCAGCGACCAGTAACAATTTCAGTCCGTCTAGGCGTGTCGCCCGCTTGGTAGCCCAAACTTCACCAATGACCTGACCTCGAATCACCTTTGGTCACCTCTCTATTGCACCAGTCTCTAGCTCCCCAGTCCCTGCTACGGATCCTGCAAATGAGTCTGTTCTGACTCCTGATCGTTTGTTCTTTTTGGCGTTTGATCTCTTCGTTACAGTTTTAAAACATGTCCGGGGGCATCCTTCCGGACCCAAAATCTCCCGTAGCCACCCCGACTGTCTCTTAGTGACATCGTCCGGGCGAAATATACGATTGCTAACGTGCACGTTCATCCTTTTGGCCCGGACGGGCCGCTTCGCGTCCTTCATGTCAACCAAAAGACGTCGGGTCCCGGCAACTCCCGATAGCGCCCTCCAGGATTGCCCCCGGACCATGTTGCAGGGTGCCCTCTCGACGTCTTTTTAGCTCCAATTAGCTCCAAATCCTGCTAAACAGCACAAACGTTTTCCCTGTCCCTGATCCTGCCCCTGCCCCTGTCCCCTTCCCCCAGCCCCTCACCCAGCTCCACCGAGTCGACAATAGCAGCAATCGAGGCCTCCACGGGATATCGCACATCACCAGCAGCCCATCTGGCCGGCAATCCCATGCAAACGACCACGTCCTGCCCAACTTGCGCTCCAACAGGGTCAATCACAATCAGGTGGTCACAATCATGATCCGGCAAATACCAGGTGTGAGGACGGACCACAAGAAGCTTTTGTCCAACTAACCTGGGATTCTGCTTGGTGGCCCACACCTGACCAACAACTCGCCCTAAAATCACATTACCCCCGACCTCAGCCTAACTCGGCCCTGTCTACAATCGCGATAACACAGTTTTTTGTTTCCACTTCAGGACCAACTACCAAGTCCCTGACTCGGCTTCCCACTGCAACCAACACCAGTTGGCCAATGTCTGCCCCTAAAGGATCCACGGCCATCATAGTAAAATCAGCCAGCAAATCGTCAACATTTTCGTCACTTACAATTCTGGGGGCGACTTTAGATTCAAAGTGTAAAGGCTGAACCTCAACGATTCGCCTACCTTTAAGGCCAGCCGATTGTTTGGCCCCCCAAACTGTACCTACAACCCGGCCAAGCTTCATGAATTCCTTCGTAAAATCAATTTATTAAGTGTCATAGACTCTTCATCCAAAATCTCTTTGGCAAAGTCGTGAATAAAGCGCTCTGCAATCGCCCCAAGAATAAAAACCTCAACTCGTAGTTCACCCGAGGTAATCCTTTTTGTACGTCCACCAGGCAAAGAAACAAACTCAAACTCACCGCGGTTTTTCAATAATTTGGCAACACCTTCAGTGGTAGGTACGTTTCTGTAAAAGCCTTTAAACTTGGAAAAGTCAACTTCCGATTCCTCAACCCATTCCATCCACTTTGGGTCAACCTTTTTGGGACCTACAGCCTTGATTTTTGGCACTGGTAAATAGCGCACTCGGCGCTTAACCCCGTTATCAAGCTCTTGCCACTCTAAAGACTCACCCTCAATGATTGTTGTCAATTCCGGCTTAAGAAGCTCTAACACTCCATTTTCATACATGATACGCATCAAGGTATCACGGTCACAGTCGAATTCGTGTTCAAACTTGTACTTCATGCAATGACTCCCAACATCACTTCAGTCGCACCCCCTTGCGGGCGTTGGTGCAGCATGATACCTTGATCACACCTTTCGATACAATAAGGCTAGTCGCCTGGTTTATTGAAATAACAAGGTCTGGGCCAGAAAAATTGGCAGGTTGTTCCAAATGATTCGATTACAGAAATTTCTAGCAGATTCAGGCATTGCCTCCAGAAGGCAGGCAGAAAACCTTATCGAAGAAGGCCGCGTCATGGTAAATGGCAAGCTAGCCTTCCTGGGTCAGGCCGTTGATCCCAGCACAGACAAGGTCACATTTGACGGTGAAGTGGTACGTCCAGTAAAAAAACGCGTCTACCTGATGATGAACAAGCCCAAGGAAACGATCTGCACCGCAAGTGACCCAAAGGGCAGGCCAACGGTCTATCGACTGCTACCACCGCTTGATGTGCGAGTCCACTCGGCTGGTCGTCTGGACTTCCAAACTGAAGGATTATTAATCTTTTCTAACGACGGTGATTTCACCAAGCGCTTGACTCACCCCTCTTCTGGCCTTGAGCGCGTTTATGAAGTCAAGATCCAAGGATTACTACCAGAATGGGTACCAAACAGGCTACTTAAAGGCGTAACTTTGGATGACGGACGGGCTAAAGTAGCCAGAATCTCACGTCTTCGTATGGCTCAAACCAACGAGTGGGTGGAGGTCGTTTTGACTGAAGGCCGATATCGCGAAGTTCGGCGTATTTTCGCCGCCGTTGGATGTAACGTCTTAAAGCTAAAGCGAGTCAGGTTTGGAACGGTTTCTCTTGGCAGGTTGCCAATTGGGGCCACTAGGCTGTTGACCGACGAAGAGGTGCAATCCCTTATGGAAGGACAAAACCTAGCACCCAAACGACCAGTAGCGCTAAAAAAACCGCAGCCCCCCAAAAAAGACAAGCCATCAAATAAAGGCAAGCCTGCAGAGGCTAGCGCTAAAACGTATAAAGAATCCCGAAGTGGAGGTTCCCGACCTTCTCCTTCTGGACGCAGGCCCCAGTCTGGCGGTCCACGTCGCGGCACCGGCGGTCGATAATAAAACCATAATCCAAGCAAATCGGAATCATTCCAGCCAACAGGTACCTAATGCCTAGTCCGGCAGAATGGCGAATACTCATTCGATTGAATTCCAGCCACTCATCAGCCAAAGCACCAAAGTCATAAAACAGACTGCCATACAGGTTTATCGAACGCAAAATGGGAAACCTAGCTTCAAGGCTTCCAGTAAACATCTGGTCTCCGCCATATGGCTTGATATAATTGATTTGGCCTGAATCACCCTCACGGGTCTCAATTTTTAAAGAGCCATCACTGTTGTATTGCCCAATGCCATCAATGGTAAACCCGCGCACCCCTCGACTGCCGCCCAGCGAAAAACGTTCCTGCAGCGGTAAACGGCTGGCTGCCCCAAAAGACTGGCTTCCACCTACTCTGGCAGACACCCCAAAAGTCACCAGTTTTCTAAAGGTTATGAAGCCCTTTGCATGCAGTTCATATTTCAAAAAGTTGCCTTCACGCAAGCTGTTAATGTAGGCCAAGGAGGCTTGCAAATAGCCACCATTTTGGGGATTTATTGGATGGTCCAAACGGTCATAGGTAAGGGTAGGCATTACCTTACTTTCAAAACGCCAGCCATCATACTCTGTAGTTATCTCTGGGTCCCTGGTATTGATAACCCCTGTCTCAAAGGAAAGAGCCCCATATAATCTGGGAAATAACTCCTTTGAAAGGGCGACTTCTGCCCCAAATTGTGCCTGATCCAATCTGCTGGTCGCCCGGTCATAAATTGCAAAGGGGGTCACCCGCAACGCTAGCCCCTTTGCAAAGAACCTCGGGTCAATATAAGTTGGGGTAAAGGACGCATATCTATCCCAGGCAGTCATTGAAAGCCCATATTTTACAGGAACATACAGGCGTTTGGCCCTTCCAAGAAAGTTTAGATCCGTATATCTGACCTCCAAGGAAAACAAAATGTCCGGTAACGCCATGCCAAGGGCCTTTCCATAACCAGTAGTCGAAAGGTCAGTCAGTGACATGTAATTAGACAGAACCGAGGTTATGTAGCCTGGAAGGTCACTGGCCCTTGTATCGTCTAACTTTTCAAAGCCAACAACAAAATCCACAAAACGGGACTTGTTTTCCCGAACTTCAACAAGCAAGGCAGTTTCAGCCTCACCATCTTGCTCACTTTCACGGCTAACTGGAGTCACCTTAACCGAATCAAAAACCCCCAAGTCGTTTAATGAGCGCACCGATCTAGCAATCTGCTCAGCGTCGTAAGGCTCACCAGGTTTTGGCATATCTTTATGAATAATGGCACTTTTAGTACGACGCTGACCGTGAACCAAAACTTGGCCTACCCTGACCAAAGCCCCTTCTGAAATGGTAAAGGCGACGTCAACTTGGTCAGGGACCTGTGGTCCACAGCTCTGCTCCTGCGACCCAGCACAATCAATCTCAATGCTTGTCTCAGGGTGGCCCTTGCTCTTGTACAGCCTTAGCACCCTTTCCCTGGCAGCCTTCATTCTGGTCGCAGAATAAGGGTCACCAGGATGCAGCTTTAGCGCCTTTTCAACCTCACTGACATCAAGTTGTGAGACACCATCGATGGTAATTTTTCCTATTCTCGACTGCTGCCCCTCATCAATGCTAATTTCCAGATAAACCCCTGATGTATCAAGAGGTTGCCTCACTTTGAAAGCACGACCATCAGAAAGGTAGGTAATTACCGTTTCATTATCCACAACTTCCAGGTGCCGCTGTCTTACTTCTACATCTTGCGAGCCACCAAAATTGATGTGATGGAAGCCCTCATCTCTGTACAGGGCCTCAATCCTTTCCAAGTCGTAAAACACTTGATCCGTTAATACCGCCCCAGCGTCACCAAAAAAGTCGTAAGGTTTGGTCGCCATAACCTCCAAAATTCTGGCAGTGGAAATGGCCTTGTTACCGCTGATTCTTATCTTGCGGATTTCATTTCTGTCATTTTTAGTGATCAAAAACGTAATAATTCCATTCACATTAGAACCAAACTCTACATTGGGGCGCTCACCAATCGCTCGGCGACCTTGTCGCAGCCCTGAAATGTACCTACGCTCGAACTGCCCACGTCTTGAGCGATAGTCCAAAACGACATCTGCCAGCAAATATCCGCGATTTTCATACCACGCCCTGACCTCTTCCACTCCAAGTTCAGCCTCTGTGATATCAAAAGTTCCGGAATCAGCAAATGGCAACGCGTTTAGCAATGAATCATCAATTACAGGCTTAAATCCAATACGACCTGGCTCAGGTCTTTTACGATCAAAAAACCTGATGAGATAGCACGAGTCGTATGTAGCTTTAACTACAAGCCTTTTCCTTGTTTCCTCAAACTTGACCTCAACCTTTACACCAACAAACCCAATCTTTCGCAGCGCCCTTGTAAGATTTCTGTTTACCTCAGACTTTGCCTTTTCAGTAACTGACATTCCCGTGGTAGCACCAGACCAGTGCCTTAAGTCGCGCTCAGATATGGATGGGCATTGCTCTAGGTTTCCTTCGTTTTCTACCGTCCTAGTGGCCGTTAAATCAAAGGAAAATCGTTCAACTCTAACCCTTATTCCCTCCTCAATCCTAAAGGTCACATCAATAAAGCTGTTTTCGATCTCTTTCCATTCTGCGCTCACCTCTGTGCTGGCAAACCCGTCTTCCTGATAAGCCCTTTTAATGGTGTCAACAGCCTGCTCCAGTTGATTTTTCGAGGCCCGATCGCTTGGGTCCAAAGCATCGCCCCTAAACAACGGTAGGCGGTCCATAATCTCGCTATCGTAAAAATGCTTGTTACCCTTGAAGATTATCTTTCTAACCCGCAGCAGCGGCTTTAGGTGCAGATATGCAACGCGGCCATCTTCACCTTCGACACACCAGAGCTCAGCTTGCTTAAAAAGGCCTAGGCGCTTTATGCCATCTAAAACATCTGTGATCAGCTGTTGTGAAACGAATTGTCCAGAAGCCAATCCGGTAAAATCTATAAGCGCTTCCTTAAACCTTTTATCTTGACAAAACGGTGCATCGCACCCCTCAAGAACCACAGCATCTATTACAGAATTTTCACATGATTGGCCCTTGGGCGCGTCGTCATCTGGCGTAGCGGCGGCAAGTGAGCCAATGCCGGTTGATAAAGTCACGGGTGTGTCTTCATCTAGGGGCTGCACTAGGGCAAAGGCAGCAGGTTGGGTCAGCAGCAACCCTAAAGGGAGCACCAACGCCCAAAGTAATGACTTGCTGTGGCTAAAAGTCCCTTTAATCAATTGGAATTCGATACCTCAGCTTAGTTTCATAG
>DUVQ01000212.1 GCA_012840965.1 Oligoflexales bacterium | reverse complement strand
CCCCGTAACCGTTTTCCGTTTGACACCTGATTGGTGCGCATAAGGGGTTGAAGTAGTCTCCACAGTTTGATTTCCTGACACAAATGCAGCTAACTCCATCCGATTCACAGGTGCCTTCTCCACCCTCTTCATGCAGGCAATCTACAGGACTGCACTGTGGGTTCAGCGTTATACCGCAAGGGTTTGTGTCTGGGATCTCAGCAGAGCTGGTACAACTTCCCCCAGTTTGCGTGCACAAACCGGTTCCCCCACCATCAAGCTCACAAGCCGTCTCTTCACACGTAGGATTCAACTCCTCGCCACAAGGGTCCTGAACTTCTTCCACAAGCTGCTCGCAGACGCACTGATCACCGGCCATTTTGCAGCTGCCAGCGGTGCCACCATCAAGCTCACAAGCCGTCTCTTCACACGTAGGATTCAACTCCTCGCCACAAGGGTCCTTATTTGGTTCCTCATCCTTCACACAATGACAGTAATTATCAGCATTTAACATGCAGATTCCGTCCTCATCTGCGTTCATTTTGCATGGATTTGCTTCACACATTGGATTTAAATCGCCACCGCATGGGTTGAAGTCTGGATCTATGTGAGGTTCTTCTGGGGCGCAGTAGCAAAACCTGTGTTGGTATTTCGTGCACTGGCCAAAATGTTGATCATTGGTGATACAACTCTTTGGTTCGCACTTTGGGTTATTAAGCAAGATGCAAGGGTCTTTGGTGACAACCTCTTTTTCGTCGCATACACAATTCAGCTCGCTATCAAGCCGGCAAAGGCCTACAGCACCTGAAGCCAAAAGACAGGAGTTTGGTTCACACATCGGATTTAAAGACTCTCCACACTCTGAGGTCTCAACCGTCGTGTCCTTTTTTGCGTCCTTATCCGCGATTGGCTCAGCAGGTCCCGAACATCCAAACGCTACTACCGCTACCACCAAAAAGAGCTTAGTAAATCTGGCCAATGTCATATTTCCCTCAACCGCAAAACAGCGAGCCGGATCCTATCGAATCCTGATTGCGAAAGTCAAAAATACATTTTGGTTTTGGTTGCTGGTCCTAGTAATACCGCCTGCTAGCTGTCACGGGGTCAAGACACTTGGCCAAGAGTGTGGCTACGGGAAGGTGCTAATACATGCTTCATCGCTAAAAAGGCTTACGCCGCGCTGTGCTGCTGAGCACGAGTTTGGATAGGTTCTGTCATCACATCCACAAACAGGGTCGTAATCCCCAGGGCATGCTGGTGGTCTACGTTCGCATTTGCCTGGTGCTTTGCACTGACCCTCAGGGAATTCACAATACTCAGTTATCCCGCAGTCTGAGTTTTTGAAGCAGTAATCTTCACAGTCTTCTGAACATGACGTCCGACTTTCCCCAAGATAAGGTTCGCACTCGTCATTGCCACACTGCTCTATATCGCATACAGCCGAGCATGTGCCCTCTTTGCATTCCCACCGGCCAAGGCAGTCGATAGGCCACACAAGATCCAAACAATCAAAGGCCTCCTTACATGAATCTGGTAAGGCCGAGCAAAGACATCTGTTGATTACCATGCCCACGGATCGAGAAGTGCACTCACCTTTAAGTCCATCCGCGGTTTCGCAAGTCCTAGGTTCACATTGGGGGTTGACTGAACTGGAACAGGCATCGTCGTGTGTAGTTTCCACACAACTGCACACCAAGCCTCGTAATCCACATACACCAGGCTTTCCACCAAGGGTTTCACAGCCGTTAGGTTCGCACTTAAGATTATCGATGGGTCCACATGGGTCATCAGGTATTACGCTAGAGTCTTGGCAGTCGCAATCAAGGGCTGAAGACCTACCGCATCTGCCTTCTAGGCCATTATGCATCAGGCACTTAACAGGTGAGCACATCGCATTTACGCCTCTTCCACAAGGGTCTATCTTGGTGCAAACGCATGCCTCGTCCTCGCCAGCCAAGTCAAGCTCGCAAATGCCTTTTTCATTGTCTGGAAGGGTGCATTCAGCTGGATCGCACACCGGATTCAGGAGTTCACCGCAGGGGTGCTCATCCGGCAATGGAGCGCAAATGCAACTTTCCCCATCCATTTGGCAGAAGCCTTTAGTTTCATCAGGAAGGTCGCATATGTCTTCCCTACACTCCGGGTTCAACTCTTCGCCACATGGGTCCTTGTCTGGATCTGGTTCACCTTCATCTTTGTCGCAGATGCACTCGTTATCAGCGGTCAAGGTGCATTTTCCTTCTTCTCCGCCAGGCATCTCGCATTTATCAGGATTGCATTCGGGATTCAGCGTCTTACCGCATGGGTCCTTGTCTGGTTCTGGTTCACCTTCTTCTTTGTCACAGATGCACTCGTTATCAGCGGTCAGGGTGCATTTTCCGTCTTCCCCGCCAGTCATCTTGCATTTATCAGGATTACATTCGGGATTCAATGTCTTACCGCAAGGGTTCTTGTCTGGATCCTCCGGAGTTTCGGAAGGATTACAGTAGCAAAGCTCTTCGTTGAACTTTGAGCACTTACCCAGTAAACCATCCTCGGTTTCACAGCTCTTTGGTTCGCACCTTGGGTTATTGATGGGGATGCAGGGGTCATTAGTAACATCGTCCTTTTCGTCACATACACAATTAAGCTTGCTGTCGAGGTGGCACAGACCGTAGCCACCTGATGGTAACTTGCAGTTGTTTGACTGGCATGTTGGGTTTAAGATTTCCCCGCACTCACGAGATTCAACCGCGCCGTTGTCGTTTGTTGGCTCGGTATCGTTGTTCAGGGTTGGTTCCGATGGGCCTGAACAACCCAATCCTAGTACGGATACCACTATTAAAAGCT
>DUVQ01000196.1 GCA_012840965.1 Oligoflexales bacterium | reverse complement strand
GCCAGTCGACGCTGCCGGGACCCGACGGTCACTTTTGCGACCATGCGCCGGCTCGGGCGTTGCTAAAGTGACCGTTGGGATGGCACGGCGAGCTGGCTCCCGGAAGGATGCCCCCGGACATGTTTTACAACTGTAACGAAGAGGTCAAACGCCAAAAAGAACAAACATCAGAAACTAAAACAGGCAAATTGACAGGGACAGGCTCAGGGGCAGGGACAGGGGCAGGGACAACCTACTGGGGGTGAGCTTTCGACCATATGCTCGAAGGTCCGTTGATTTGTATTTTTTTTTCATTATCATTTCGAGGATGTTAACCGTGAGGTCATCAATGCGAGTTCTTTTGTTAGCCGTTCTATTGTTGGCCGTCTCTTCCTGCCAGAACGATGGTAGTGAGGGCACGGATGCACTGGACCTTCAGTCTCGGTGCAGAAGCGACCCTCCTTGCCTCTCAGTACCTGCTGCGCTTGATGTACAATGCGGCGACGAGGACCACGAATGTTCTGGGATGTTCGATCCTGATTGTGGTGGCTTTGTCTACAAAGCGTTTCGATGTCCTGAAGGGCATAAGTGCTATGAATACCAGTGTATTCCTCCATGTGACGATGGCTGCACCGACGACCCCGAGTTCTATGTTGGCACATGTTATTCTGGATTACACATCGGCTACTGCCCAAATATGAAAGAGGAGTGCTATGCCAACATCATCGAACACGACTGCCCAAGTGACCAGAAGTGCATGCAAGGCCGGTGTCTTCCGCCTTGTGATGACAGCTGCTTAGAGGCCCCTGACTTTGCTGTTAATTACTGTTCCGGAACACACGACTTCTATTGTCCCTCCTCAATGGTCCTGTATTGCTATGCCACCATTGATCGTGAGTGCCCAGATGGCAAGGTGTGCTCCCAAGACACGCAGATGTGTGAATATTCCGGACAATAGGCTACATAACGAATACTACTGCTAATGCTCTAAGTGGAGGTATTAAACCTGTTATCGATGGGATGCTTGACGCTTATGATCCTGGTGATCGGATCAGTGTAGGAGACTATAATGGTGATGGCATTGCGGATTTGTTTGTTAGGCGTCCATCAACTTTGAGGTGGTTTTGTAGTCTGCATGTTTCTGGTTGGCTGTAGATTTTGGAGGATAATTCAATGACCTTGAAATCATCAATGCGAGTTCTTTTGTTAGCCGTTCTATTGTTGGCCGTTTCTTCTTGTCAGGATGACCCTGACTCACCTGGTGACAATCCTCACTGTCAGAACGATCCAATTTGCTCGTCAGCGCAAGGCTCACCCTTGGAATGTGACGACAGCGGGGAATATGAATGCGTCGGAAGTCTCGATGACGAATGCGGCAGGATGGTCTATCAAGCACGTAAGTGCCCTGAAGGGCAGAAGTGCAATAAACACATGTGTGCACCTCCATGTGACGATAGCTGCCTTGACGACCCCGAGTTCTTGGGCGACTGGTGTTTTGGATTGGTTGAAGATTATTGTCCAAAAATGCAGAACGATTGCTATGCCACCATTGATCGTGAGTGCCCAGATGGCAAGGTGTGCTCCCAAGACACGCAGATGTGTGAAAATCCCGGACAATAGGCTACATAACCTGCTGGACTCGTTCGACTCCCGGGACCATCTCGCGCAAGACTTGTTCTATTCCGTACTGGATTGTGTATGTGGCGGAGGGGCAGTGTGCGCAGGCACCTTTTAGGCGCAAAAATACTATTTTTCCATCCTCGGAAACATCAACCAGTTCACAATCACCGCCGTCACGTTGTAAAGCGGGGCGGATCTGGTCGATAACTTCTTCGATTGCTTCCCTGTGGTTTTTGATTTCGACCGTTTCTTCAGACACGTTGAGCCTCCTAAAAAAAGCGCCGGATAGTATCAGATCTTCGTGATTGTTACATCGTGTAGTGTTGATATGCTAGATAAATCAGAACATTAATCGTTTAGCACATTTGCCAACAGCATAGGTACCACTTCGCCAGCCTTTCCTAAATAGACTTCCCGGTAGTTTTGAACGTTGGCCGGAGGCTCAAGATTCGCGGTTATAGTCCTGGCCCCAAGCTCGTATGCAAGCCTGGAATAACCAGCCACAGGCCAAACGACCCCTGAAGTGCCAATGGTCAAAAAAATCTCACATTCGCCAACTGCATGCATGGCTTTAGCTTCAGTGACTCGGTCCAACTGCTCCCCAAACCAAACGATGTCTGGGCGCAGCAGGCCGCCACATTTTTCACACTTGGGCAGCGCGTCATAGTCAGTGGTTTCATCATCAAACGGCGTTTCAGACGCAGGACAACGGGGGTTGTCACACTTGGTTTTAAACAAAGAACCATGGATTTCCAGGACGTTTTTGTTGCCCGCTCGACTATGCAGGCCATCTACATTCTGTGTAATCAAGGTGAAACTGCCTTTATCCGCCAAATATTCTTCCAAAGCAGCAATGGCGTAATGGGCAGGGTTGGGATGCACCCTCAAAGCATCTTTCCGCCTAAGCGAATAAAATCTCCAAACCAGCTCAGGGTTCTTTACAAATCCCTCGTGGGTGGCGACGTCCTCCACCCTGTGCTGCTCCCACAATCCACCAGAGTCTCGAAAGGTGGCGATACCAGACTCAGCAGAAACGCCAGCCCCAGTCAACACAACGACAGCAGCATTCCTAGGTATGTCCAACGCGGATACTTTATGACCAGCCATGATGTCCTCCTTTGCAGGCATCTGCAATCGTATCACAAACGGAGGGCGGGGGCAGGACCAGGGACAGGGACTGGGGGCGGGGGCAGGGGCTAATTCGAGTTGGCGGTGAGTTTTGCTTGGCATACAATGCCGGCGGTGCTTGTTCTATGGAGCTAGGATGACGACGAATAAACTTCCTGAGTGGTTTTTGACCAAACTTCCATCTGGTCCAGTTAGTAGCCAGCTGGAAAAGCGACTTGTTAAAGCTGGCTTGGCTACAGTCTGTAAAGAGGCCAGATGTCCGAATCGTGGGGAATGTTTTGGAGATGGTACTGCGACAATCATGATAATGGGCGAAATGTGCACCAGAAATTGTCGTTTTTGCGCTGTAATTACCGGAAATCCCAAAGGGGTCTTGCCACCAAATGAGCCGGCAAGGGTCGCTCGTGCTGTTGCCCAGACTGGATTAAAATACTTGGTGATTACTTCCGTGGACCGAGACGACCTGCCAGACGGTGGCGCCCAGCACTTTGCAGATGTGATTACTGAAGTTCGCAAATTGAACGATGGCATCAAGGTTGAGGCCTTGATTCCAGATTACCGCGACGAGCGTTTGGATGTGTTGCTAAAGGCTGCTCCAGATGTGTTGGGCCACAACGTCGAGGTCGTTAAACGTTTAAGCCCCAAAATCCGTGACCCAAGAGCTTCTTTCGAAGGCTCCGTTGAGGTTTTGCGCCAGGCTAAGCAAAAAAAGCCAGGCATTCTGACTAAATCTTCGTTGATGGTTGGGCTTGGTGAATCTTTCGAAGAAATTCGCGAGGCTTTATCTGAATTAAGAGCCGTCGATGTCGACATGGTAACTATTGGCCAATATCTGCAACCGACAAAAAAACACTGGCCCGTTGAAAGATACTTACCACCAGAAGAGTTTGATTTGATTGAAAAAACTGCCCGAGAATTGGGGTTTTTGTTTGTTGCCTCCGGCCCGTTAGTGCGGTCTTCCTATAAAGCCGCCGAGCTGTTTGCAACCAAGCATCTGAATGTGGCTAGTAACCAGACGAGTCATTAGAACCCTTGGTCACGATATTGATTGACGAGCTGGCGCCCAATCTGCTTGCTCCAGCCGCGATCATCTTCATAGCGTCTTCGTAGGTTCTGACCCCACCAGAGGCCTTAACCAACATAGAATCGCCAACACACTGATGCATTAATTCCACGTCTGCCACTGTGGCACCACCACCGCCAAAACCTGTGGATGTCTTTACAAATTTTGCGCCTGCCAGCTTTGACAAGAAGCAAGCTTGAATCTTTTGCTCATCATTGAGCATGGACGTTTCCAAGATCACCTTGACCCATCTTCCATCTGCGGCCTCGACCACCCCCTTAATATCCTCCAAAACCGCCGCCAGCTCTCCAGCCCTAAGCAAACCGACTGGCAAAACCATATCTATTTCACCAGCCCCGGCCAAAACGGCCTGCTTTGTCTCAAAGGCTTTTGCGAAACCAAGCATGGCTCCCAATGGAAAACCAACAACTGAGCACACTTTGGTGTCAGTGTCCTGCAGTTGCTCTGCACAAAGGGAGACATAGACTGAATTCACGCAAACCGAGAAGAAGTCATACTTTTTTGCCTCTTCACACAACCTCACAATATCACTTGGCATTGCATCCGGCTTTAACAGGGTATGGTCGATGAAGCGGGCTAATGGCTGATCTTTTGGTGGCACAGTCACGGCCGTGCTTTTTTGCAAATCAACCCCAAACTTAGCACTCAAGTCACTTGCAATGTTCTGGATCATCAGCTTTTTTTCCTGATTCATCTTGCTCCCTCACTATGTTCAAAGATATTTGTGGCAGTCAGTGTTCGCGAAAAGAACTCGTGGGGTGAACCACGCTTTAATACCACACTAAACTCAAGTCTCACCTCAGAGCTGACATTTTCGTTTGTTCTAAGATCCTTCAAGTAAAACAAGGCGTTTCCAGCAACCTCTCCACCATCTCTTACATCAAAGGAATCCAGAAAAAGTTCTCCTTCATGCGCGATCAAGGGCTGGACCTGGTCTGGACATGTCTGATTAAAACTGACTGACACTCGAATCTTGTCGTTATCGATAGCCAGCTTTTCACCCGCCTGCCATCGATTTTTTGTATTTTCTAGGTCAGTAAACTGTAGGGCCACAAAATCTGACTCGGTCGGTGCTTTGTGACCTTTACGCAGCTCCAAGGTTGCCACTGTTTCATTTAAAGAAATCCAAGCAAGGCGGTCAAATTCCATTGAAAACGCTGAAAATTCAGTGGCTTGGTCGCCTTTGCACGGCGATATCACAAGGCTTTCAGCAGCCAAGCCACCGCTATCCGAGGCACAAGCCACCACAGAACCAATGATGAAGAACAACACCAATGTCTTGAAAAGTCTAAGATTTGCTGTGGCAATGCTGGGCGTCATAAGTCAGGTAGAGTACTGGTTTGAACTGGCGGCTGGGCAGTTATTGGCCCCTCCGGCATGGAGCTGGTCCCATTAAATATCGCACCCTTATGAATGTTAAGGCTTACAGTCGTTACATTACCTTTAAGAAAACCTGTTGCGTGCAGTTCCACAGCGGATTTTGCCTGGACGTTTCCAACCAGCCTTCCTTGAATAATCACGGTGTCCACTTTGATTTCCGCTTGAACTTCACCGCCTTCTCCAATAATCAAAGTACCATCAGAGGAAATCTCACCGGTGAGTTTCCCTTCGATGCGTACGGAATCCTTGAAGGTTAGCGTGCCATTAAACTCAGCACCACGACCAAGCAAAGTCTCTTCCGAACCTGAAAAACCTGTTCTCATTGGGCCTCCGTCCTCAGCAGATCAGGATCTGCGCAAAAGGGCAATTAAAGCCTACCCCTGGACCTATTTTTGACACAATACCTAAGAAACACCCGGGTAAAGAAATTACCCATAGCCCCAGCGATGTCAAGCAAATTTATCCTGAAGGGTAGAGATAGTCAATCTTATGACTGATTAAAAAGATTCCCCCTCGTGATTGGGTGGCTGGGGCAGGGACAGGATCAGGGGCAGGGCGCTCGTCTTAGCTTTGTTGTTACTTTTAACGTCTGCGTGGCTATTGACATTTGGCCGGTGTGCCACTAAAATTGTCCGTCGTTGCGTTTTCTACTCGCTAAAGGAGCGTGGTGCAGAATGAGTAGTGTCATTAAGAAACGAAGAAAAAAAATGCGTAAGCATAAATACGAGAAAATGCGTAAAAAGATGCGCCACGAACGTCGAAAACGCGGTAAGTAGTTCGCCCCACATGCTCGGCCTGAAGCCAATTGCTGTCATTCACCAGGTCTGGTTGCGCTTTTAGCTTCTCTTTCAGTGATATTGTTCTTATCATCTTCTGTCCGATGCAGCGGTGTGCCATGGGATTGAGTGCCAGGTTTGCTTATGCTTTAACGCTTGTGTCATTGTTGCTGGCGTTTCCTATCGATACCACAGCCGAGCAGCCTCAGCCCGCCAGTCTAACCATCGACATTCCCAGTGACCTTAAAATTGAGGTAGCCGCGCTTTTTACCGCAGTACGTCGAGGCGATACTGAAGCCACTACACTGATGCTGGAACGCTTGATCAGCGCCAAAAAAGACCACAACATACACAATCTTACGACTGTGGCAGCCGGCGTAATTCCACGCGCCCAAAAGGTCTTTACAGGCGCCATTGAGTGCAATCAAATAATGGGCCTGATAGTCCAGTTGGCTCCTGATCTGCCACAGGCTCATTTTGCCTTGGCTAAGGCCAGATTGTTATATGGGTTTTCTGGGGTTGGGCAGGCCTTGTTGTCTGTATTTGATGGGCTTTCAGTGTGGGCATCCAATCCAAAGGCCTGGGTGATAGGCGGTGCTAACGCCTCGTATTATGTGTTTGGGGCCCTTGTCGTTTCGATAATTATCAGCTCATTGTTATCCCTGCTTAAAGTCAGGCGCGAGATCCTTCACGATATTGGAGATCTGTTTCCAGGCGGCGAAAAAGGGGCTAAAACAGCCTCAGACATTAAAAAATCCAAGGGTTTTTTTGCCAGGTTTCGTCAATTCATTTTGTCTGGTCTCCACATTGCTGTCGCCTTGCTATTACTGGTTTTGCCCTTTATGGCTGGCCTTGGGATTCTTGGAAGTGTACTGCTGTGGAACCTAATAATCCTAAGGTATTCCCGCAATGCTGAAACATTTTCGGTGTTTTTTCGGTTCTTTCTTACAGCCGCGCTCCCAGTCCTGGTCTCAATCGTCGTGCTGCCACAACAATTTGATAAGGCAGTCGGACCTGCGATGCACACTGTCTTTTAGACTACTGTCAACCAAACGAGGTTGCGATTATTGAAAAAGCCGCGCAGGCAAACCCTCAAGAAAGCTCGTATCGAATCGCGTTGGCTCTACATGAGTTCCAGCAAAATCCCAAGTCAGTTAAAGCAATAGACGCAGCTTTGGCTCATCTGGCCATGATCCAGGGTGATTGGACCGGAAACTCACAAACGCTGCAGGGCAATCTGCTTTTAGCAAGGGCGTTTTACGCTTGTGAAGGGGAAGTACCCAACAGGGATGATTTGGAAAAGGCTTCGGCGGCTTACGCTGAGGGGCTGAAAAGGTGGCCTTCCTCGCCAACTGCTGGCCGGGGGGCGGCTTTGACGGCTGGCTTTTTGGGGGACAGGGCGCAGCGTGACCGGCTGCTGGATTCTTTGCTGGCCAACACTGAAGCAGGTGAGCTGGAATATGTTGCCAGAATCAAATCACTCACCAGCGATTTATCACCATGCTCATCAAGGGCTGATATTTTGGCCGAGTTGGAAAACCCAGACTTTCGCTCGCCGTGGTTCTTCTTTTCAGGCTTGAATTTGTTTGACTTCCCTAAAGTCCTGCCATACGGCGGATTGTTGGAAGGGCAAATCCCCCCATTTGTGCTATCCTTGGCGTCACTGGCCCTAATGCTGCTAGCCGGCGTATTTCTTTCGTTTAGGAAGCACTTAAGTCCAGCAACAAGATGCCCCAAGTGCCACGATGTATCTTGCCGGATGTGTAATATTAATGCATCAGGATATGACTATTGCCCGTCGTGTCTGCTTGAACAGGTCAGGCCAGCCTTTATTGACTCCAAGGATTTGGCAGCGCATCGCGAGCGCAAGAAAATATTTGACGGTCAGTTTGGCTTTTTACGTTCCGTTTTTGCTATCGCAGTCCCTGGAAGTGGCCAGATTTTGGTTGGAAGACCGATTCGAGGGGGATTGATGCTTTTCTTGCTTGGCCTTGTTATTTCAATGCTTTGGTCTCCTGGCGTGCCGATTACTGATATTACAACTTGGGCAGGGCTTGACTCTGGCACCTTGCCTTGGTTGCCTCCAGTTTTGCTTATAGTCGTGTATTTCTGGTCGGCGATTGATGTCTGGTTTGCAAAGTCTGCCAGTGATAATTTCTAAGTGGAGGTAGATTCGGCCATGGAAAGTTCGCACACTCCACCTTTTGTCCGGGCACTTTATGATGCAGCGCAGTCTGGCGGCCACCAGGTACTTAAAGTCATCGATAGTTCTGGAAATGATTCTTGGTTTCGTGTAAATCGTGGGCGCGTTATCGAGATTTGTCACAAAGCAAGTAATGATGACGCCATGTTAGAACTGCTTGTTCGAAGCTCGTTGATGAAAGGCACTGTTGCCGAGACGTTGAAACGAAAATCACTAAACAAAGGAAAACCAATTGATGAACTGGTTGTTGACTCCAAGATAGTCTCCAAGTCCACCATGCAGCAGATAAAAGATTCTCTTAACATAGAGGCCGTCTTGGAGGTGTCGTTGGATTTTGACGCCTCGGTTTCAGAAATTACCGACGATGCCTTAGGGGGTCAAGTTGGGAGTTCATGCTCGCTGGCCATCCCTCATCTTTTGAAAGAAGCTATGAGGCGAGCTGGTGAACTGCCGGAAATCAAACAGTTTATTCCGGCAGATGATATGGTTTTTTCGAAGGCTCACCACCACACAGGTAGAAATCCCAAATGGGAGGATTTGAATTTAGGCCACCTGGAAAGGCAGGTTTATTTTTACGTTGATGGATTTCGAACTGTTGCCGAGGTGGCCAACATCACCTGTCAACCAATGCATGTTGTTCATAGAGCCTTGGTTTCATTGATTAAATCTAGGCATATTGTTCATGAAAATGGCAAGGCTGGTTCCAAAACCACTCAAGGACGTCAAGGTCTCTTGCGTGCTATGTCTATGTTGACCGTGATTGTGATTTTGGTAGGCTTAGCATTGAGTTTGATTGGTAGTAACAGCGCGGCGTGGTCAAAGTCGGCTTCAGAAGCAACGTTGTTTAACCCTTTTAGGGCGCTGGAAAACAAGGCGGCAGATGATCGGGTGGCTGGAGCAATCAGGCTATATCAGTTAATGTTTGGTGAGCGGCCTGAGAATCTGAATGATCTGCTGACTGAAGATTTGGTTGCCCCCGCTGATGCAAAGCACAGCGCTTTTTTCACATCTGATGGCGCTTATAGGTTTTATGACTTGGAGGAAACGTCTGATTTAGATGAGCAGCATGACTAAAAAGATAGTTGAGTTTGATAATCTCGATAACTTCGCAGCACTTTGTGGCCCTCACGATGAACATTTAAAACGCTTGGAACAACGACTTTCCATAGATGTTTTGATCCGTGGAAATCAAGTCACTTTAAGCGGTTCTACTGATGATGTTGATACTGGTGCAGCTGTTTTAAGGCAGCTTTACAAGATCGTCTCTCAGGGCCACCCAGTTACCATAGGTGATGTTGATCGCGGTGTTACAATTCTTGGGCAAAATCCATCTGAATCGCTGAGTCCAAATACTGAGGTGAAATTGAATTCTGGCGGGCGTGTAATACCGCGCACCCCGCGTCAACGCGAATATTTGGACCTGATGTCTAAATATGACCTTGTATTTGCGCTTGGGCCAGCTGGAACTGGCAAGACCTACCTGGCGATGGCAACCGCCATATCTGCCCTTTTGTCCAAGAAGGTTAAGCACATTATTCTGACTAGGCCAGCTGTTGAAGCAGGTGAGCGCCTGGGGTTTTTGCCAGGTGATTTGGTCGAGAAGGTCAATCCATACCTAAGGCCGCTTTACGACGCTCTTTACGACCTAGTAGGGGCGGAAAGAGGCCAAAAACTGATAGAACACGGCCAGATTGAGATTGCCCCATTGGCCTTCATGAGGGGGCGTACGCTTTCTGACGCCTTTATCATCCTGGACGAGGCCCAGAACTGCACCATTGAGCAGATGAAGATGTTTTTGACGCGCATGGGATATCACTCGAAGGTGGTTGTGAATGGCGACATAAGCCAAACTGACCTGCCACCTGATCGCCCATCAGGTTTGGAGCACGCAGCCACAGTCTTAGATGGAGTTCGCGGTATCGGGATGTGCGTTTTTGAGGAATCAGATGTTATGCGCCACCCGCTGGTGCAATCGATTGTGCGCGCCTATAACGCTGAAAGGCTTCGCTATCAGATGGCAGCTGAGCAAGAAAGCAGGTGAGGTTTTGGGATGGCCTTGGATATATTGAACCGACAAAGAAAAGTACCTATTTCTATTAAGGAAATTCGCCCACGCTTGGAAGCGGTGGTTACAGCCGCCGGGGTTAATGATAGTGAAATTTCGCTGGTTTTTGTTTCAGATGCTGCGATTAAACGGCTTAACAAAGAGTGGAGAGGCATTAATGACCCCACAGATTGCCTGTCCTTTGCAGCAAACGAAAGCCCCGATTTTTTAGATGATTTTGATGGCGGCTTCTTGGGCGACATCGTGATTTCGCTTGAGCGTGCCAAGGCCCAAGGGCCAATCCATCTGGCAGATGATGTGCCAGTAGGCGCCGATCCGCTGGTCGAAGAAGTGGTGTTTTTGTTCATCCACAGTCTGTTACATCTGTTGGGGTATGACCACCAAAAGCCGGCACAAGCCAAGAAGATGCAGGCAGAGGAACAGCGTTTGTTGAATTCACCCGGTGTAAGATGGTAGGGTGTGAAGCCGCTTCACTGGGAAGTGTAAGATTTAGCCACCTATAACAGTTACCTTACCAGCTTTTTTGCGTCCATAATGAATCTCGTAGGAGTTACCAACCAGCAGCAAGTGCTGAGGATCGGTGATTTTTTCACCATCCACTTTGATGGCCCCTTCAACCAATCGCCGACGTACCTCGCCTGTAGATGGCGCCCAACCAAGATCCTTGATGGCGTTTGGCAGCGCTATCCCAGGACCTAGTGCAACCACAGAAACTTCCTCCAAATCAGCAACTTTTCGCTGCCTAAGCCACTGGTTTGCTGCAGATTGAGCGTCCTGTGCGGCGGCCGCCCCGTGAAAGCGCTCAACTATTTCAAGGGCAAGCAATTCCTTAACGTCACGAGGATTTCTGGACTGGTTGGCGCACTCTGATCTAAGCGTAAGAATTTCTTCAGCTGGTCTTGCGCTTAAAAGGTCAAAATAACGCCACATTAGGTCGTCAGAAATGCTCATCAGCTTTAAAAATTGGTCGGTTGGGGGCTCGCTGACGCCAACATAATTTCCCAAGGACTTTGACATCTTAGAGCCAGTCAAAACCCCATCAACCATTTTGGCATCAGTACCCTCAAGCAGCGGCATTGTGAGCACAACTTGTGGGTCCTGGCCAAAGTCTCGCTGGATGGCTCGTCCAACCAGCAAGTTAAACAGCTGGTCTGAGCCTCCCATCTCTATGTCGGCTTCCAACACAACGCTGTCGTAGGCCTGCAAAAGTGGGTAGAGCAGTTCGTGCAACGAAATCGGCGCCTGCGCGGCTATTCGCTTGGCAAAATCATCCCTTTCCAGCATGCGGCTGACGGTGTATTTGGCCGCAAGTTTAATCAAGCCGTCTGAACCAAGCTTTTTGAGCCAATCCGAGTTGTGACAGACCTTGGTCTTATCACGGTCCAAAACCTTGAAGACTTGCTCAGTGTAAGTCTGTGCATTTTTTTGGATTTGTTCTTCAGACAGGGGCTTTCTGGCCTCGTTACGCCCCGTGGGATCGCCTATCAACGCGGTAAAGTCACCCACCACAAAAACGATGTTGTGCCCAAGATCCTGAAACTGGCGCATCTTGTTCATGACGACAGTGTGTCCAAGATGCAGGTCTGGAGCAGTTGGGTCAAACCCCACTTTCACAGTCAGAGGTTTGCCTTTTGCCAGTTTTTGGGCTAGGTGCTCTGGCGTTTCACATTGAACAGAGCCTGCCAGCAGGCGCTTCATCAAAGCCTCTTGATTATTGGCCATTTCCTTCTCCGTCTAGTTACCTGATTTCAGAAACTTGGCTTATTAAGGCCTTTAGACGTCACTTGGCAAAATCTACAGCCCTAGTTTCCCTGATAACACAGACTCGGATCTGGCCTGGGTACGAGAGCTTTTCTTCAATTCGTCGGGCTATGTCGCGGGCCAGCATTGACGCGCCCTCGTCTGAAACTCGCCCTTGTTCAACCAATACGCGAACTTCCCGCCCAGCCTGAATGGCAAAGGAGCGTTCCACACCATCAAAGGAGTTGGAAATGGCCTCCAAGTCCTGCAGTCTTTGAACATAGTTTTCAAGGCTTTCACGACGCGCACCAGGTCTGGCCCCTGACATCGCGTCAGCCGCAGTAACGATATGGGCCAGCAGGGTGAGTGGCTTTTCTTCTTCGTGGTGGGATGCTATCGCGTGGACCACCTCGGCTGATTCCCCAAACTTTCTGGCGATGTTAGCCCCAACAATCGCGTGGGGCCCTTCAACCTCTTGGTCAACGGCTTTTCCAAGGTCATGCAGCAGGCCAGCCCGCCTAGCCTCCTTTACAGGTAAACCGAGCTCAGCCGCCATCAATCCCGCCAAAAAGCCAACTTCGATACTGTGATTCAACACGTTTTGGCCATAGGAAGTTCGAAATTTCATGCGACCAACAAGCTTGATAAGCTCTGGGTGCATGCTGCCGAGCGCAAGCTGGAAAAGGGCGTCTTCACCAGCTTCCTTGATCTTGGCTTCCACTTCCTTTGTGGCCTTATCAACGATTTCTTCAATCCTGGTGGGATGAATTCTGCCGTCCTGAATCAGCTTTTCCAGTGCGGACCTGGCAATCTCACGACGCACCGGGTTAAAGCCAGACAAGGTAACCGTGTCCGGCGAGTCATCGATGATGACGTCTATCCCAGTGGCGGCCTCAAATGCCCTGATATTACGGCCTTCTCGCCCGATGATACGCCCTTTCATCTCTTCACTTGGCAGGTTCACCACCGATACCGTTCGTTCATTAGCAAACTCGCCCGCAAAGCGATTAATGGCGATACCTATGATTCGTTTGGCCCTCTTTTCGGCCTCTTCCTTCGCCTCATCTTCGATCATCTTGATTTGTCTGGCGGCTGAAAGCTTGACCTCATCTAGTATCTTTTCGGTTTGATAACGAATGGCTTCTTCCTGTGTCATCCCAGTGATGCGCTGTAAAGTCTTTGACGCCTCTTGTACCAGGGCCTCTGTTCGTTTTTCAGCCTCATTAATCGTGCTTTCTCGGGCAGTTATATTACGCTCCCGCTTGGCGACTTCAGATTCCCTGGAAGACATCGACTCATTTTTGCGTTCGATGGTCTCTTCACGTTTATTAAGCCTTTCCTCCCTTCGCTCACCTTCTGATCGAGCTTCTTTTAGTTCAGTTTCAAGAGTTTTGACCCTCTTTTCGGCGCCCTTAAGCTGATTCTGAGCATCAATCAACGCCTTTTTGTTTGCCGAAGTTGCCTCCTGTAATCGCTCTGCCGCCGTCTTTTCGATGTCTTTGATTCTGTCCAGATACGACCGTTTGAGTAGCGAGGCCGCAATCACGGCCCCGGCAACAAGGCCAAGTATTATGGCCACCGGAACAAGGATCCATATCAATATGTTCATAAAAGCCCCCTACCGACGCTGCACGCTGCAGCACCGGACTAAAAAATGTTATGAGGGGCCACTGGAATTGGCGCAACGCGCCGAGGGTAAGCAAACAGCCTAGCTTCGGCGCCCGTACGGGCTCTCACCCCGAAAAAGGCTGTATACGACCGCGAAAATGACGTCCTGTCGGAGCGTTCCTCCTAAAAAAACCGTGAACAAAAAAGCCAAGTTACCTTGGCTGACAGGGCCTAATTTATTTCACAAAATCGGATCTATATATGCTCACCCCTCCACTTCCAGAGGGCTGTCCCCAAAGGTAATGGCACTTTCCCCTGCGTCCAAGCGATCAAGCATCCAGCGTGATTGATCTCGTATCTTTTCACGGAGTTCTGCTTGTTTAGCCCTCTCCCGAAGGAGCTCCGCGGCCAAATCCAAACCGACTAGCAATGCCACCGAATGTGGCGGCTGTGTCGTCTTGGAGGCCATCTGGACCAATTTCCGGTTTAATAATTCGGCAGCAGCCTCAAGCTCGGAAACGTCCCCAGCAGTTCGCAAGTGAAATTCCCGTTCCTGGACAGTAACTTTTGCTACCTTGACTTCCATCTTACAACCAGAAAAGTGCGCTGATCGCAACAAAAAAGTACCCACGTGAAGATATGCAAAGATTGCATTAATGTCAAGAACGTGGAGCGGGGACAGGGTGAAGGGGACGGGGACAGGGACGGGGACAGGGGCAGGGCGACTAGGGCATGGGGGCGGGGGGCACTGTTCTAGCTAGGCGGAAGCCGCGGGTGTGCGACGTGCGGTTTGGGAAATCAGTGCCACGAAATGCCAACCGCAGAAAGTTTGGCTCATCAGTCCAGCCACCGCCACGTAGAACTTTGGCCTCGTCTATTTCAGCTCCCAAAGGATCCTCGCAAACGGGGTCACGGTGGAAGTAAGGCTCGAACCAGTCATTCACCCACTCTGAAACACTGCCAAGCACATCATGTAATCCCCAGGTATTAGCAGTCTTTGTCCCTACTGGATGAGGCTTATCCTCATTGTTTCCTCGGTACCAGGCTATTTCATCAAGCTCGCCATACCTGGGCCCTGTAGTACCGGCCCTGGCCGCATATTCCCACTCTGCCTCAGTAGGCAAACGATAACCATTACAGTCAAGACCTCTAAAAACTACGGTGCAATTATCAAGATCAATCCCCACTGTTCCCGTACACCCAGTCATCGTGTAACAGACTTCAAATCCATCACGCACCGACAGGGCATTGGCATAAGAAACTGCATCATACCAGTTGACTTGCTCCACTGGATAATCATCACCGTCCTTGTAGATAGATGGATTTCTGCTTATCAATGATGTCCACTCACCTTGGGTTACTTCCGTCTGCTTCATGTAGAAAGAACGCGTAATCGTGACTGTCCGAACTGGCCATTCTAAAGGGTCAGAGTCAGCTTCGTCCTGATTAGAACCCATACTAAAGGTGCCTGAGGGGATTAAACACCAGCCTTCAACGCAAGTTCCCACCGACTTTGGCATGCATCTACCATTGGTGTCACATGACCCATCGTTGGTACAGCCACCACAAGACTCCCCACAAACAGGATCTGGACCGCAAGTTCGATGGTCGCAGTTTTTATCAGCAGGACAGTCGGGGGGTTTTGGTTCGCAAATGCCCGAGTCGTTACAGATCTCGCTATCGGAACAAGATCCGCAGTTTAGCCCAGGACAAGCCTGATTGGGCCCACATTCTCGATTAAGACAGCCTGGCGCACAGCTTGTCTTGGTACACTGATGGTTTTGGCAGACGTGCTCTTCAGGGGCTTGCGGACAATCCGCATTTTCATCACATCCAGTTTTGGTGATTCGGATTTTACCCCCGTCAGGGTATGGGTAGTAGTCCAGCACTGAAAGGGTCTCGTAGTCATCTTCATCTGGCCAAAAGTAGCCAAAGCTGGCGTCTTCAGCCTTCAATTCGGTTATAGCCGCACCCAACGTTGCCCCCTGTAAAAGGCGCTCAAAAAGGACAATGTTTGTGTTGGCGTCCTCCTGTTTAATGGCCAACGGGTTCGACCAACCGACAAACACTCCTAGTCCTTGCTTATGCATCGCGGATGCAAGAGTAGCTGTCTTAAGTCCGTAGGAAGACGAAAAATATGCCAAGCTGTTTTCCTTGAATGTCATTTTTTGGAAATATTTCGGGTAGACCGTGATTAACGGCCGACCGTCGTAGTTGATGGGGGCGCCCAGTCCAATGGCCTGTTCGTCGAACTCAGCAGTCACCTGACAAGGAGTATCGCCCACTGGTGCATACTCGCCTGTCATGAAAGCAAACGTGCCTCGATCAATCGCTCCATAGGCCCTGATGTAGATAACGTCGAACTCTGACATCCGGTTGATGTTGTTCAAGCTGACATGCCAATCTTCAAACACAGATTCGGCTTGGAATCCAGCAGTTGAGAGTTGCTCAGCAATATCAAGGTGCGTGTTTGGAAAACCACCACGTGACTCGATCAATGTGGAGTAGATACCAGCCTTACCAGTCGCTGTACCAGGATTTGGCTTGAATACAGCTGGAGGTAGCGGTGAATTGATGCTGGCGACTGGGTCCAAATAAATACCGCATCGAATGCCTTGAGGCGAGGTGAAAAAGACGCCAGATTCGTCAGTCACAATGTCCGAAACGTTTTCTAGGGATTCCAGATGGGCCAACATGGCAGCAAATGCCACGTCTTCAGGCTCATTTTCAAGCTTCATTTTTTTTCGATAGACTTTAATGGCATTCATTATCAAGGTGGAAGAGGCCTCAATATCCTCATAGACTAGTCTGCTATCACATTCGTGATTTCCTTCATCACCGTCGTCATCATGAGATATGTCCTTTGCATCAATTTCAGTGTCTGGCGAAGGATCCGAATCACCGTCGTCGTTAGTGATGTCTGCATCGACGTCCACATCTACGGGTGGATTTGCGTCCGTATCCTGCGTATCAAGCGTGGAATCAGGATTGTCAGAGGCATCATCGCCAATAGGGTCAGGTCCAGATGAACATGCAAACATGCCCACCACAAGTCCAACTGCGATCCAGATAGTCTGTCGCTTCATGATTACTATCCCCGTGTTATGAAGAGAACTGAGCTAGAGCCCACAAGGCGGAAGTTTAACACGGTTTTAATTTGGAGGGGGAGAGGGCGGGGACAGGAGCAGGGGCAGGGACAGGGACGGGGACAGGAGCAGGGGCTCAATTCTTTTGTGCGGATTGTCGGGCTTTTTTTACAAGGGAGGCGACGGTAGTCGACTCTAGGCCTTTTTCGCCGGCGTCAGTCGGCTTCATAGGTCCTCCAGCAAATGGGCGATGTCTTGCGGCGACGGCAGTTGACCTTTTAGCGCCTTGGGCAGGGTCCTAGTGGTTTCATAAGTGGCCACACCGATGGGCTTGCTGGCGTTGTGCAGGGCGTACTCCACAATCGTGCGGCTCTTTTCTTTGCACAGGATGATGCCGATGGAGGGGTTCTCGTCATCCTGGCGGACTTGCCGGTCCAGAGCCGCCAAATAAAACTGCATCTTGCCGACGAACTCCGGCAGGAATTCGCCGACTTTCAATTCAATGGCGACAAGGCAGCGCAGACGACGGTGAAACAGCAGGAGATCGATAAAAAACTCTTTGCCGTCCACCTCCAACCGGTATTGGCTGCCCATGAAGGCGAACATGCCACCCATGGCCCTCAGAAAATCCTCGATCCTGGCGATGAGCGCCCGTTCCAGCTCGCGCTCGCCGTACTCCTCGCCCAGTTCCAGAAAATCGAAGGTGTATTCGTCCTTCACCGCCAACTTGGCTTGGGCGCGAAGTTCTGGCGTCAGCACCTTGTCGAAATTGGTTTGGCCGAGCATGGCTTTTTCATAGCTCTGATTATCGATCTGATGGATGAGCACGTTCTTGGACCACCCAAACTTTCGGGTCATGCGCAGATAGAACTCCCGCTCCAGAGGGTCCTTGCATTTGCCCATAATGACCAGATTGTGGGTCCAAGCAATTTCTCCAACCAGTGGTTGGAGTTTTTCATGGCCGTTGTATTCCAGGTAAAACTGGCGCATATACCATAGATTTTGTACGGAAAAACCGGCGACTCCTGGAAACTCCTGACGCAGGTCCGAAGACAGGTTTTCCACGACCGACCTGCCCCATCCGGACTTTTCCTGCCGCTCGGCGATCATCCGCCCGATGTCCCAGTACAGGCCGATCAGCTCCTTATTGACGGCCTTGAGGGCTTGGTACTGGGCACAGCGTATGCGCTCCTTGATCTCGCTCAACAGGCGTGGATAGTCCTGCGGCCGGTCGAGGGCGTTCGTTGGACTTTTGTCAGTCGTTTTCATCCAAATCCTCCTCGTTGTCCATCATCTCATCGCCTACAGCGTTGACCTCATCCAGCGTCAGCGGGCCGTGTGGTAGAGATTGTAAATTGCACCAGGGATAAAGGCAATTGCAACAGGGGGCAGGGTCCTAGTGGTTTCATAAGTGGCCACACCGATGGGCTTGCTGGCGTTGTGCAGGGCGTACTCCACAATCGTGCGGCTCTTTTCTTTGCATAGGATGATGCCGATGGAGGGGTTCTCGTCACGATTACCCAGTGAGGCAGAATGGGAGTATGCAGCGCGTAGTGGTGGTCGCGACTGGAAGTATCCATGGGTGATGAAACTGCTACTTGTGCTCGGGCAGTAATGAACGATGGTGGTTATGGCTGTGGTCGTGATAGTACATGGCCAATTTGCGGTAAGCCCAGCGGCAACACCACTCACGGTTTGTGCGATATGGCCGGCAACGTTTGGGAGTGGATTCAGGATTGGTATCACGAAAGTTACAATGGAGCCCCAACTGATGGTTCCGCTTGGGAATCACCCACAGGCTCTTACCGGGTTGTGCGTGGCGGCTCCTGGTTCAGCATCGTCAGGTACGTGCGGGCGGCGTATCGCGGCGACTACTCGCCCGGCTCCCGCCGCGTCTCCCTCGGGTTCCGCCTCGCAAAGTCGGTGCGCTAGACCCTTGGATCCTTGGCCCTGCGCCCCTGTTGGCCAGGCGACAGCGCAGCGTAGACGCCATTGGCCAACAGGGGCGCCCGGAGTTGCGCGTCAGCAGAGTGGCGCATCGTGAGATTTCTTTTACACCCCCTCACGGTTATGGAACAGAGGGTTTCCCTAGAACAGCGCGGTGATTATCGGATTAGCAGGGACAGGAGCAGGGGCAGGGCCAGGATCAGGGGCAGGATCAGGGACAGGAGCGGGGCTGGCCGGCGGCTAGGGCCTAGAGATTTTTGATGCCTTGGGTCATGTTGGTGTCGGCCAGCATCTGCTCGATTGTCATTGGTGAACGCCAAGTCCAGTTTGTGTCTAGTACCTGTCCTGGGATGTTGATTCGGTGTTTTGACGGGTCGCCTGGCAGGTTGCCGTAGGCACCAAGCAGTTCTTGAATCATCAACACCACAAACAGCGAGCCTGAATTCTTTATCCAAGTAATGATTTTCTTGTGCGTTTCCAGATCCAATACCGGCCCCGGATCTCCTTGATATCCAAGCATTTGCGCCAGTTCAACCCTGTCATCATGGTTTTCAGCCCACCACTGGGCCAAAATCTCGGAATCATGGGTTGAGAGAGTCGCCATCGATAAGGGGATGTACTCGGCAGGAGGTATGAGTTTCCTGTCCCCATGCCATCTTTTTTCCCAACGCTGAACCTTGAACCCACAAATCCCAAGCTCTTCAAGCGTCTGACGGCAAATATCTGGAATAGTTCCAAGATCTTCCGCCAAAGGCAGCATGTGACTGGCGTCAAGCATCATCAGCAGCAGGTTTTTGCCATGTTCACCCCACACAGCTTCGTCCCACGGCTCAAACCATCCATTTCGCCCAGTTTTTTCGCCAGCCATGATCGTCCAAATTCTAAAAAAGCCGACAACATGGTCGATTCGATACATGTGAAAGAAATTCTGGGCATACTGCAGGCGCTTTCGCCACCAGGCGTAGTCCTGCTGCTTGTGCGCAGGCCATTGATAGGTTGGAAAACCCCAGTTTTGGCCATCCGCCGTGAACATGTCTGGCGGCGCCCCGGCTGTAACGTCCATTCGAAACAGTTCGCGGTGTTTCCACACATCCGCACTGTCACGCGCCACCATAATCGGTATATCACCCTCGATCAAAACTCCAAGCTCTTCAGCCCTTTGTCTAGCGGCAACAAACTGTTGGAATAAAACCCACTGCGCAAAAAGGAACAGCCGCATTCGTTGAGGATGACTCTTGCTAAGGTCTTCGTAGGCGGTGTGAACGTTGAAGCGATCCTGCCAGTTCTCCCACGAGCTAAACCCTTCTAACTCCTTGATAACTCTGTATGCCAGATAGTTTGGCAGCCATTCTTGTTGCGCAACAAACGCCCTCATGGCTTGGTCCAATTCTGGGCCATCGAGAAGCTCCAGCGCCGCCTCTAAAAGCTCCAGTTTCGCGCTGCGAACTGCGTGATAATCCACCGACTCTGACTGATTCAGCCTATCTGCCGTTGCTTGAACGCGGCCCAAAAAATCTTCAAAACGCTCGATTCCTGGGATCCTATCCAAAGCCACATAGATCGGGTCCAAGGCAAATGCAGATAGCGCCGAGTAAGGCACTGCATCCAGCCCAGTGTCGTTGATTGGTAGCAGCTGGATCAGATCTATGCCAGCCTCAGCCATCCAAGGCAGGATGTCATAAAGGTCGCCAGCATCACCAATCCCGCATCCACGCTCGCTTCGCAATGAAAACAAAGGGGCGACTATGCCAAACCGACGCTTGATGCCGATTCGCTTCCAGTGCGGTCCAGCCGCTTTGTGAAGAATGTATTCGTACTTTGGGTCCATTTGTTTAACCACCGAGTTTAATTAACTATTTCTGAGCCTGATTCCCGGACTTTTGGCTCTGGGATCGGACCATACTGCTTTTCATATTTTGCCAGGTTTTCTGTTAACGCCTTGACTATACGCTTCATGTGTCCGGGGCTGGTTACAACTCGGGCGTTCAAAAAAGCCTGACCCACATAAGTTCCAAGGAAGTCCATCACGAATTCTTCCCTGGTGTGGGCTACAAACATGTTGTTTGTGTAAACGCCTTTAGCTACCGCGTCGTCAGCCTTTATCCTCATTCCCTTGGGCGCCTTAGGTGTGTCACTCATTTGGTACTCCAGTATGAGACTTAGCGAGTATAATCACTAATTGAGCCGATGCCAGTAAGACAAATGGGCTTGGGAAGTTTAATTAGCGACTTTGGACACCAAAAATTGCCACCCAATTGATGTCTAAGCTTGGCTAGGCTGGTTGAAAATTTAAAAAAGGTGAACCTTTGAAACAGCAAGACCATGAATTAACTACTGAAGATGAAATAACTATTACCGATGAAGTCCAGTCTCCGGAATCTTTAATCCCAAAAGAATGGCTAGATGGGCTTTTGCTGTTTTTACAGTGGATGGAGGTAAACAAAAACGCCTCTCCAAATACAATTAAGGCCTATAACACAGACTGTATCGAGTTGTTTTTGATGCTTCAAGAGGCTGGGTTGGATGCCCTTAAAGCTGATCGGCGCGCCGTTGAACTGTTTTTTTCCACGGTGCATCGCCACCATGCCCCCTCCAGTATTGGTCGAAAATTGGCTGCTATCAGGTCGCTTTATCGTTTTTGGAAGCGCCGACAGATTGTTGCTGTAAACCCTTGGACTGGGATCCGCGGGCCTAAACAAGAAACGGTTCTGCCGGATTTTCTGCCGGTTGATGACCTTTTCGGACTGCTTGATTCCATTGATGATTTCACTGTCCTAGGTGCCAGGAACAAGGCTATTCTGGAATTGCTGTATGCAGGTGGTTTTCGTGTGTCAGAGCTGACCGGGCTGGATGTTGATGATGTCGACTTCCAACAGGGTCAGGCCATAGTTTTGGGAAAGGGGCGAAAGGAGAGGGTAGTTCCCGTTGGTTCAAAGGCGTTGCAGGCTTTATCTAACTGGTTAGCGGTAAGAGATCAGTTTTTGCCAGAAGGTTCCAGCAACCAGGCCTTGTTTTTAGGCCAAAGAGGCACCAGATTAGGTGTCAGGCAGGTCGCTAACGTTATCGACCAAGTGACTGAAAAGCTGGCCTTGGCAAGGCATATTCATCCCCACGTGTTGCGCCACACATTTGCGACGCACATGTTGGAAGGCGGGGCAGATTTGAAAGATATCCAAGAGTTACTTGGCCATGCGAGGTTGGCTACCACTCAACGGTATACTCACGTGACGTTGGCTAGGTTGCAAGAGGTATACGACCGGGCTCATCCCAGGGCCAAAGAAGAGTAACTTTGTGTATTGATGGAGGTTTCTGTAAAAATGCACCAGGAAGAAAAGGGAATGCGAGGGACAACCATAATTGCCGTCCGCAGGGATGGTAAAACCGCGTTGGCAGGTGATGGCCAAGTCACCATGGGGAACACCATTTTGAAGGCAAACGCGGTAAAAGTGCGCAGGGTGGGCGGTGGAAATGTGTTGACGGGATTTGCTGGGTCTACAGCAGATGCATTTACCCTGGTTGAGCGTTTTGAGGCCAAGTTAAAAGACAACAGCGGAAACTTGACTAGGGCCTCAGTTGAGCTGGCAAAGGAGTGGCGCACCGACAAGATGCTGCGTCGACTTGATGCCCTTTTGATCGTTGCAGATCGCGAGAAGATGTTCCTGCTGACGGGAGCCGGCGACGTGGTAGAACCTGAAGAGGGGATAATAGCGGTCGGCAGTGGTGGTGCTTATGCCTTGGCCGCGGCTAGGGCCATGGTGAAGCATACCGAGTTGTCAGCTGTGGAAATCGCCAAGTCGGCGCTGGAAATTGCCGGCGGAATATGTATTTACACGAATTCATTGATTACAGTGGAGGAATTAGGATGACCCGCCCGGAAAGCGAACTTACACCTCGGGAGATTTTAGCCGAGCTCGACAGATTCATAGTGGGTCAGGCCGAGGCAAAGAGGATGGTGGCGATTGCACTGCGAAACAGGTGGCGCCGTCGTCAGGTAGTTGGCCCTCTTGCTGATGAAATCACCCCTAAAAACATCCTGATGATTGGACCGACCGGGGTTGGTAAGACCGAGATCGCTAGGCGACTGGCAAAACTGGCAAATGCGCCGTTTGTGAAGGTGGAAGCCAGCAAGTACACAGAGGTCGGCTATGTAGGCAGGGATGTGGAGGGGATGGTCCGCGATTTGGTTACCTTTTCTGTGAATATGGTAAAGGCGCAAGAGGCCGAAAAAGTGGCCACCAAGGCAAGAAATAACGCCATTGAGAGGGTGGTTGACGCGGTGGCCTCCCAGCAGGACCCAATTGCACCATTGTCGAGGGAGGCCATCAAGGAACAGCTGGCCAAAGGCGAGCTTGATAGCAAGACCATTAGGATCGATGTCGCCGAGACTGGTGTGCCTGTGATGAACATCTTTTCCAGTGCTGGAATGGAGGAGGTGGGGCTGCACTTTCAAGACATGCTAGGAAACATGATGCCCAGGAAGACCAGGACCAAGCAGCTGTCCGTAAAGGATGCCTTGGTGGTGTTTGAGGCTGAAGAGCGTGAAAGGCTGCTGGACCCTGATAAGGTCAACCAAGAGGCGTTAGAAAGGGCTCAAAACAACGGCATTATCTTCATCGACGAGATGGACAAGATTGCCGGTCGCGAATCTGCACATGGCCCCGACGTTTCTAGGGAGGGTGTACAGCGCGACTTGCTGCCAATCGTTGAGGGCACCCACGTTACGACCAAGTATGGTGTGGTAAGCACGGAACACATCCTGTTTATTGCCGCCGGGGCTTTTCATATTTCAAAAGTGTCGGATTTAATTCCGGAATTGCAGGGTCGTTTCCCAATTCGCGTCGAGCTTTCCGCGCTGACCAAGGACGATTTTGTACGCATCCTGTCTGAGCCAGACAACAGCTTGGTACGTCAGTACGAGGCCTTGATGGAAACTGAAGGGGTAAAGCTGGAATTCCAGCAAGATGGCATCGAAACCATTGCTGAAATTGCGGCCGATTTAAATGCTAGGCATCAAAACATTGGTGCTCGTCGTCTGCACACTGTGCTTGAAAAGGTGTTGGAGGACTTGGCCTTTCACGCGCCTGACATGCCGGGGAACACTGTGAAGCTGACGGCCAATTATGTCCGCGAACGGCTTGGAGATATCCTCAAGGACGATGACTTAAGTCGTTATATTCTTTAATTTTTTTTTGGCCGACCGGAGTGTGTGGCTTGAGCGTGACTTTCGGCGCTGCACCAAGGTCACACGGCCTGCAAAGATCGCAGGTCGGTTCTGACAGTTACTCGCCCAACCAAAACCTTGCATGAACCTTTAGCATCGATATCAGTGACTATACCCACCCGCCCATCAAACAGACCGCCAACAATGCGGACCTTGGCACCTGTAGAGAATTGGACCAAGCTTCCATCAGAGGTAACCACAGGGGCGTTGGTGTCGTCCGCTGCTAGGTAGTTGGAGGCAGGCCTCCAAGCGATGAATTCCCAAATGTGTACCAATGACGTCAGCAGGTCTTTCATTGTTGTGTTGAAAGCAGCTGAACTAATTGCTTTATCGCTGGCCAAGTAGCTTTTGCCAAACCTGATCAGGAACTGATTATTTAAGATGGCCTCTTCCAGCGACTTCAAGTGTGAAGGTAGAAAATCCCCGCTTGAAATCTCGACCCCAGGTGCAATCACAATGGAAATAGGGTGGGGTAGCACACGAATCATGTGGGAGAATTCCTGGGCCTCGTCCGGGGTTTTTGTCCGATTCAACAGATTCATGACATCAAGCCATGCAGTTGAATGGACCATCAGGCCCGCCTCAACGGTATCTGCATCAATTTTGACACCCAAAGTCACATGTTGGTAGTGTTCACCCGGGTTGGATATCTGGTCTGGCAACGAAATCTTGCTATCAAGCAGCGGTGCGACGGCCCTGGCTTGGTCTGCGGTCCTGGTGAAATAAAGGACCATATCTGAAACGCGCTTGCCGTTTAGAATCGTGGGTGAAAAAGGGGTAACTTCCCAAGAAAACGGTCTAAGTGCCAAAAGGTGCGGTTCCAAAAAAGTCCCCAGCGCGACCATTTTACTGCGGACCTTCATTCGCTCCATGTTAAACAGGTTTGACGCCCATTTATTTGGCAAAAAAGCCTGAAAATCAGCTGCGTCAAAACCTTCAAAAGACTCGGCCATCGCCACCTAATCACTCCTTTACAGAAACCTAGAGCTTTTGGCCCCAAAAACCCGCAGAAGTCTAAACCAAGCCTGAAAGCTTAACAAGCCTGAACCGGTAACCACCGCCTTCAGATATCAAATTGCTGGCGGTTGTTGAACCAGAAAAAACGTTGTAAAAAAAACCTTACGGTATAATTAGAGGGCCTGTAACTGGAGACAAAACAATGCCAACACACACATACCGTCGTGGTTCCCTTGTTGCGATTATTGGTTTGTTCCTCGTTGCATCGACAGGATGTTTAGACTCCAACGTTGATGCCCCCTCAGCGGGCACTGATGTGCCCAAAGTCGACAACCAGTCGCCGTCTACGGATGTAGCTGACAACTCAGAGTCAGGGACTACACCTCTTAACGTTAATCCAAATGTAACCCAAGGGCATCCTGACGAAGAACCGCAAAGTGAATCTCAGATTCCGGCATTCGAAATGCTTCTGTTCTCTAAGGCAACCACGTACTACGAGGCCCTATCTGTGACCCTCTTTGGTGGGCGGCTCACTGTTTCGTCGCTGCCCGAGTGCGTTATCGAGATTGATGCAGACACCCAAGATGCACTTCGATTGCAGGCCGAAAAGGTCGACTGGAAGTCCCACGACAGTAATCGAGTGTGCTATGGTGCGCTATACCGACGGTTTGATGTGACCGTTCGATACCAGAGAACGATTCAGCAGTTACCCAGCGTTAATCCATTTGGGCCGACCGACACAGAACAGTTGAAGGTCCGAGACTTCAGCTACTGCGAATTTAACAGCTCTTTTATTTCTGAAGAACTTTATAACCTTCTTCAACAGGTCGAAGACATCGGAAAGGCCCAGTGTGAAGGATTTCCTCAACTGATCAGAAGCGAAGACGAGCAGTACACAACCGAAAGAGAACGCTTTCGAGCTCAGGTAAAAGTTGACATTGGTGGTCCTCACGTAGCACTTAATACCATCTTGGTCGAGGCGGGGTTCATTCACATTCCCGACGTCGGCCAAGCCCCTATCCCATTGTCTGATTATGATTTCCGTCAGATTAAGGAGATGGTTGCTAACATTGGTGACAGTGGGCACTCTGGGCAGTTGGGATGGTGCCCACAGTATGTACCAAAGATCAGCATCTCTGGCAGCATGCAGGGCGATTCAGGTGATGAGGCATCGTCAGGCGGCAGGTTCGCGTACTGTATGGCTGATATTAAGACCAGGGTTCCCGAGGATGCCGAGTATCTCGCCAGGAGGCTTGAGTCATTGATTTTTAGGGCGACTAAACGTGTAATCACCTTAACGCCCACTTACACTGACGCTCTGGACGAAGATGAGAGTGGGGTGGTCCATTCCACAGGCGATGTCGACGTTGCTGTTTATTACAACAATCCTTTTCCCAATATTTCGTACAACACCGGATACTTCGGCGGGGTGTTCTGGCTTGATTCTGAATGCCGGTCCAAACATGTTAAGGCTGAGACCATTACCAGTCTGACCAACAGTGTAGCCGACCTCATCGAGTATGATAAAACACACGATGTCGGCACGTGCGTCTCTGATACCCCCACATTCAGGATTTGGGCTCGTATGGGTTCGGACTATATGAGTCGAGAATTTTGTAGCATGTGTACAGTTCAAGGATGCAATGATCTGTCCGTTGTTGTTCCACTTATCAACGACCTTAAAACAATGCGGAGTGAGGGCTGCTTGATGTAGCTCGCCAGCCTTGAGCTTGAATTTTGGGGCGATTTTGTTAGACCTTCCCCACTCCCCTGGTAGGCGATGCAATGTTCGTTGTTGTGATGGTTAAAGCTGGCGTTTTCGTGTATGAAATCGTTGTTTAGGACGCTTTTGTGCCGTCTTTGGGCACAGGCCCCCT
>DUVQ01000195.1 GCA_012840965.1 Oligoflexales bacterium | reverse complement strand
GCCAGTCGACGCTGCCGGGACCCGACGGTCACTTTTGCGACCATGCGCCGGCTCGGGCGTTGCTAAAGTGACCGTTGGGATGGCACGGCGAGCTGGCTCCCGGAAGGATGCCCCCGGACATGTTTTATAACTACAACGAAGAGATAAAACGCCAAAAAGAACAAACAATCAGAAGCCAGAACGTGCTAGTTAGCACAATCTGTAGCAGGAACAGGGACAGGAACAGGGACAGGATCAGGGACGGGGACAGGGACGGGAACAGGGCCGGGCTAGGTGCCTTTTGGCTTTGCGTTCCAAAGCGACATCATTAATGAGGCTGCAATGACTGACATTATGGCTAGTAGCAGGAATACTAGCGTCCATTGATTGAAATATGAGGCGACCTGCACTTCAGAACCAGCTCCCGATGGAGCAAAACCTAAGTTTCGCAATAACATAGGCAATTCATCGCCTTTAACGGTCTTAGCCCATTCATCAGTGACGCCCTTCAGCCACCCAATTCCAGCACCAGACAAGATTGAACCAGCAGCCCCAGACGCCATGATAAATCCAGTTGCAGCCGCAGCAGCCTTAGGATGGCTGAAATCAACAGACGCCGCCCCACTCATCAGCATGTCAGGACCATAAATCAAAAATCCAGCCAACCCCAACATAGCCGTGGCCATTAGCACGTCCCCTTGGGCTATAAACACAAATCCCACGCACACACCAGCTAGGGCCAACAACATGATCGAACAAACCGGTGCCCTGCGCTTGCCAAACAGGTTGTCAGAAATCCACCCAGCGGACACAGCTCCAACAGCCCCAATCAAAGGCAAAGCAACCGACATAAAAGCAGACTGCTTGATGTTGTTCCCGTGAAACTCCTTCATGTAAGTGACAGTCCAGTTCATAAACGAATAGCGCACGGCGTTGGCACAAAAGAAGCTGATGGACAAAATCCAAAGCACGCGATTTGTTAAAGTAACCCGCAAAACCTCGCCAATACTCAGCTTGGTCGCAGGCTGCATGATTGAACTCGAAGGTTCTTCAGCTAAATCATCCCTGACAGGCGCAAATCCGGCTTCCTGGGGCTCGTCACGAACGCCAAGCCAGAACAAAATGGCCACCGGTAGGATGATAAAAGCCGGAACATAGAAAGTGGCACGCCAGCCATACTTCTCGGCAAGCCAACCAGCCAAAAGCCACGCCAACACGTTACCGACCTGATAACACGTTGAAATCAAACCAATAATCAGGCCGCGCCGTTTAACAGTCGTCCAGTTTGACATGGTTTTAACAACCAAAGACCAGCCAGCTGACTGCGCGTAGCCGTTCATACCCCATAAAACCAACATCAGGGCATATGAGGAAGTCATTGAAAACAGAAGGTTTGATAAAAAGGCGATTATCATCGCGGCAGTCATCATGCGTCTGGCACCCAAGCGCTCACCAATTTGGCCGTTTACAAACTGACCAATGGCATAAACCGCCGCGTAGACAGACGGAATCAGACCAATTTGGGCATCAGACCAGCCGAATTCTTCCAAAATCAAGGGCTGCGCAACTGCAAAATTAAGCCTACACAGGTAGTATGAGGCGTAAGCAGCCCACAAAAGGCTGAAAATCTGAAGCTGCCAGCGAAATAGATTGCGATCAGATTGTCTGTAACCAGTTGCCGCCATAGATGTCTCCGGCATGGGAACTGTCAAGGCGCAAAACGCCACCTAAGTCCCAAACCGTGTAGCAGGAACGGCGGTTAATGGCAATAAAAACCTTCAGCAATTGTGTACAAAAATAGTGTTCGTCCTATCTAACAGCATCAAGAACCGCAGTATAATCAGGCTCTTGTACGATTTCAGGCACCTGCTGCGTGTAAATCACATTTCCTGCCTTGTCGGCCACAACAACTGCCCGTGATAAAAGGCCAGCCAGTGGGCCATCAACGATCTCGACCCCAAAATCACGCCCAAAGGCACGATCACGAAGCTGAGACAGCGTCACTACGTTGGTAATATCCTCGGCCTTGCAGAAGCGATCCTGAGCAAATGGCAGGTCGTTGGAAACGGTTAAAACGACGGTATCCACCAGTTTTTGAACTTCAGCCTCAAAACGCTTGGCGGAGGCAGCACACACTCCAGTATCAAGGCTTGGAACGATGTTGAAAATCAGCTTTTTGCCTACAAAATCAGCCAGCGAAACGTCAGAAAGATCGCCCTTTGTCAGCTTGAAAGCCGGCAACTTAGAGCCAACCTTGGGTAGTTCGCCGATGGTGTTAATTTCGTTACCTTGAAGAGTTATCTTAGCCATTGTAATTTCCTTTTGTTTCTAAGTGTTATCAAAGCCGACAAGCTAGTGGCCCGTCAGCTGCGACAACATGAGCATTCGAGCCCCTTAAGTCAAGGCTTGGACGCCCCCAAAATCACAACGCTTCATCGACGGCCGGCCTGCAATTAATTGGGGTAAACTAGGGGCCGCTTTTGATGGACCTCACTTTGTCTGATGATAGAAAATGGTCAAGGGCGACAAGGCGCCATGTGCACGCTCCGGAGCATGAATGGTTTGCCGTGTGTTCCCCTGGGGTTGAAGGGATTCTTGCTGCAGAGATGAAAGAAATCGGACTGCACCCTACTGAAATGACGCTGGGTGGGGTCACGTTCACGGGAAAGCTGGCTGACGGCTACTTGGCAAATATAAGGTTGAGGACTGCTGGCAGAATCTTGGTCAGGCTAGCCACGTTCACGTGTAGGGCCCCTGAGGATATCGTGAACCATGCCAGAAAAATCCCCTGGGAGGCTTGGATTTCAAGCGACATTCCCTTGAAAATTTTGGCCGTTACAACTGAGTCTCGTATCAATTCTACCGGTCTTGTGGCCAACAAGGTTGTTGATGCGATAGCAGACCGCCTAGCGGGCCTCGGCCAGCCAATGGTTGGCATGGCGCTAAAGGAAGATTCTGATTTCCAACGACTGCAAATTAGGCTTGAAAGTAACAAGATGACTGTTTCCTTGGACAGCACGGGGGAAAACCTGCATCGCCGTGGTTATCGAGTTGACTCGGTGAAAGCTCCCATCAGGGAGACGCTGGCGGCCAGCATCTTGCTGTTTGCAGGCTACGACGGCACGCAGCCTCTTTGTGACCCAATGTGTGGCTCTGGAACCTTTCCAATTGAGGCGGCGTTGATTGGCGCAAAAATCGCGCCTGGACAATACCGAGACTTTCAGTTCCAGAAGTGGCCATCTTTTAGGCCCGCCACGTGGGACTACCTGTTAAAAAGCGCAAAGTCTAAATTGCCTGCAACGCTGGAAATATACGGATTTGACCGAAATGAAAGAGCAATTCTGGCTGCCAAATCTAACGTGGCCAGAGCTGATTTGGCGACATTCGTACAACTAGAAAAGGCTGATTTTATGCGTCTTGAGCCACCATCTGTAAAGCCTGGACTTGTGGTGATGAACCCTCCTTACGGACTACGTCTGCAAAATTCCTCAGATGTTGTAAAAATGCTCAACAAATTTGGTACAAGACTTACTAACGCTTGGAAAGGATGGCGATATGCAATTGTTTTACCCCCTGGATTCGAAAAACTAAATCTACCTATTGATTCCAGGCTTTTTATTAAACACGGCGGGCTTAATGTCACGGTGGTGGCGGGAGAGATCTGATAACGGCTGCCAATTTCGCGTCTAAAACTCTAATTGCCCATTACTAAAGAACTCCCCGGTCCCGGGTTGCGATTGATTTAAAACCCCATACAATACCTTTCGTGGAAGCGCGTAATGAAAAAAATGGCGAAATGCCCATGCCCGGTGAATCTTTGGTTGGTAATCGACTGCACATCTGCGTTGCGGAAGATTGCAACAACAACTGTATCTTCTGCATGGAAGAAGACAGAGACGCTAGGCGTGACAGGATGGCTGGTCAGACAGATGATGACGTCAGGCGCATGATTGCATCTGTTGACTCGTCGGTAAAAGAAATCATGTTCACGTCGGGTGAACCGACGCTCCACCCTAGCCTTCCCAAGTACATCCAATGGTCATCTGAGGCCGGTTTTGAAACGGTGGGGCTGATTACTAATGGTCGGCGGCTGTCGTATCGTCCTTATGCGCGATTACTGCTGGAAAATGGCTTGAACCACATTTTGATTTCAATTCATGGGCCGGACGCCAGGACACATGATGCGCTGACCAGGACCAAGGGCGCTTTCATTCAGGCTATGGCTGGCCTTGCAAACTTGACGGTTTTGAAGCGTGAGTTTCCAGCCCTGAAGATTCACACTTCATACGTGGTTACAGCCAGAAATTACAACAAAGTTATTGAATTCGTTGAAGTTATGCGCCATTTCAGCATCGACCAACACGTTTTTAATGTGATGATGCCGGATGGGCGCGGGCAGACACTATTTGACCAGTTAATGCCACGATATTCAGACGTCGCAGCCCAATTCGCAAAGATGGCAGACATGCTACCTCCCAGAGATCTTGAAAGAATCTTTGTATTAGACATCCCGTATTGCACTACCACGATGCTGCCAGACCGTGTGCGAGGCTATGTTGAGCGCTATTTCCACTACGAGCCTGAAGGAACGGTCCGCATTGCGGAATTAACCGAGCAAGCGAATCGTGGCGACCGCGAGCTGCTGATCGAAGAACGTGCATTGACTGGTGAAGAACGCGAATACTCGAAGGTTGCAAAGACGGCGCGAGACGACAGCATCAGAATCAAGCGTCCAGAATGCTATACCTGCGGATACGAACAACAATGTCACGGCGTTTTTCGCAGTTATATCGATAAGTTTGGCTGGGATGAATTCCAGCCTGTACAAAAGGAGCTCAAATGAGCCAAACCGAACGTGTTGATATTAAAACTGGATGGAACTGCAACAACCGCTGCCTGTTTTGTGTCCAAGGTGACAAACGGTCGCTGTATGGGAACAAAACTACTGAAGAGGTTAAAAAGCTCCTTGAAGAGGCCGCAGCCGACGCAGATAGCATCGTTTTTACCGGCGGCGAGGTCACCATCCGCAAAGACCTGCCAGAATTGGTACGTTACGCTAGGGAACTGGGTTTCAAATCGATTCAGATCCAGACCAACGGCCGGATGCTGGCCTATCGCCAGCTGTGTGAAGACCTGATCGAGGCAGGTGCCAACGAATTCAGCCCTGCCCTACACGGCCACACCCCAGAACTGCACGACTATCTAACCAATGGCAAGGGTTCCTTCGTCCAGACAGTAAAAGCGATTCGCAACCTAAAAGAGCTTGACCAGCTGGTAATCACCAACTCGGTCATCACCAGGTCCAACTATCGTCACCTCCCGGAACTGGCGGCCCTTTTGGTCAGTCTTGGCGTTGACCAATACCAGTTTGCCTTTGTGCATCCTTTGGGGACGGCCGCCGAAAATTTTACATCTATAGTCCCTAGGATGTCGGAAATTGAACCCTTCGTGAAGCGCGGCCTTGACGTTGGAATCAGGGCGCAAAGGCGTGTAATGACTGAGGCTATCCCCTATTGCTTCATGGAAGGTTATGAAGTTTACGTTGCCGAGCGCGTGATTCCGAGGACCAAAATAATGGAAGGGCACCTGACGATTGCGGACTATACCGAGCACCGCCTGACTGAAGGCAAGGCAAAGGGGCCCAGATGCCGCGAATGCGCCTTTAATGCGATGTGCGAAGGTCCTTGGCGTGAATATCCTGAAACTTACGGTTGGGACGAGTTCATCCCCAGAGCAGATTTCAGCAAAGCCCACCCAAACACCTTGAAAGGATAGGCTTTAATGTCAGACAAATTGGATGCCAGGCAAGCGGCGGTTAATCAGATTCGCCATTGGGTCAGACTTACTAGGGCGTGTAACAATCGCTGTGCCTTTTGCCTGGATTCGGCCAGCCATGATGGCCAACCGATTCCTGTTGACATCATCAAGCAGAAGCTGATCGAAGGCCGAGATAAGGGTGCGACGCGCCTGATTTTGTCTGGTGGCGAACCAACCATACATCCACAATACATTGATTTTATTCGCATGGGCCGTGAGCTTGGCTATGACTGGGTCCAAACAATTTCCAACGGTCGAATGTTCAGTTACGAGAAATTTACGGTCGAGGCCATCGAGGCAGGACTTAGGGAAGCGACTCTTTCAATGCACGCTCACACCCCTGAGCTTTATGCGCAACTAACCGGAGTCAAAGCCTTTCCCCAGGCCTTGAAGGGGTTGATAAACCTGATTCGAAATAAAGCCGTAGTTTCTGTTGATATAGTTTTAACTCGCCTTAATCTGCCGGTTTTAAAGGAAATTTTGCAGTTTTACATGAACCTGGGCGTGTTTGAATTTGACTTACTGCACTTGGTGCCATTTGGACGCGCCTTTGATGAAAATCGCCGGCATCTGTACGCTGATGACGACACCATTCGCGATGGATTGCACAGGGCACTGACGCTGGCTGGCGACCCAAGGCTGTATCTTTGGACCAATCGCCTGCAGATTCAGTACCTTGAAGGTCATGAGGACCTGTTTCAGGACCCTCAAAAGCTGTATGACGAGGTCTTGGGCGAGCGCCAGATCTTTAAAAGGCTGTTTTCCACTGGAGAAATGGTTGACTGCCTAGCAGAAGTTCCACAAAGCAATCCCTCAAATGAGCTGCCCTTGGGGCCTAGATGCCCGCATTGCTTCATAAAACCCTTCTGTGTGACGGCCAGGCGATATGCCATGGGACAAGAAACGGCACCACGTCCAAAGGACGAACTGGAACTGGATTTTCAAACTGCCAAAGAACTGCTGGCGCTTGGCAAACCGGAGCTTGAGGCAAAAACAAAAAACGGTCTGCGCGTGGCTACCAGAGTGGATTTTCGTGAGGCCATCGCTGCCGCTCCAGACCTGGAAGACTTGAAAAAACTGGGCCCGAAACTGCAGACGCCAATCAAAGGCCTGCCTCCGTGTCTATTTGGGCCGACTACCCCTGAAATGTTGCCACAGCTTGGCGAGGCCCAATTGGTTGACGGAAAAATCCAGTTGGCCCCTTTCGTGGATTTTTTCATAAAGGAACTTTACCTGGTAAAGAGCCTAAGGTGCCGAAAATGTGCTATGAATGACACGTGCGCAGGCCTGCACGTGAATCTGGCCCGACACTGGGGTTTGAAGGTGTTGACCCCCATTAGACAAGCTGAAGGAGCCTAAATGGCCAACCTCGGATACATACAGATAACGCGGCTTTGTAATCAGAAGTGTCGCTTTTGCTCTAATCCGGAACGCGAAGCCACGTTGACGTTTGACCAAGCTAAGGTGATGGTTGATGACTTCATTTCCAGAGGTTATGACGGCATTATTTTAACTGGTGGCGAACCAACAATTCATCCGGATCTGCCTAAAATAATTGAATATGCCCACAGCAAGGGCATCCATTCGCGGATTATTTCCAACGGCCAGCGGTTGGCTGATCCGGAATATTTCAACGAGTTGGTCTCGGCTGGATTGGATCATGTACATGTGTCAATCCAGACCTTTGATCCCAAGCTTCAGGCATTTTTGACAGGCAAAGAAGATTCATTAGCTAACATCTTGAAAACCTTGGAATTACTGGGCGAGGCCAAGGTCAACAGCGACATCAACACGACGATTAATCATTATAACGCCAACCATTTGGATTCATTGGTGATATTCTTGGTCCAACGTTTCCCATTCCTGCATCACTTCGTTTGGAACAACCTAGACCCCAGCATGAACAGGGCCACTGAAAACCCAGATGTCGTCCACAAGCTATGGGAATGTGAGCTGTCTTTGCGAAAAGCGATGCAGTTTTTGGAAAAAACCGGCCGCTCCTTTCGAGCTGAAAAGGTCCCACTGTGTTACATGACAGAGTACGCCTGGGCGTCGACCGAGACTCGCAAAATTATCAAAGGTGAAGAACGAATCGTGCGCTTTTTGGATGAAAAGGGGATGGTCAGGGAGACCTTGTTTCGACACGGAAAAGGGGCGGCCTGCGCAGTGTGCCGCCTGGAGCCCATCTGCGCCGGCCTTTATGATATGGATAAAAGTTACAGCTCTTCCGAGCTTTTTCCTGTTTTTGTCGACCCAGAACCAATCCGCAAGAAGGTGTTGTCAGAACCATGACCATCGAATTAATTGCCTCAATAGCAGCCATTTTATTGGCCGGTTACTGTGCGGTAACCGACATGTTGTGGGGCAAGATCTTCAATAAGGCCATTGTCGCTGGACTGCTGTTTGCCACCGTCTGGCTTACAGTCTATGGCCTGTTTTATCACTTTGGAAAGCACACTGCGCTGCACGATTATCCTGAATTGGCCATTTGGTACGGTGAAAAAATGCCAGCGCCAAAAACAATTGACTCGAATATCCTGTTTGGCGCCCATTTAGAAGGGAAAAAAGAACAATCAATCATGCCTGGACCAGGTGAAGAGTGGCCTGACGAAAAGACTGAAGAGGTCGAGGAAATCGCCCCCACGCCATCTTACTGGGCGTACTTGGTACGAGTCTTAGGCAACTTCCTTTTATCCTTTGTCATTGGCTTTGTCCTTTGGTGGTTTGGCATGTGGGCTGCCGGTGATGCCAAGTTGTTTCCAGTGCTGGCGCTGATGATCCCATTGGGGGCTTACACCAATGCTTTTTGGCCTTTTTTCCCGTCGTATGTCCTGTTATTCAACACCTTTTTGGCGGTGATGGCTATCCTTGCAACCGAGTTGGTAATCCGCTTTATTCGCCAATTGATTCGCCCAACAGCCGAAGAGGCCCAGGCCTGGAAAACCGCCTGGGAGTGGGTTAAAACCAATGTACCCACCATGATCATTGGTTTCATTGGAATAGTGTTTTTGTTTCTGATAATTAAGACCCTGCGAATGCTTACCAGGGATCTTTTAGCAGCTTACACTCACATCACAGATTCACCATTGGTTTATCTGCTGCTGTTCTTTGTTTTCTTTCCGCTTGCCAAAGCTATGCGTCGCCCATGGATTGGTATCCCAATAGCTGTAATTACCGTTGGTTTCATAGTATGGGTGGCCTTTAATCCGACGCCTGAATATAACCTTGAAGTCATCCTACAGGTTGGCGCACTAATGCTGGTACTAGTTGGCTTTTACATGGTTTACAACCTGTACCTGAATGTCTTTGACTTTCATCCGGTCAAGATTTGGGACCTTAAACCTAAGATGGTTCTGGCCCGTAAGACCCTGGAAACACTAAAAGAAGACCAGGATCTGCTAAAAACTAAACTGGGCCCCTTAGGCCCTGATGGACTGGCCGCTGAACAAGTTGAAATCCTGCGTCGCTGGTGGATAGACAGAAACAAGGGGCCGCACTTGTGGGTTAGCCGCACAATTCCTTTTGGCCCAGCCCTTTTCATTGGTACACTCGCTACAGTAATTTTGGGAGGATACATTTTTAGGACTTACTAGGTTTCTGAGGATCATTTGGCAAACGGCCGAAAAAGGAATAACGGACGCTTATGGTAAGAAGATGAAAGAGAGTTCGACCCCAAATGTCAGTCATCACCCCGAGCCCGCGCAGCTTTTGTACATACACCCCCACGGCCACCTGAACGATCTGATAATTCCTGCCGGTACCATTGCCTGCATGAATTCGATCATAGATGTTCCAAAACTCGGCAGATACCACTTCGAGGTCACCGATCAAGAGATTCTGGATGCGAAAATCATTGTGATGGACCTACATTGGTCCTGTGGAATCGCAGGTTTTGAACCTTTGGTTCAAAAAATACGCTCGGTTAACCCAAAAGCAAACATAGTTGTTGGTGGAATCACAGCGGGCCTAGCTCCCACGGTGATACTAGCCAAGTATCCTGTCGATTTTGTTATTCAGGGGGACTCGGAGGATTCCTTTGCAGCGCTTGTTGGCGCTCTTTTAACCAATAAAGAAACCACCGACATCCCAAATGTACACAGCAGGCAAGGGACATCCCGCACTCTGTCAAGAATGACGCCAGCATCCTATTCCGGCCTGGATTACCTGACCGTCAACTGGTTCCCCACGTACAAAGTATGCAGAGGCTTACAATCCTCGGTCTTTTCGATGGGGCCGCATATTCCAGTAATACGAGGCTGCAAAATGCGATGCCCGCATTGCTATGGCTCGTACTCTTCCAGCTTTGGTAAAGGGGTCCTGGCCATGTCACCCTCGGCATTTGCAGATGCAATGCGCAAGGCAAATGAGGAAAAAATCTCGAATTTACGTTTAGTTATCGGCAAACCCAGCAGTAAAGCCTTGGCTGGATATTTTGAAGCGCTAGGCTCAGAAAAGTTGTCCGGTTTTCCAACACTAGTTGGAATCTATTTGTGCAGCCCACCAGACATTTCGACCCTGAAGAGGATGGAGGAAGTTCTGCCCAATGGGGTCGCTCTTTCGTTAATTCCGCCAACTGAGCACTATCCACCCTTGCCGGCCAGTGTATTGGCCGCAGAAATGGAAATGTGGCTACAAGCAGCTGAATACATTGGTAATTCTAGGCAGCGAATGCATTTGGACATCTGGACTGATATGGATAGTTCTATCTGCGACTTTCAAGTAAAACTTAAGAACATGGTTGGCGCCAACGGCCAGTTGAGCCGCTCAACGGTATGGCATATGTCTAGGATTACAGACGATCCTGAAGGCTCCAATTGGCGGGAGGTCTCGGATGCCGTAAAGCCGATCTGGACCTTTTATGCAGCAAAACTATTGTCACCCATTTTGTCAGATTTGTTGGAGCCATATCAGTTTTTAGACAACATCGAGGATCCAATGCCGGTAGTCAGCCCTCCGCCAGGCCCACTAAAGGCAATTAATCAAAGAATCGTTGAAAGATGGAACGAGATTAACTTGGCCACCATACCAGATCTGGAATGGTGGGTGCTACCAGTTGAATTAACGGGTAAGCTTGATAGGACAGCGGCTGATTCGACAACCGCATATATTGGTGATTTTGGACTTGGAGACCTTCAAACTCATATCTGCTCGACGTGTTCTCCTCCTGTCCAAATGCCCGCCATCGTCGATTATAAAGGCGTAAGGCTGCGGACCAAGTTGAAAACCGATGCCACAGGGTTGGCCTTGCTCCCTGGATTACAGGACGTTAGCCCCTTACAGGAATCTTGGCGCGAGCAGACACTGAAGCGGGGAGTTCCCGTAATCGATCTGCGCAAAACAAACGCGCAACCAGGTGAACGTCCTAGGGAGTATCGAATCGAGGTCATCCTCAGAGTCCAAAGTGCGCAAGTCACTGTTTTAGATGAGCAAGGTAGCGTACTGGCAGGTGGAAGAGCCGACCTAGGCATAATACGAAAGCCGCCAAGGCAAAAGCGGTGATTATCCCTCATCCGCCGATTACAACAGAGCCCTGACGGCGTCCATCTCGGCTGCATAGTCGGTGTCCCTTTCAACTGGAGTTTCCAAGCACAACGGCAGTTTTGACAAAACTGGATGGGTCACTACAGCTTTGATACCAGCCACCCCGAGTTCACCTTGCCCTATCAAGGCGTGGCGGTCTTTCTTGCTTCCAAGTGGTGTCAAAGAATCATTCAGATGCACACACTTGATACGCCCTACCCCAACTGTTCTATCGAATTGTTCGAGAGTTGCGTCAATGGCTTCCTTAGTGCGCACATCGAAGCCAGCGGCGAACAAATGGCATGTATCTATGCATATTCCAAGGCGTTCATCCCAATTAAGGGCCTCTAAAATTGCGGCCAATTCAGTAGGGTCACTGCCAATTACTGATCCACCGCCTGCCATATGTTCCAGGCAAAGTATGGCGTGGCCATCATAGTGGTTTAAAGCCTCTTTTATGGTTTCGACAATCCGGCCAATGCCAGCCTCAAGGCCGCTATTTACGTGGGAGCCAGGATGAAACACCACAAAATCACCGCCAAAACGGTCTGCATGGCGCAAGTCATCCCTTAGCACTTGCTTGGCGAAGTTCAAAGCTTCTACCCTTGGGCTGGCAGGATTAACAGTGTATGGGATATGGCAAATCAGCGTTTTAAAGCCGTTTTGCTGACGCAGGGCGTTCGCCTGTTCAATTTCAGCATCTTCGATTTCACGGCGCTTTCCACCTCTGGGATTCCTTGTAAAAACTTGGGCACAGCTGGCTTCAAGAAACGCCGCCATCTCGTACATCTTAGGCAGACCCTTTGCGATGGACAGGTGACAGCCAAGATTCAGGCCAAGATTGTTGGTGATATGCAATGTGATACTCCTGTCACAGGCAGTGGCGAATAGTAGCATCAACTTGGAACCCGCGAGCCTGTTCCATATGCTACAACAAGCTGTCACATTATTGGATGTATACCGGAAACTGGTCGATTGGATAGCATTTTTTTGTTACTGGTGTGGTGGAGGTTTCATTCCGGATCAGCGTTTTGCGTTTGAGGCAGCGGTATCAGATTACTGTTTAGTCCTTTGCCAATAGCTGATTGATGATCGAGGTCAGCTTTGAGGGGTCAACTGGCTTTTCCAATAGGGAAGCCGCTGGCCAATCGCGTCCTAGGACATGCTGAAACGCGTCCATCTTCTCGGCCAAGTGCTCCTGGAACGATGACACAATCACGATTGGAATGTTCTTAGTAGCAGGGTTCTGCCGAAGCGCGTAGGCCAAATCAAAACCTGCGGAGTCAGTCTCCATCATGATGTCCAGAACTATCAGATGTGGTCTGAAGTCTTGAATAGCCTTTTTCCCCTCTTCAGCAGCATATGCTCCACTGACCTCAAAACCTTGAGCCCGCAACAGCGCAGAAGTTGACTCGACCAAGTCATGATCATCATCAATCACCAAAATTCGTTTCACATCGTTTCCCATGATTTCCTCCTCTTCTCGATAAAGATTCAGTCCAAAGGCGTCCTCGCCCAACCGTCGACATTATAGTGTGAAATCTTTCACAATTAAAAGTATGTATTTGAATATATTTGTACACATTGTATCACTAAAGCCACAAGTCTTTTAATTTACAGCAGAATCAACCAACCACACACGACAACCAATATTATAACACCACCCCAAACCGCAACGCCACCAGTCCAAGTCAGCCTGCACACAACTAGCCCTGGAAGGCAAAATTGACCCACCTGAGAAGCCGAAGGACCATGCAGCACCACCAATAGTCCCATCCCACCCCAAATTCTGTCCCTGTTCTTGCGTCCTGCCCCTGTTCTCCCCCGCTGAAGACCCTGTTCACACTCCTGTTCTTGTCACCGCCCTTGTTCCTGTTTTGGCTCCTGCTCCCACTCCTGCCCAAGGAACTAGAAGTGGACTTATTTACCTTGATGGATTGTTTGAACTACGCCTTGCTAAGAAAGGACAATTTTTCTAACTTCGCAGATAAGTCGACGTTTTCGATGAAAACCCCCTGTGGGGGTATTACTCTACAGGGAACAAAGTTAAGGATTGAACGAATTCCGAGGTCAGCTAATCGAGCGACAATAGCGTCCAGCCCTGATGACCCACAAGCAAGAATAGCCATTTTACATTTAAAGTCGGGCAGTACCGTCTCCAAATCATCGATAGAATAGCACCGTCTTCCAGCATAAACCTTGCCAATCTTTTCACTATCTCTATCAAAGACCGGACCGATATGAAAACCACGCTCTTGAAACCCTCGATAGGTCAACAGTGTTCTACCCAGGTTTCCGAGACCAATCATTGCAAGAGTCTGTAGTTTGTCGGTACCAAGGAGACGCCCAATGGTTCCGTGCAGTTCAACTACGTCGTAACCACGGGCCACGTTTCCAAATGAGCCAAAAATCGACAGATCCCTACGAACCTGAGCTGGCGTTACACCCATCAATTCTGCCAAACGGTGCGAAAACACTGACTCAACGCCATCCTCCTGAAGATCTGCAAGTACTCTGCGGTAGCGGCTTAACCTCTCGACCGTTTGCAAAGGAACTTTCGAAAAATCCATAATAACCGCCTCCTGCGGCCAAAATCTACTGTTAATACATTCACAGTCACACGTCAAGATAAAATCCCAAAGAGGACTACTGCCACTACCCCGCTCTACCAAAACATGTCAAATGACACCAATAACCACAATTACTCAACGCTAGAATCCCCACACGCTCACAACTCATCACGACTTCACCAATACAACCCCTAACTTTTCTCATACTTAGAACAGCTCTAGTCTACACATAACCTCAATCAAATTTGATGATCAACCTGTCTTGACATTATCAACACAAAGCTGCACTATAACGCCGGTTGTGAATTGATTCACAACAGTTTGTCAGAAAGGGGAGACCTATGAGCACAACTGATGTTTCTACTAACGACATAGTTGGAGCGCCCGTAGCTACTACCGTGGAAGACGTGCTTTCCAGGTTCAGTGGCGGAAATCGTGAAGACCTGATTCCGATTTTGCAGGCGGTTCAAAACAGCACTGGGCACCTATCAAGAGAATCGGTGCTTGCAGTGGCTCGCCATCTTAACCTACCACCAAGCAAGGTTTATGGCGTTGCAACCTTTTACAATCAATTCCGCTTCCAACCGCTTGGCAAGTACCACATACAAGTCTGCCGCGGAACGGCCTGCCACGTAAAAGGCTCTGCCGCAGTTTTGGAATCCCTGAAACGGATTTTAAAGGTTGAAGAAGGACAAACCACCAAAGACAAACTGTTTTCTTTGGAAGTGGTCGCCTGCATTGGAGCCTGTGGACTGGCTCCAGTCATCTCCATAAATGGGGAATTCCACGCCGGAGTTGCCCCTGACAGGGTGGCAGGCATCCTAAACGTTTACCGGCGGAGGGCGAAAAATGGTTGAAATGGAACACGGCTTTTCGCAAATCAGCAGTCAGGACCTGCACGCTTGGTTAGCAAGTGATGCTATTCCTGTTGCAGATAAGCTACGCATTGAATCAGGCCTAACTCAGTTACAACGCTCGGATGTCAAATATCCAGTCATATATATTGGAACGGGAACCTGCGGACTGGGAGCTGGCGCCGACAAGACTCTGAAGGCAATAAAGGAATGGCTGCAGGAAAACCACGTCAAGGCGAATGTTATCGAGGTCGGTTGCATCGGACTTTGTGCGGCGGAACCACTGGTTGACATTCAACTGCCAGGTTGGAACAGGGTCTCCTTCCACCATGTCAGCCCTAGAGACGTTCCAGAGCTTCTAGGCCACATGCTAAACGGAGCTATCAATAGCGGAAATACAGACCCAAGCAAAACTCTGGTTCAATTTCCGGCTAAAGGGCTTGCCCAGTGGCAAGGAGTACCTTTGGACAAAGAACACCCCTTCTTTGGACCACAAGTGCGCTGGGTATTAGAACAGGTCGGTCAGATTGACCCATCCAGAATTGACGAATACATAGCGCGAGGCGGCTACAAAGCATTTGTTGACACCATCCGCACCAAAACGCCAGCTGAAGTCTGTGAGACCGTTGAATTGTCGGGCCTTCGTGGACGAGGCGGAGGTGGCTTCAAGACTGGGTTTAAATGGAAATTGGCCCTCGGCCAACGCGCATCCCAAAAGTACCTGATTTGCAACGCTGACGAAGGCGACCCTGGGGCCTTCATGGACAGGGCCGTTATTGAGGGCGACCCCCACCGTTTGATCGAAGGAATGGCGATAGCTGCCTATGCAATCGGTGCTTCCAAGGCTTATGTTTACATCAGATCAGAATATCCATTGGCGATTGCTAGGTTAAGACAGGCTCTCGAACAGGCCAGACAAGTTGGATTGTTGGGTCATGACATCATGGATGCAGGTGTAGACCTTGACATCGTTATAAAGCAGGGTGCAGGCGCCTTTGTGTGCGGTGAAGAAACTGCATTAATTCATAGTATTGAGGGTAAACGTGGGATGCCACGCCCAAGACCGCCCTACCCTTCGGTGCGAGGTTTGTTTGGCAAACCAACCGTAATCAATAACGTTGAAACCTTTGCAAACGTTCCAAGAATCATGGCTAAGGGCGCAGAGGCATTTTCGTCGCTAGGAACCGAAGACAGCAAGGGAACCAAGGTTTTCGCTTTATCTGGAAAAGTTGAACGAACTGGCCTAGTTGAAGTAGCCATGGGAACACCACTGTCAGACATCGTCTTTAAAATCGGCGGGGGAGTCGGAAAGGATAGAACCTTTAAGGCGGTTCAAGTGGGCGGACCATCAGGCGGTTGCATCCCAATGTCACACATTGATGTAACAGTCGATTATCAATCACTTAAATCGGTTGGCGCCATGATGGGGTCAGGCGGCCTGGTTGTCATGGACGACAAGACCTGCATGGTCGATGTTGCCAAGTTCTTCTTGGACTTCATCCAGCGCGAATCATGCGGCAAGTGCATTCCCTGCAGGGAAGGCACTCGCAGGATGCTTGAGGTGTTGACGCGCATGACCAAGAGCCGCAGAAATGAAACCGAACTTGAGTCACTGCAGCGCTTCCAGGGAGTTTTGTACTTGGAACGACTGGCCGGGGTCATCAAGGACACCAGCCTTTGTGGCTTGGGCCAAACAGCGCCAAACCCAGTTATGTCGACTTTGCACTGGTTTAGAGACGAGTATGAAGAGCACATCTTCGACCGAAAATGTCGAGCCGGAGCGTGTTCTGAACTGCTGCATTACAGCATTGATGCCGACACATGTATTGGCTGCATGCTGTGCGCCAGAAACTGCCCGACAGAAGCAATCATGGGCGCCGCCAAGGCACCACATTACATAGTGCAAGACAAATGTATTGGTTGTGGTAACTGCGTCATCGAATGCAGACACCATGCCGTTATCGTTAGTTAAGGGAGGCCACCGTGAGCACAATTGAAGTAAATGGACGAACGGTTCAGGCAGATGCAGGCGAAATGCTACTGACAGTTTTACGCCGCGAGGGCATTTACGTGCCCACGCTGTGCCATATGGAAGATATGTTGCCCACCGGTGCCTGCAGACTGTGTGTCGTTGAAGTTGAAGGAATTCCAGGCCTTGTACCCAGCTGCGCCTTTCCAGTCAGCGAAGGTCAAAAAATTCAGACCCACTCGCCAAGGGCGGTTAGGGCACGAAAGACGATTATCGAGCTGCTTCTGGCAAACCACCCAGATGACTGCCTCTACTGTGCCAGAAATGGCGAGTGTGATTTGCAGGACATGTCTAGCGAGCTTGGGGTGCGCCAGCGACGCTATTCTGGCGCCCACTGGGAGCCTAAACTGGACCTTTCCAGCGTCTCTATAGTCAGAGACCCTGCCAAGTGCATCCTTTGTGGCCGCTGTGTGCGAGTCTGCGAAGAAGTTCAAAGTGTCGCGGCCATTGATTTCACCGGTCGAGGCACTGATAGCCGTGTTGCACCCGCCTTTGGTGCAGGTTTAAACGTCTCTAACTGTGTTGACTGTGGCCAGTGCATCAGGGTGTGCCCAACTGGGGCTTTAACAGAACAAAGCCGCTTCAAAAACATCTTTGATGCGATTCACAACCCAGACAAGGTAGTTGTGGTACAACACGCACCTGCAGTGTCAGTCACCATCGGCGAGCAGTTTGGTCTAAAAACAGGTACCGACGCAGCTGGGGTTTTGAACGCAACCCTCAGGCGGCTTGGTTTTGATTATGTGTTTGACACCTCATTTTCCGCCGACCTAACGGTGCTGGAAGAAGGCTCAGAGCTGCTAGACAGGATCAAAAACGGTGGTACCCTACCCATGTTTACTTCCTGCTGTCCTGCCTGGGTGGATTTCGTGGAGCTGGAATACCCGGATATGATCGGCCATCTGTCCAGCTGTAAAAGCCCTCAGCAGATGCTAGGAGCCGTTACAAAGCGGTGGTGGTCAAAGAAAATGGGCCTGGAACCTGAAAAAATCTTCATGGTTTCAATAATGCCATGCACTGCTAAAAAGTTTGAGGCTCAGTTACCCGAGATGATGCATGAAGGGCTGGTTGACGTCGACGCCGTTATAACCACGCGAGAATTGGCGCGAATCATCAGGTTGCGTGGGTTGGACTTGGCAAATATGACTCCTGTGGAGGCTGACAACCCATTTGGTGAAAGGTCATCTTCCGGCAAGCTGTTTGGAGCTTCAGGCGGCGTCATGGAAGCGGCTGTAAGAACTGCCCATTTCATGGTCACTGGTAAAGAGCTGAAAATGCCAAGGCTCCAAGCTGTTAGAGGCCTGGATGGAATCAAGGAAGCCAAAATCGATGTTGGCGGCATAGAAGTCGGCGTTGCAGCTGTAAGTGGGCTTGCAAACGCACGCAAGCTGGTTGAAGACATTAAGGCCGGCAGAAAAGATATCCATTTCATCGAGTTCATGGCGTGTCCCGGAGGCTGTATAAATGGCGGCGGCCAGCCGATTAGAGCTGACCATGACGCGGTAAAGGCGCGAATGCAGGCTCTTTACAACATCGACAAGGACGCCCCTGTACGATACGCCCACGATAACGAGTACCTGAAAAAGCTTTATGACGAATTCCTGGGTGAGCCTTTAAGCGAGCGCAGTCACGAGTTGCTACACACCACTTATGGGAGGCGCCAAGCGGAGTATTGACGCGACTTTGCGAATGACGGTCACCCGGTTTTGGCAAAGGCTGAGAGGTTTTTACAATGATTAGTCCCTTGGTCTTCACCATCCGCGAACGATGCAGAGTTTGTTACACCTGCGTCCGTGAATGCCCAGCCAAGGCCATCAGGATAATTGGTGGCCAGGCCGAGGTGATCTCAGAAAGATGCATTGGTTGTGGCAACTGCGTCCAAGTCTGCAGTCAAAAGGCAAAACAAGTCGTAGACAATACTGACGAGGTAAAAGAACTTTTAAAAAGTGGGCAAAAAGTCGCTGCCATCTTGGCACCTTCCTTTCCAGCCGAGTTTCCTGGAATTACACACAGGCGCTTGCTTGGAATGCTGGACAAACTGGGCTTTTCAAAGATAACAGAGGTCGGTTTTGGGGCCGATCTAGTTGCAGATCGCTACAAACAACTGCTTGACTCAAATAAAGATGAAAGACACATAGCAACCACCTGCCCAACGGTTGTTGGATATGTCGAGCGCTATGCCCCACACTTGGTCAAGTCCTTGGCTCCCATTGTTTCTCCTATGGTTGCAACTGCTAGAGTTGTAAAGGAAATATATGGACCAGACTTGGCTGTAGTCTTCATTGGTCCATGCGTCGCCAAAAAGCAGGAAAGGGCCGAGTATGGTGAAGACGACATAGACGTTGTCCTTACATTTCCAGAACTTAGAACAATGCTGAAAGAAGCTGGCATAAGAACGGATTCGATCATCGCAGAACGTGAATTTGATCCGCCGTTTGCCAGAATTGGTGGGTTATTTCCAGTAACTGGCGGGCTGCTTAGGACCGCTGATATTGACGACGATCCCATCACAGGCGACGCGGTTGTAGTGGACGGGCGTGCAACCTTTGTCGAGGCCATCCGCGAATTCGACGCAGGTGCCATCAACAGTCCGCTTTTGGAAGTCTTGGCCTGCACTGGTTGTATCATGGGGCCTGCAGTTACAAATCAAGCCCCACTATTTTCCAGGCGTAGGCAGGTAACTGACTACGTTAAGCGCAGGATTGACAGCTTTGATGAAGATCAGTGGCGGTCAGATATGGAGCGCTTTGAGGACCTTGATTTATCTAAACAATTCAAGGCCTATGACAAACGCCTTCCGCGGCCGACCACCGATGAATTGGATGCCATTTTGAACAAGATGGGTAAACACAGCCCAGATGACGAACTTAACTGTGGGGCCTGCGGTTATGACACCTGCATAGAGCACGCAATCGCTATCCACCAAGGATTGGCCGAAAGCGAGATGTGCCTACCTTGGACAATTGACCGATTGCGCGACACTGTGGAGGCGTTAAATGCTTCACACCGCGACCTAGCCGAGGCGCAAGACGCCCTGATTCAGGCTGAAAAGCTTGCCAGTATGGGCCAATTGGCGGCTGGAATCGCCCACGAAGTCAACAACCCCCTTGGCGTAGTGCTAATGTATGCACATATTCTGGCCGAGGAGACTGGCCCTGAGGGTGAGTATTGCCAGGAATTGGAATTGATCGCGGAACAAGCTAGTCGTTGCAAAAACATAGTCAGCGGGCTTTTGAATTTTGCGCGGCAAAACCAAGTTAACCTACAACCTGTGGATATGATGGACCTATTCGAACACGCCTTAAACAGTGTTCGTCGTCCAGCCGAAATCACAGTAGATATTCAAATTGATGAAGGCACTAAAACTGCTGAACTGGATTTGGACCAGATGGTTCAGGTGTTAACCAATCTGATAGCCAATGCTTACGAGGCCATGGCAAATGGAGGAACTCTTACACTTAGAGCTTTTACCGAAAACGACAGGGCTTTCATAAAGGTGTCAGACACTGGGGTTGGTATTCCCCAAGAAAACATCAGCCGTATCTTCACCCCGTTTTTTACCACCAAACCAATGGGTAAGGGAACTGGGCTGGGATTGGCCGTGACTTACGGAATAATAAAGATGCACCATGGTGACATAAGGGTGGAATCAAACAACGACCCAAATACCGGGCCGACAGGCTCTACATTCACAATTTCGGTCCCACTGCAGGGACGAGCAGATTAAGGGGGTAAAAACGATGCAAGGTAAGACCATTCTACTTGTTGATGATGATCACGACTTTTTGGATCAGCTGGAGCCAAGACTTCTGGCCGATGGTTTCCAGGTTGTCAGGGCTGAGGGCCAGGAGGCTGCCGAACAGGTGTTGCTAGCCGGAACTCATTTCGATATGGCCATTGTTGACCTGATGATGGAATACTCGGATAGCGGCTTTGTTTTGTGCCATAGATTAAAGAAGGCTGACACAAACAAACCCGTGATTTTAGTGACTGGGGTAACTGCGGAAACTGGCCTGGAGTTTGATGCGGCCACCTCTGAAGAACGTCGTTGGGTTAAAGCGGATGCAATGCTGGCCAAGCCGATTCGCTATGAGCAGCTAAAACGTGAGATCAGCAGGCTGCTTGCTTAGGATTTGGCGGGCCTTTAAAAAGATAAACGCCATAGAATTGCTGGCCTCCAAGATTTCCGCCTCATTGATGCCTAAATCTGAGATGATGGGCGGTGTTTTTGGCTAAGACAGGTGATTATAAATGGATAGGCTAAAGGTGCTTGTTATTGATGATGAGCCTGGTATCAGAATGGCTATAAATCGGTCATTGCAAAACTACGTTATGCAACTGCCGGATCTGGGAAGTACTTTTGCCTTTGACGTCATCGAGGCAGGCACTGGCGAGGAAGGGCTTGAGTGCCTGATGTCACAAAAACCGGATATCTTGCTGCTGGATTACAAACTGCCTGGAATATCCGGATTAGATGTGCTCAAGAGCATAGTTGACAACAAAATCGATGTGTTGACTATCATGATCACGGCTTATGCCAGCTTGGACACCGCGATCTTGGCAACTAAACGTGGCGCTTATGATTTTTTGGCCAAACCTTTTACCCCTACTGAATTAAAATCCGCGTTGTACAAAGCTGGCAAACACTTGATGATTCAACGTGAAGCCGCAAAATTGGCTGCCGAGCGCAAACAAGTGCGTTTTGAATTGCTATCAGTCGTCGCTCACGAGTTAAAGGCCCCAACATCCGCGATTGAGGGCTACCTGATGATGATGCGAGATCGGGTGCTGGGTGATGACCTGTCAAAGTACGACCACTCGATTGAAAGAGCGACTATCAGGCTTCATGGAATGAGAAAACTGATTTCAGACCTTCTGGACCTGACCCGCATTGAATCAGGTCGAAAGCAGCGCAATTTGGACTCATACGACGTCATGGCCATCGCTGCCAGGGCAGTTGAAAGTGGTAACGAGCTTGCCCCTGACAAGAATGTGACAGTCAAGCTTGCAGATGGCGACCCAATCTTCATGACATGCGACGCAAACGAAATCGAGCTGATCCTAAACAATCTGATATCGAACGCAATCAAGTACAACAAGGATAATGGCCAAGTTTTCGTGGAGTTACACGAGTTCAAATCGTCAGACGCCCACACTATCACCATGGCTGTCCGTGACACTGGAATTGGCATGACTGAAAAAGAGCAAGAAAGACTGTTTGGTGAGTTTTCCAGGATCAAGAATGAAAAAACCAGGCAGATCGAGGGCAGCGGTCTTGGTCTAGCAATCGTGAAAAAGCTTGTGGATCAGTACTATGGAGTCATCACAGTCAATTCCGTTCCTGATGAGGGCACTACATTTACCATCACTTTTAAATTTCCCACCTCATTTTAAGAATTCCGTGGTTTAATAGGCCCCATGGAGATTCAGGCACACAAATTACGTGAGCTAGCCCAAGGGCTTGGTATTGATGCCATTGGTTGGGCAGATGCTGCGCAAATCCCCGTTAATATCACAGCGTTGCAGCATCGAATCGCGCAGATGCCGCCAGAATTGGGTTATGTCGGGCGGCGAATTCAGGAACGATTAAACCCTTCTTTAGTCTTGCCTGGGGTGAAAACTATAGTTATGGCCGCCATTTCATACTTTGGTAATGAAAGCGGCATTGAGGATATGCCAGATGGTGCCGGCTTCATCTCCAGATTTGCCTGGTCTAAGGACTACCATTTGACAGTTTTGCCAAAAATCCAGGCTTTAGCCCGCGAAATCGAGGTTCACTTTGGAGCCAAAACAAAATCATATGTTGACACTGGGCCAATCCTGGAAAAAGCATGGGCAGCTGCCTGCGGCCTTGGTTTTATAGGCAAAAATGGCCTTTTGATAACGCCTGAGTTTGGAAGCTTCGTCTTTTTGGGCTCCATCCTAGTCGATTTAGAGGTTGACCACCCTGCTCTTCCAGCTGTGCCTTCAGGTTGTACAAATTGTGTAGCATGTCAGAAAGCGTGCCCAACAGGTGCTTTGGCGACGCCTTGGTGTATTGACTATGAGCGGTGCTTGGCCCATCAAACGGTTACCGCTAAACAAAAACCTCCTGCGGATCTGCCTCTTGCTGGCCACCTTTATGGTTGCGACCGCTGCCAAGATGTCTGTCCTTTCAATAGGCGGCTAAAAAACAGGGAATACAGACAGGAATTCAAGCCCTTACCTGGCCTCAAATATCCAGAACTACGAACAATCCTATCCATGGATGAACAACAGTTTAAAGACACTTTCAAAGACACCCCTGTCATTCGACGCGGTCGGGAGAAAGTGCAGATGATTGCAAGAAGACTGGTGGAACCATAGCTTCGATTGGCCAAGTTTTTTATGAACAGGTGAAATATGGTAGAGTTTCCAGCCTTTTTAAAATCTCGTGACTCGCAGGAGTAAGGTGAAGGCGCTACCAAAACCAGATTTAGTCAGAAAAGCCTTTGAAGTTCCAGGATTATTTAAGCCCAAAAGCCACCGTTTACTTGACAGAGCCATAGAGGTTTTCGGAGTGTTAACCACACCCGATGGTTTCGCGCCTGTTAGTGTTCACGTGGCTGGTCCTGACACGTCTGGTAAGCAGCCTTTTTCCGGGAAACAACATGGAGAGGCACCTGACAAGCATATATTCCTGTCTTGGCGAGTATGGCGCCCAGCTGTGTTCCAACGG
>DUVQ01000026.1 GCA_012840965.1 Oligoflexales bacterium | reverse complement strand
GGTGACCCATGCACCGTTTCCAGGTGCGTGCCCACTGAAGGCTGCATTTATGACCAAATCGAAGGTACGCATACTTGCGGTCAAGGCGAGTGTTTTAGAGAAGTCCCAATCTGTATCGATGGTGTGCGAAATGAGTGCATCCCTGGCGAGCCAAAGGCAGAAGTCTGCGATGGCAAAGACAACGACTGCGATGGTGACACTGATGAAGATAACCCGGACGGTGGTGCGGCGTGTGACACAGGTTGGAAAGGGGTTTGCAAAGCGGGAACTACGATCTGTACAAGCGGTAAACTGGTCTGTACCAGGAATGTTGAACCCACCGAAGAAATTTGTAACGGCCTAGACAACAACTGTGATGGGCGGATTGACGAATGGGACGAAAGGATAGGTAAGGAGTGTGACACAGGTTTGCTGGGTGTTTGTGGTATAGGCATGCATTTTTGCGTGGAGCATTCACTTAAATGTCTTCGGCAATACGATTCCTCACCTGAAAAATGCAATGGCTTGGACGACGACTGTGATGGCGAGACTGACGAAGATAACCCTGGTGGTGGTGGCCGATGTGAGACTGGGCTGCTTGGTGCTTGCAATAATGGCACATGGACCTGTACAAACGGTGAAATAGTCTGCGCCGAGACCACACAACCTTTGGATCGCGACCATTGCGATGGTCAGGACCACGACTGTGATGGAGAAATCAATGAAGAAGGCTCGTTGGGTTGCAGGACCTACTATGAGGACAAAGATGGTGACGGATGGGGAAATTCCAGGAGTACTCGTTGTTTGTGCGGCGACGTCCCACCGACGGGATATACGACCAGAAGTGCCGACTGCTGTGACACTGATAGTTCTGTAAATCGAGATGTCCGTGATGACCAATGGTTTGAGACCAAGAACAACTGTGGCGACTTCGACTACGACTGTGACGGACGCGAGGTACAGGAGCTTCAGGAAATTGGTCGTTGTGTGCAAGGGGGATATGGCGGTTCAATCATTTGTTCTCTCGTTGTAGGCTGGAATGAGGATATCCCAAAATGCGGTGAAACTGGCTCCTATATTCACGACTGTGTAAACGAGCAAGGCCGCTGCAAAAAGTACGTAACGGAAAAAATACAACGCTGCCAATAGCCCCCGCCCCTGTCCCCTCCCCCACCACTGTCCCCGCCCCCGCCACAATTGACACACGGCCTCAGCATGTGCATTCTTACGCTTGGACCTTTTTGGGACTCATTGACCATGCAAAAAGTTGAAAACCGCGCTGCACAACGTTTCTTGATTGGAGCGTCTGCAGCCGTTTTTCTTGCTATTACCTTTGGAATCCTTGGCATTGGTGAGGGCAGCAGGACAGAATTTGACACGTTGCTGCGGCGCACCAGAGGGGAAAAGATTGGTGCGCCTGTAACGCCTGCTCAGGCAAGTTATACCGTTGAGGGGCGGGTTGATGGCAAAGTCGTTCCCGTGGCCATCGAACAATTTGGTAACAAGCTGATTTTCCTGAATTTTTGGGGGACATTTTGCCCTCCATGCATAAAGGAGCTGCCGTCGTTATTGTCGCTGGCAAGGGCGAAAGAAGATGAAATGATTGTGCTTGCAGTCTCTTATGATGAATCCTGGGAACAAATCGATGATTTTTTTGCCAATTTCCAGGTGGCGGCAATTCCACCAAATTTCATTGTACTGAGAGATCCTCAGCAGGTGATTGGTCGCGACATGCGTTCAGCATTTGGAACTGAAAAGCTGCCTGAAAGCTATTTGCTAAGAGATGGCAGAGTTGAGGCTAGATTTGTGTCAGAAAGGGATTGGATAAGCCCAAACATCGTGGCGTTAGTGGACAACCTGAAACAGCGATGAAACCAGTCCCAAAGGCCCTTTTAAACAGACTCTCACGAAAATCGCCCCAGAATCACCACCACACTTGGATATTCGCGATCATCGCACTGATTCCCAGATTAAACACTGCCTCGATGAATACCGGCATTCAAAGCCAAACCAATTGCAATCATTGATGATACTTGGGATGAACCACCATAAGACATAAATGGCAAGGTCAATCCAACGACTGGGAAAATCCCAATAACCATGCCTACGTTAAACACAACCTGCCAGAAGATGATTGCAACAGCCCCCACACTTACTAGCACCCCAAAGC
>DUVQ01000194.1 GCA_012840965.1 Oligoflexales bacterium | reverse complement strand
TTAGCAATCGTATATCTCGCCCGGACGATGTCACTAAGAGACAGTCGGGGTGGCTACGGGAGATTTTGGGCCCGGAAGGATGCCCCCGGACATGTTTTACAACTGTAACGAAGAGATAAAACGCCAAAGCCCAACAAACATCATGAACCAGAACGTGCTAATTAGCACGATCTGTAGCAGGGACAGGATCAGGTCGTCATGCCTGGTCGAAGGGGAAGGCGATTACTTCGCTTAGGTTGGCCGCTCCTGTCAGCAGCATAACCACTCGGTCGAAGCCCAGGGCGTTGCCTGCGCATCTTGGTAGGCCTTCCCTAAGCATTGACACATAACGATGGTCGATAGGGTAGAGCGGCAGCCCCATGCTTGCTCTAGCCGCCAGATCGGCCTCACACCGCTCCACATACAGGTCTGCATCTGGCAACTCAGAAAATCCATTGCACAGTTCAAGCCCACCAGCGTAGCACTCAAAACGCTCTGCAACTGAAGGATCCCCAGACTTCAAAAGCGCAAGAGAAGCCATATCAGCCGGATACTCAATCAAAAACTCAGGAGCATGACGCCCAATCGAACCCTCGACAGTATCCACAAGCGCCAAGCACCTCTCGTCAAAATCCATTGCCGCAGGATCTCCCAACCCAGCACGCTCAAAAGCCACCTTAAACGGAATCCTTTCCCACCTTCCACCCATATCAATGGCAGGCCTCACCCCAGGGGCCTCAGGAACAACGTACGAGGACCACAAAGTCTTCGTCAGAAACTGAAGCAACGCCTGTGTATCGTCCATCATGACGTTGTAATCAGCATCAACCCTGTACCATTCCACCATGCTAAATTCAGGATTGTGACGATCTCCAAGCTCCCCGTCACGAAACGCTTTGGTAACCTGAAATACCTTGTCAAAGCCAACCGCCAACAGCCGTTTCATGTGAAATTCCGGGCTGGTAGTTAGATACTTCGCATGTCCACACGCCTTGGTCTCAAGCGCCGCAAGATGCGTCTCAACACCAGGGGAAGTGCACACTATTGGGGTCTCTATCTCGACAAAACCTAGGCCTCTAAAAAAAGCTCGCAAGGCATCCATAAGCCTAGCTCTTTGACCCAAACGTCGAAATAGGGCTGATTGATTTTGATGAAATCTAACGTAATCGGACACGCAGCTACTTCTTTACCCGCTCGACGTAGCTACCATCACGGGTGTCGATCTTCAGCCAGTCACCATCGTTCACAAACAGCGGCACCATAACCACGGCGCCTGACGAGATGGTCGCAGGTTTCGTCGCACCAGTTGCGGTGTCTCCCTTAATTCCAGGCTCACAATAGGTAATCTCAGCCTCGATAAAAGTGGGCAACTCAATACTCATGGGCGCCCCTTCATAAATTAAAACGGTGACTTCCATGTGGTCTTGCAGGAACTGGGCGTCAGTTCCAATGGCCTCGGCTGGCACCGCAATCTGCTCGTAATTTTCGGTATCCATGAAGGTGTAGTTGTTGCCATCATTGAACAAATACTGGCAGCGACGTTCTTCAAAGTTGGCTCGTTCTAGTTTTTCGCCCGTTTTAAAGGTCCTATCAAGAACGTTACCAGTCTTCAAATTCTTCATCTTGACCCTGGTAAAAGCGGTTCCCTTACCTGGTTTGACGAACTGGAAGTCCACGATTATCCAAGGATATCCATCCATCGTGACCTTTAATCCCTTGCGAATGTCAGATGTTTCGTACATGAATCCTCCTAACTGAAAGGCGCCCAAATCGTGGAAATACTATTACCACAACCCATTTTCAGGCAACCAAAAATTAAAGTGTCGCAGCGTCCTGTGCTCCATGGCATTTCTTGTACTTTTTCCCACTGCCACATGGGCAGGGATCATTGCGGCCCACCTTGGGCACAACTCTGGTTACCGGCCCAGGTGCACCACCACTAGCAGCAACGCTTTGTCCATCCGGAGTCGGCAGGGCGCCACGACCGTACTGCATCGCAACATTACTGCGCAGTCTTCTTAACTTTTCAGCATCGCGGTCTCCTTGAACTTCCGCCCTAAACATTGACTGCACAACATTTTGATTTATCAGGTCTATCAGCTGTTTAAACAGCTCGTACCCCTCGCGTTTATAAATGACCTTGGGGTCCTTTTGAGCATGAGCCTGAAGGTGCACGCCCTCTTTAAGGTGGTCCATCGCGTAAAGGTGGTTCTTCCAAAGCGTGTCAATGGCCCGCAAGAAGCGCTCACGTTCATATAGTCTGAACCCTTCCAGCATCGCTTCTGCGACCTTTTCCCGGTCTTTTTGCCACTGATCGTAGTCGAAATCCTCAACAAGCCCAGGTTCAGGCTCAGGCAGCCTATTATTTACAGCCTTAGTTACAGTATTTTCGACCTTTTGCTCGTAAGCTTTGATCAGGAACTCGATCAAAAGATCCCCAGCCTTATCAGGGTCTGCCATCAGCGGCTCAAGGTCCAATTTAATGCGTAAATTGCCTTCAATGTCAGTCTTTAAACCGCGCCAGTCCCATTCGTCGTTCACGACCCCAACCGGACAGTACTGGTCAAACAGCATGTAGCCAACCTGCTCGATCGCATTCAAGACCATCTCGCGGATTTCAGAGCCATCCAAAACCTTCAAGCGCAGAGCATAAATCGTCTGTCGCTGCTGGTTCATGACGTCGTCGTACTCCAAAACGTTCTTTCTGATATCGAAGTTTCGTCCTTCAACACGTTTTTGAGCACTTTCGATAGATTGCGTGACCCACCTATGAACGATCGGCTCATCATCTGGAATTGCCAGCCTTTCCATGATTTTCTTGATGGAGTCGCCACCAAAAATACGCATCAGATCGTCATCAAGGGACAAAAAGAACTGGCTAGCACCTGGGTCCCCTTGACGACCAGCTCGCCCTCGCAGCTGGTTGTCGACACGCCTTGACTCATGGCGTTCAGTTCCAAGAATCATCAAACCGCCGGCATCCAAGACTTCCTGGCGCTCCTTAGCGCATATTTTTTGGAAGTTTTTAAGCACCTCTTCGTATTTTTCACTTTCAACTGATTCCACCTGACCTTTGGCCATTGCCTCGGCGTTTCCGCCCAAAATTATGTCGGTTCCTCGCCCGGCCATGTTGGTAGAGATCGTCACAGCCCCTTTCCTGCCGGCTTGGGCAATAATCTGAGCCTCAAGCATGTGATTTTTGGCGTTTAGAACATGGTGAGGAATGTTTTTTCGTTTCAAAAGACGGCTTACCAACTCGGATTTATCAACCGAGGTGGTTCCAACTAGCACCGGCTGGCCCTTCGCGTGACACTCCTCGATCTTCTTGAGGGTGGCCATGAACTTGGCGCGTTCATCCTTGTAGACTAGGTCTTCATAATCCTTTCGTGCCAGTGGGCGATGGGTGGGGACAACCAAAACGTCGAGGTTGTAAATCCTTGCAAACTCTTCGGCTTCGGTGTCCGCAGTACCTGTCATCCCGGCCAACTTGTTGTACATACGGAAGTAGTTCTGGAACGTGATGGTGGCCAGAGTCTGGTTCTCGTCCTTGATTTTCAAGCCTTCTTTGGCCTCGACTGCCTGGTGCAGACCATCAGACCATCGTCGTCCCGGCATCTTTCTACCAGTGAATTCGTCAACGATGATGATTTCGCCATCCTCAATGACATAGTTAACGTCTCGTTTAAAAAGGGTGTGAGCCTTTAGCGCCTGATAAACGTGGTGGACCAACTCCACGTTTTCGGCATCGTACAGATTGCGGACGCTCATCCTGCGCTCGACCTTGTCGACACCAGATTCCGTCAACGTCACAGAATGTGCCTTTTCGTCCACGACATAGTCTTCATCACGGCGTAACGACGGAACAATGGCATTAACTGTGTAATAAACAGTAGTTGATTCCTCAGCAGGCCCACTGATGATCAAAGGAGTCCTAGCCTCGTCAATCAAAATCGAGTCAACTTCGTCGACGATTGCATAGTGAAAAGTCTTGGTTTGGCCGTCTTTTACCCCAAATGGAAAGTGGCGATGGACCATGTCTTCGATGTTAAATTTCATGTTGTCTCGAAGGTAGTCAAAGCCAAATTCGTTGTTTGTTCCATAGGTTATGTCGCAATCATATGAAGCCTTTCGCTGTTGATCCGACAGGCCATGAACTATGATTCCAACGGTCATTCCAAGCGACTGATAAATCGGTGCCATCCACTCAGCGTCACGTTGCGCCAGATAGTCGTTAACGGTAACTAGGTGCGCTCCCATACCCTTTGTGGGGTTTTCAGGATCAGGTTCTACCGCGTTCAAGTACAGCGCGGTGGTGGCGACCAGAGTTTTGCCTTCACCAGTCTTCATTTCCGCAATTTCACCACGATGCAGGGCCATTCCACCCATCAACTGGACATCGTAGTGGCGCATTCCTGTGGTACGTACTGAAGCCTCTCGGACAGCGGCAAAGGCCTCGGGCAATATGTCGTCCAAGGTTTCACCAGCAGCGACGCGAGCTCTTAATCTGGCGGTAGTACCAGCCAGCTCCTCGGCGGACATTGCCTGAAACGTTGGCTCAAGTGCGTTAATTTTATCAACAATTGGGCGCATTTTTTTGAGGACGCGCTCGTTGCGGGTTCCAAATAATTTCTTAAAAAACTTCATTGTCCTCCGTCGTGACCTCGCGGGCGCGATATTTTAACACAAATTGGCAAACCCGGATTGGGGGTACCCAAAAAAATCACTACCTTGTTCTCGATTTCCCCTTCAAGAGAGGGGGAATCTCCTGGCTTGCGTCGTCAGGCGCGTTGAATATAAAATCGCCATTGGCAAAGGAGGGAAATATGGACGACAACGACAGGTTTGGCCCCGAGAGTGATTCGCAGCCTCGCCGTGGTTACGATGGTATGCTTCGCGAGTTCGCCCGCAAAGCAGTGGAGACTTCCTTTAATACCTTGCTTTCAACTGATGAGGGATTAAGGGCCTTTGTCGGCGCCTTGGTACCCAAAGAGATTGGCCAATATGTCAGTAGGGAGCTTGAGGCTTTTCGCACTGGCTTCCTAGAGGTGATCACCAAAGAAATGGGGAGGTTCCTGGACAATCTGGATTTGGCCGGAGAGGTAAAAAAGGTCCTGGATGGTCTGGATGTTGAGGTCAAGCTTAATCTCAGTTTGTCCCACAAGAATGCCGCCAAAGATGGGCCAGATGGCTCTTTGAAGGTCGATGTGGTTGACCCTGTTGTTAAAGTTACTAAGGCCTCGAAATCAAAAACAAGTAAGGCGGGTTCAAGTAAAACTAGGTCAAAAAAAGCGTCAGTTGGTTGAATCAATAGATGATTTTGGGGCCTCGATGTACTGCTGCACAGCGCCGCAGTCTGGGGCGCTTGGGTGCAATCTCGATATCCAATCACATGCAGCCTTGACAGAGATTGAGTGCCTGGCGGCAATGACGGCCGCCGCCACTGTTGGGGCTCTGTTGATCCCAGCTCCACAGTGAATGTAGACGCTTTCACCCCTTGAAAGCAGTTCAAGCACCTTTATGGTGGCTTTTGGGACCTCTTCAAGCATGGAGAAACGGTCAAAGTTCTTGATTGGGACCCTGGTAAAACTTAGTCCCGCTTGTTTAGCAGAGTCCCGGATTTCATGGTCACTGAGCCCCATGCTTTCGGACTCATTAATTGGCTGCAAACAAAGGATGTGCGTGATTCCCAAGTCAACTAGCTTGCGATAATCGCCTGGTGTAAAGGGAGCAGGCCCCACCCAAAGACGCTCATCGATTAAGTCAAAAGCCCCTCTCATAGATTTAATTCTGCCATGCAGGTCCTAAACTCCAATATGTGAAAAGCCATTTTCTTGAGCATTGACTGGTTTTTTGTTGTTTTTCTTGGCGCAGGAGGCAGGAGGCGGGGACAGGGGGCAGGATCAGGGACAGGGACAGGGACAGGGAGATGATCGTGGTGATCTGCAGGATTTGGAGCTAAAAAGAGGTCGAGAGGGCACCCTGCAACATGGTCCGGGGGCAATCCTGGAGGGCGCTATCGGGAGTTGCCGGGACCCGACGTCTCTTAGCTGACATGAAGGACGCGAAGCGGCCCGTCCGGGCCAAAAGGAT
>DUVQ01000193.1 GCA_012840965.1 Oligoflexales bacterium | reverse complement strand
CAATAGCAACCCAAAACCGGCACCGCTGGTCAAAAGCCATAATAACCGCGCTGATCGCACTCGCCTTCATCGTCCCTGCAACCCGTGACACCCTCCATGGCTACACCAACGGCTCAACGTTCTACAACGCCTTCTTTGGCGGTTTTGGGGCCATGGGAAAACACAAAATGCAGCGAGAGTTTTGGGGAAATACAGCCTACTCCACCCTATCATGGCTTAACGAGGAAGCCCCCCCAAACGCAAAGGTTGATTTCCACGACTCCGTCTATGACGCGATTCGATTTTACTGGCGCGATGGGATGCTGCGAAAAGACATCAAACCAGCCTGGAAGGATAAAAATGCAGATATCTATCTCTTTCATTGGCACAAGGAGTTTCTGGATCTCGAAGCTGATGCAAGACATTATCTTGATAGCCCAATTCCAACGCTTGTGATTGAGCAAGATGGAGTGCCCCTGCTAAACGCCTATTACAAGGGGGGCAAGCAATGAAAAAACTCCTCGTGACAGCAGCTTGGCTTTTATTACCACTGATTGCCGTTGTTTATCTTGCACTTGGCATTCACCAAACTGCCAGGGTCCCTGATGCCCAAGACTGGCAGGCAGCAGCGCAGATTGTTCGCGACGGTTGGCAAGAAGGCGACTTGGTCATCTTTTCACCTTCATGGGCCTCAGCTGGTGCCCCCCATTTCCAAGGGCTCAAGATAGATATGGCAGAAGTCTGGGATCTTTATGAGTTTTCTAAAGTCTCAAACCTATGGGTAATAGGCTCCTTAGGCGAGCGAAATCCCAACGTCCCTGCCGCTTTTGAGGCGGTCAGCTCTCAAAAGGCAGGCAAGATTACTGTCCACCATTGGCGCAGCCTTGAAAAAGGAAAATTGGTTTACAGTTTTTTGGAAAATATAAAGGATGCAAAGGTCCAAACAATTACCGAGGAAAAGACATCGTTCTGCACCAATTTCACCCAGGGGCGCTGGTACTGCGGTCCCGTTCACGATTGGAAATTCGCTGGTCCAATCGAACGTGATATCGACGGTAGGATGCGAAAGGTTATATGGGCCCATCCTCCAGGCGATGCGGGTATCTTGGAAGCTACGTGGAGCAACCTGCCTCATGCCAAACGATTGACAGTGCATTTTGGCCAAACCCAAAGGGCCATAGAACAAAACAGAGGCACCCCAGCAACAGTTCAGATCTGGTTTGGTGAAAAACTGGCCATGGAAAGAGTCTTGCAAATTGATGATGGAATTTGGTACCGAGTCGATTTTGATGTAAAACCGGATGATCTTAAGCAGGTTAAGATCTCGGTTACTGCGCAAAATAAAGACATGCGCATATTTTGTTTTACAGCGGACCTGTGGAATTAATTTTTTTGATGTAAGATCTGGCTCCAAGGGGGGTCTAACCAAATGAGGAAGATTAGCCTTACCATCGCACTGCTTTTTGTGGCGTTACCATCACTTGCCAAGGACTTCGGCCCCGATCTGGGCGCGTTTTACAAGACATGTCCCGGTTGTGAGGCCATAGATTATGCGGGCTATAAAGACTGGGTTATGCAAATAGGTGGCGCACTTGCACCCAATGTTGGGCCGATTGCATCTTATGGTTCAAACGGCTATGAGCTTTCCATAATTACTGGATTATCAGAAGTTTCCAAGAAAATGGACTACTGGGTTCCAGACGATTTTGGCCGCCCTGGCATTGGCAAAGCACCTGGAAACCTGTTTGTAACAAACCAGATCCGACTGCGCAAAGGCCTGCCCCACGGATTTAGGATTGGGGGCAGCGCGACACCCTTGTACAACAGCAGCCTTTGGGGACTTTCACTTGAGGTTTCCTGGGCTTTCATAAACGGTTACAAGCATATCCCAGACATGGGGTTTGTGGTGGCGGTCGGAACAGTGCTTGGTGAAAGTGACCTGATGATGATCCAGGTACACCCATCATTTGTGGTATCAAAACGATTTTCTATAGCTGGCTTATTTCAACTAACCCCTTATTTTGCCTACAACTTTGTGTTTATCAGAGCTGGGACCCATGCACACGCAGTTTATCGAGGTGCCACCAGTTCTGTGGAGTTTGCCTTTGATCCCATAAACGTTTTTCGCCACAGATTGGTGTTTGGCCTTGATGCTACGGCCTCATTTGTGGTGCTAGGCTTTGAGCTGGGCCTGGACGTCCAAAATACTCGACTAAACTATGGCCTTAAACTGGGCTTCTTGTTTTAACAAAATCTCAGCGTCGCCTTTGCAATCCGGCTATTAATTCCTAAGCGCAGTAAGAGGAGCAGGGATTCGGCCGCCTCGTCTAATAAAAGTGGTGCAGTCAAACTTTTTGACATCCATGACGATCAGTTCACCAAGCAGTCCACCCAGATCCACAGTATCAAGCGGACCGGCCCCAGGGACTGGCAACAAACGGCAGGCCGTAGTCTTGTGATTCATGACTCCAATCGCCAGTTCATCCGCAATTATGGCGGCAATAGTCTCAGGCGGTGTGTCACCTGGCAGTGCCACCATATCGAGACCAACACTGCAGATGGCGGTCATAGCCTCAAGCTTGTCCAAGGTCATTGCCCCAAGTCGCGTAGAGTCAACCATGCCTTGGTCTTCGCTAATCGGGATAAACGCACCAGAAAGGCCGCCAACTGACGACGACGCCATGATACCGCCTTTTTTTACCGCGTCAGTCAACAACATCAAGGCAGCAGTCGTTCCATGTGTCCCACAGCGCTCAATGCCCATGGCCTCGATGATATTTGCCACCGAGTCGCCTTCTGCAGGGGTAGGCGCCAGTGACAAGTCAAGCACACCAAATTTAACAGGCGGCCCAAGTCGCGCCACCACCTCGCGTCCAATCAGTTCGCCAGCCCTGGTGATCTTGAAGGCCATCCTCTTGATGGTCTCGGCAAGCGCGGTGAAATCCATGTGAGGCTCAAGCCTTTTTTGCCTTTCAATCGCAGCCAACACAACACCAGGCCCAGACACACCTACGTTTAAAACGATGTCTGGCTCTCCAACTCCATGCATGGCGCCTGCAATAAAGGGGTTGTCCTCGGGGGCGTTTGCGAACACCACCAAGCGCGCATTTCCAGCGCCCTGATGCGTTGAATGGGCCACTTCCGAGATGATCCCACCCATCAAAGCGGTTGCCTCCATGTTGATACCAGCCTTGCTTGAGGCCAGGTTAATCGAGCAACAGACTCTGGTAGTTGACTGCAGGACCTTTGGAAGCGAACGCATCAAAGTGGCGTCACCTGGAGTCGCCCCCTTGTGAACCAACGCTGAATAGCCAGCAATATAGTCGATACCAATCTCAACCGCGGCACGTTCCAACGCGTGGGCCGCCGCCAAGTAAGACTCAGGAGGCGCCCCTTCGAGCATTAACGACATGGGGGTCACAGAGACGCGCTTGTTGATGATTGGCACGCCATACATGGCCTCCACCTCATCAGCACACGCCTTTAACCTGCCAGCGTTATCAACGACACGTCTATAAACGTACTCTGACACGGTTTTTGGGTCTTTACCTGGGCATCCCAGCATGTTGATCCCCATGGTCACCGTGCGTATGTCCAGGTGTTCAGCCTCGACCATTCGAATGGTCTCGGTTATTTCCTCTGGTCGGTAAATCACTTGTACCTCATGGGCGATGCATCGCCTTCAGAATTGACTCGTGCATTACAGCTACTTCAGCGCCGACGCTCTTTCCGGCGGCCTCGATTTTTTCCTTGAAGGCCTTAAATGAAAGGCTTTTGTTCAAAGTGTCCAAATTCAGCACAAAGATCATCGAAAAGAAGCCTGACACGATGGTCTGGCTGATATCCTGAATATCAGTGCCACACTGGGAGATGGCCTGAGTCAGCGCGGCCGCGACCCCGGGTTTGTTGGCACCAGTGGCGACCACGATGGCGCGTTGCGGCTCCCCGGCCTTTGCCTCGGCCAAGCGCTCAACCAAGCGCTCATCAGCCAGCGGCGACTGCGGCGGGATAGCCCTGCGGGCAGCAGGCGAGTCCATATCCGACATGACCTGAACCACGGCCTCGGCGATGCTCCTGCGCAGGGCTTCTTCATTGGGGGTGCCTTTCAACCCTGTCTCAGGGTCTCTTGGGATATCTTCCGCCGACGGAACGGTACCACCCCCATAAGTCAGGCGGATCCCCTTCCTGGTGGCATATTCCCTGGCATAAGGGGTGACGATCATCCCCTTGGTGACCTCAACGACACCATTCTTCGCCAAAGCCTCAATATCAGTTTCTGTGATTATCTGTTTAGCCACTTAGACCTCATCAGGTTTTAACCAAGCCTTTTTGGCCTGTGCCAGCAATTTCATCCAAGTCATCTGGCGGTGCCACTGCAAACCGGTCAACGATTGCAACCACAGCCGCATCAATCGGGTGAGTCGGGGCCTCTCCAGGCAACAAATCCGGGTCAATACCAACGCGAGCGGCATGACCATAGGCAATGACCACGTCCTCACCAATCCCAGCCCCAAGCACGTCGGCAACAACCACCCCATCCGACAGCAATTCAGGCGGCACCCCATCATCCGCCACATTCCCAGCCGCCCGCCTCAAGTCATCAAGATGATATGGCCGCACCAGCAACAGCCTTAAACCATGCAAACCATCCCACTTAACCGTTGACCAGACAGTACCGATAACCCTGGCCATAAACATGCCACGGCCTCCTAAAAAAACACCACCGCCGCAATCTTCCACGTACCGCCCCTCCTGTCAAGACACATCCGCAAAATCAGGCAGGAATTGACCTAGGAGGCGAGGACAGGAGGCAGGGACGGGGACAGGAACGGGGACAGGATCAGGGACAGGGACAGGAACAGGGACAGGATCAGGGACAGGAACAGGAACAGGATCAGGGACAGGAACAGGGACAGGATCAGGGACAGGAACAGGAACAGGATCAGGGACAGGAACAGGAACAGGGACAGGAAGACGTTTGTGCTATTTAGCAGGATCTGGAGCTAAAAGAAGGTCGAGAGGGCACCCTGCAACATGGTCCGGGGGCAATCCTGGAGGGCGCTATCGGGAGTTGCCGGGACCCGACGTCTCTTAGCTGACATGAAGGACGCGAAGCGGCCCGTCCGGGCCAAAAGGAT
>DUVQ01000192.1 GCA_012840965.1 Oligoflexales bacterium | reverse complement strand
CTTTTGCGACCATGCGCCGGCTCGGGCGTTGCTAAAGTGACCGTTGGGATGGCACGGCGAGCTGGCTCCCGGAAGGATGCCCCCGGACATGTTTTAAAACTGTAACGAAGAGATCAAACGCCAAAAAGAACAAACAATCAGGAGCCAAAACATGCTAATTAGCACGATCTGTAGCAAGATTCAGGGCCAGGGCCAGGATCAGGGCCAGGGGCAGGCCCGGCGGTGAATTTTGGAGCATGCTGGAACCTCGACAAAATACAGCCAAAATGCTAAAAGACCGCGGTCTTGGTGCTGGTTTAAAATGATGGACAAATTACTACAAGAAGCCCTAGAACACATCGCCAATGCTTCTTCCACGGCCACTCTAAAAGAAGTCGAAGTCTCCTGGCTCGGCAAAAAAGGCCGCCTAACCAACTTACTCAAAGAACTAGGCAGCTTAGCCCCAGATGAACGCAAAGCCAAAGGACAAGCCCTAAACGAGCTAAAACGCCAGATCATCGAAGCGATAGCAAACCGGGAACTCGCCGTCGTACAAGCCGAACTAGACGCCCAAGCCATGGGCGAAAGACTCGACCCGACCTTACCAGGCTTTACACCAAAGGCTGGCCGCCTACACCCCCTCACCCTAGTCATAGACAGCGTCGAAGACGTCTTTGAACGCATGGGATTTCACATCCTCGATTACCCAGAAGCTGAAACCGAGTTCTTTAACTTCGACGGCTTAAACATCCCAGCCGACCACCCAGCCAGGGACACCCAAGACACCTTCTACCTGACAGACGGAAACCTCTTGCGAACCCACACTTCCCCTGGCCAAGTCAGGGCCATGCGCGACTTAAAACCGCCCTTTCGCGCCATTTTCCCGGGCAGGGTGTTTCGCTGCGAGGCAACTGACGCCTCCCACGAGCACACCTTCCACCAGGTGGAAGGCTTAATGATCGACCGCAATGTATCGGTCGCCCACATGCTCCACTCCATGATGACCCTCCTAACCGGAGTCTTTGGTCGCCAGGTACAAGTCCGCCTCAGACCTGGCTTTTTCCCCTTCGTCGAACCCGGCTTTGAACTCGACCTGCGCTGCATGGTCTGTGATGGGGCAGGGTGCCCAGTGTGCAAACAGTCCGGCTGGGTCGAACTGCTTCCATGTGGATTGGTTCATCCAAACGTTATCCGCCACGGAGGCCTTGACCCAAGCGAATGGGAAGGGTGGGCCTTTGGCCTTGGCCTTTCCAGGCTTGTGATGATGCGCTATCAAATTGATGATATTAGGTGGCTCTTATCTGGCGATCTTCGTTTTGTGAGGCAGTTTTAACTGTAGGACTAGCGAAGAACTGCGAGGTCGTAGATGAAATTTTCATGGAATTGGTTAAAAGATTACGTTGAGCTTGATGGGATTTCCCCCCAGGATGTGGCTAATCGTCTGACAATGACTGTGGCTGAATTGGAGGGCGTTGAGCACATTGGTGCTGGCCTGTCGGATGTTTTAGTCGGCAGCCTTACCAAGATTGCCGCACATCCAGATTCAGAAACGTTGCAAGTGGTCACCGTTGATGTAGGTGGGCGACTTGTGTCGGGGGTATCTGGGGCACCAAACCTGAAAGTTGGAATGAAAGTGCCGGTGGCCTTACCAGGTGCGACCCTTCCAGGGGACTTTAATGTCCAGGTCTCGACTATTCGTGGGGTTGAAAGCGCCTTGGTCCTGCTGTCTGAGCGCGAGCTTGGCCTTTCTGACGACCACAGCGGTGTCTTGGAACTGCCAGCAGACGTTGCGCCTGGGGCCAAGCTAGTCGATGTCCTGCCTGTTGAAGACTGGGTGTTTGAGGTGGACAACAAGTCCATCACCCACAGACCTGACCTTTGGGGCCACCTGGGACTGGCTCGCGAGATTGGGTCGATGGTTAAAAGGCCGCTTAGGCCATTGGATAGCCCCCTGCCACAATCTGACGTCGACAGCTTGAGCGTTTCTGTAGACAACTTTGCCGATTGTCCACGCTACACCGCCACGGCATTTGGCTCGATCACAGTGGCACCCTCGCCATTTTGGATTCGCCATCGCCTAAGAGCCGTAGGCCTGCGTCCCATCTCGAATATCGTTGACCTGTCCAACTTTGTGATGCTGGCACTTGGAGAGCCCACCCACACCTTTGATAGGCGCTTCGTTGGCGATGACACCATCAGAGTCCGCAGGGCAACTGAAGCTGAACCTTTTAAAACCCTGGACGAAACTGAATTGGTGCTAAGCCCTGAAGACTTGCTGATTGCCGACAGTAAGGGAGGCATCGCCTTAGCCGGTGTCATGGGTGGTGAAAACAGTGAGATCCGCGACGATACCACCGACGTTATCCTGGAGTGCGCCACCTTTAACCCAGGCCTGGTCAGGCGAACAGCGCTAAGGCATGGAATTCGCACAGATTCTTCCACGCGCTTTGAAAAGAGCCTCGATCCAAACCTGCCAGAGCTGGCCATTCGTCTGTTTTGGCAGTTGCTTAAACAGGTTTCACCTGAAGCGAAGGTCACTTCCAAGATTTATGACCTGGCTGGATTTGATAAGACGCCTTTAAAGATTAGCCTTGACCCTGAGTTTATTACCAGGCGTCTTGGTTTGGCTGTTCCAGCTGAGCAGACAAAGGCGATTTTGGAAAACCTGGGATTTGGGATTGCGGTTGATGCAAAGGGCATTTTTGAGGTCACAGTTCCATCTTGGCGTGCAACCAAGGATGTATCAACCATCGAGGACCTGCTTGAGGAAATAGGGCGGGTGATAGGCTACGACAAGGTGCCACCTACGCCTCCATTGGCTGGGGTTGATTTGGTCCCTGTCAGGCCTTTGCGTTCGAAAATCCGCGCCATCAAAAGGATCCTGACTGGCGATTGTGGGCTTGATGAGGTGATGACTTATTCTTTTGACAGCACCGCAATGCTGACCAAGCTTGGCTATAGTCAGCCTGACCCAGTTGTTGTCGCAAATCCAATATCTTCTGATTTCAAGACCTTGCGGGATCATTTAAGCCCAAATCTGTTGGGTGCAATCGAACGAAATGCCCAGTCGATTCACGATTTTGGACTGTTCGAAATAGGTCGCGTGTTTGCTGGGACCCATGTTGAGGATGGAACTCCTTGGCAGCGATATAGGCTTGCAATCGGCATCTATCGTCGGGCTGCAAAGCCTGGAACTGACGCGGAAAATCTGCTGCGTCAGTTGCGTGGTTATGTTGAGCACCTCTGCGGCCGTTTGGATTTGGCAGATTTGGCTGTCCTTGCCGATGTCGAAGGTGAACGGCTGCCGTGGATGTCGCCAAAAGCCACCCTGGAAGTGACTGCATCTGGGCGCAGGATTGGGTGGCTGACCAGAGTTCATCCTGCAACTATGCGTGCCTTGGATATCCCTGGTGTGGCAGTAATTGCCGAGTTAGATGTCGAGTCAATAAACGACGCCCCTGTTGCAGCAAGGTTGTTTACTCCAGTTCCACGTTTCCCGGCTATTTCCATGGATATTTCCTTGGTAGCCGACGAAGAAGTGCGGGCAGGTGATTTGTTTAGAGCCATTAGAAGCCGTGGTGGTCCCCATCTATTTCACGTTGAGCTTTTTGACACCTACAGGGGTTCCCCAATCCCTGAAGGCAAGCGCAGTTTAAGCTTTAGAATGGTGTTCAAGTCCTTGGACAGAACCCTTGAAGACGCCGAGGTGAAAGAGGCCGTCCAAAGCATAATTGACGAAGCTGCAAAGGTTGGGGCTGGGCTTTGGGGGCACAATTAGGAACAAGACACGGGATAGGGTGCGGGTAAAACTGGAAATAAAACGAGAACTTAGACGCGAATTAGATTTATAAACAAGATAAAGTTCAAGGAGCATCAATGTCAGATACTTTCGATCCCACCAGGATTTTGACCAAAGAGCTAGGCTTACCCAGCCACCACATTTCAGCCGTTTTAAAGCTGCTGGAGGATGGAAACACTGTTCCCTTCATCGCACGTTACCGTAAGGAAATGACAGGCTCAATGGACGAGTTAGCGATTCGTACCATTGCAGAACGCTTTGAGGCCCTGACAGAGCTGGATAAAAGACGAAATACCATCTTGGAGTCCATTTCTGGGCAAGGTCTTCTGACTGACGAACTGCGCAAGGCGATTTTGGCTTGTGCGACCAAGACACAGCTTGAGGACCTGTACTTGCCTTATCGTCCCAAGCGCCGCACTAGGGCAACTATTGCGCGGGAGCGTGGCCTTGAGCCGTTGGCGCGGCTGATCCTGTCCCAGCCTAGAGATATCGACCCAATGACAAGAGCCGCACAGTTCGTAGATGCAGAAAAAGGTGTGCCAGACGCGGATGCGGCCTTGGCTGGAGCTAGGGACATAGTGGCCGAGGTGGTGTCTGACCGAGCCGATGTGCGAGCCTTGCTTCGCGATGCCATGAACACTAGGGCCTTGATTTGTTCACAGGCGATTAAATCAAAGACACAAGAACCCACAAGGTTCGAATCTTATTATGATTTTAGCGAGCCCGTTTCCACGATCCCTTCCCACCGTTATCTTGCAATCAAACGGGGTGAACGCGAAGGCGTCTTGCGGGTGTCGATATCCTTTGATTTTGAATCAATGCTGCCAAAAATCCGAGGACTTATGGGCTATATGCCAAAGTCTACTTTTGCCTCGGAACTAGCCACTGCGGTTGGCGATTCTTTGTCACGTTTGGTGATTCCGTCCCTGGAAAATGAGATTCATAACGCAGTTACCGAACGCTCAGATTTAGCTGCAGTTGAGGTGTTTTCCAGTAATCTTCGTGAACTGTTGATGGCCTCACCGTTGGGCGGACAAGCGGTTGTTGGCATTGACCCTGGCATTCGAACTGGTTGCAAGTGCGCGGCCGTTGACGCAACTGGTCGATTTTTAGGAAACACTACTATCTATATTCATGATGGCGGGACTGGTGCTGCAAAGGAGCTGTCATCCTTTCTGAAAAAGCACAATCCAAAGGCCATTGCCGTCGGAAATGGCACTTATGGTCGTGAAACCTTGGCATTTGTACGCAAGGTTTTACAAGAAAACCAATTGGAAGCCATTGTTGTTCCAGTCAGTGAATCTGGCGCTAGCGTTTACAGCGCCTCAGAGGTCGCTAGGGCTGAGTTTCCAGACCTGGATTTAACGGTCAGAGGTGCGATCTCAATCGCCAGAAGGCTTCAGGACCCCTTGGCAGAGCTGGTGAAGGTCGATCCTCGTTCCATCGGGGTAGGGCAGTATCAGCATGATGTCAGCGAGACTTTGCTTAAAAAGCGGCTCGACGATGTAGTCGAATCCTGTGTGAATGCCGTTGGTGTTGATGTGAATACCGCCAGTGCGTCGTTGCTATCATACGTCTCTGGAATTGGGCCTGTTTTGGCGGCAAACATAGTAGCCAAGCGTGACTCAGATGGGCCATACAAAAAGCGCAGCGATTTACTTAAGGTTCCAAAGCTTGGGCCAAAGACCTTTTTGCAGGCCGCAGGTTTCTTGCGCATTTTAGGAGGCTTGGAGCCTTTAGACGCATCAGCTGTCCATCCCGAGCGCTACAGCTTGGTCAAACGCATCGCCGGCGACTTGAAAAAGTCGGTTGCATCCCTGATTGGCCAACCCGAAACCCTGGCCAAGATAGACCTGCGCCCTTATGTCGAAGGTGAGGTCGGCTTACCAACCCTAAACGACATTATCGCCGAGCTAGGGCGGCCTGGACGAGACCCCAGGGAGTCTTTCAAGGCCCCAGAATTCAGGGAGGATGTTTCCACCATAGAAGACCTGAAAGTAGGGATGCAACTGGCAGGTGTAGTCACAAACGTCACCGCATTCGGAGCTTTCGTAGATATTGGAGTCCACCAAGACGGCTTGGTTCACATCAGTGAGCTATCAAATCGATTCATAAAAGACCCCGCAGAAGTAGTAAAAGCAGGCCAACATGTCAAGGTTCAGGTTTTGCAAGTAGATGTCCAAAGGAAGAGGATCTCACTGTCAATGAGAGCCTTGTAGGGGTAGGGGCAGGGACAGGGACAGGGAGATGATCGTGGTGATCTGCAGGATTTGGAGCTAAGAAGAGGTCGAGAGGGCACCCTGCAACATGGTCCGGGGGCAATCCTGGAGGGCGCTATCGGGAGTTGCCGGG
>DUVQ01000191.1 GCA_012840965.1 Oligoflexales bacterium | reverse complement strand
TTTCAATACAACGCCCATTGCCAGAACTGGCTTGTACGTTTAGAATGATGTGGTTTGATGTTGGATTTTCATGGCTCTGCAAAGTATCAATTCAGACTCCCCACTTGCTAATCTGGTGAAACAAAAGCGTGCTTTTGTTGAAATACAGGATCTTTACGAGCTACTGGGCGTGCCCAGGGATGCCACCCAGGACGCTATAAGAGCCTCCTATTTCTCGCTTGCAAAGCTTTTGCACCCAGATGTTGTTGCGCGTCAAGCAGACAATCTGTTGCAACAAGAAGCCGCCGTAGTTTTTAAGGCCATCTCGGGGGCATATGGAATCCTGAGCGACCGTAGGCGCAGGTCTGAGTATGACCGCCTGCATGCGGATGGATTTGCCCCGGTGGAAGATCGAACTAAAAGGGATGCTGCCTCTGAAGCCAAGATTTTTGCGCACAAGGGAAGCCTCTTGATGGACCGCCGCGCCTATGCCGAAGCAGACGCCTGTTTTCGCAAGGCGGTTGAACTAGATCCAACCAATGCCTCCTATCAGTCGGATCTTGGGCTGGCCATTATGAATAACGAAACGTTACCGCTAGGCCCGCGAATGGAAGAGGCTAAAACTTGGCTGGAAAAGGCGGTGGAGCTATCCAAAAGGGAAAAGCCAGACATTTTGTTTGCGTTGTCACAGTACTTCAAGCTAAAAGGTGAAACTAACGCCCAACGAAGGCTGTTGACCGAGACGTTGCGCCTGAACAATCGCCACATTGGGGCCCAAAGGGAAGTACGCCTGCTGGCCATGCGATCCCGGGGACAAGTGGACCTGTTTGAATCTATCAAAAAGTGGTTCGATAAGGTCAGCGGCAAAAAGAAGTAAAAGCCCTTGGATAATATTACAAATTAGACATCAATTAGTCTGTAACGTCAGGATTTTTATAGCTTGCAGCCCAGCGTTTGAGCGTTTCTACCGGCGGGAGCGTTGTTTCCATTAGGGCCTATACCGCCTTCCCCACTTTCACCAGTTACGATGCTTACCTGATCTCGAACAAGCTGTTCGTTGTCAACACAGGCGATTCCAATTGATGGCCCACCACCACCGCCGCCACCATCTCCACCTTTACCACCATCACCACCAGCACCACCTGATCCGCCCATGCCCTGAGTACCTTGCTCGCCTCTAGGACCGGCCCTACCGCCCCTTCCAGCTGCTCCACCAGTTCCACCTAGGCCACCATCACCACCATCACCGCCCCTTCCAGTCCTGATGACAGTTTTGTTGATGGTCAGCTTACCACCGGAAACAAAGATGCCAAAGGAACCACCGCCACCACCACCGCCGCCGCCGCCCTTGCCTCCACAACCACCAGCGCCGCCACCACCGCCACTACCACCGTACATTTCGCAGCACGGCAAAAGGATGGCATCACCTTCGCCACCACCGCCGCCGCCGCCGCCACCGCCACCTCCGCCATTCGTGCCATCACCACCAGACTGACCGTTTGATGGCACATAACCTGAGGAAGTGTACGTCCCATCTGGCAGACCGTTTATACCTCTAAGGCCAGTAAATCCAGGTAATCCGGCCCCGCCGTTCATTCCATTTCCTTCGGAGGCGCCACCTGCACCCCCGTATCCACCTGAGGGCTGTCCTAGGTCATTGAGCCCCTGCCCCTGCTGACCACTGAACCCTAAACCATTAATGCCACCACTGTTGCCCCCATTACCACCAGCCACACCACACAAACTATCACCACCATCACCACCAAGGGGCCGTGGGCAGTCACCACACTGGTTAATACAAATTAAACAACCACAATTGTACCCACAGCCCTGGGTCCCCTGCCCCCCCATACTGCCATTAAGACCGTTTTGACCACCAACCCCATTTTCACCACGCCCACCATTACCAGCCTGGATAGTCATAGAGTGCAGTTCCAGGCCTGGACTGTTTGTGGCGAAAATACCATAGGACGACCCACCACGCTCAGAGGTGGATTCAGAGATGACCACAAACCCCTGGACATGAGTTTTTGAGGCAATGTTTTCGGCAATAATCCCCTTATTTGAATTACCTCTTATGGTGGTCGTATTTTCAACCTTTCGTTGCCAATCAGCAGAGGCGTCATATTGACCATAGAGGCCGACACCATTGCGCAGTTCGACTGTCTCGTTATAAACTCCTAAGGAAACCAGCACATATAACTTACCTTGGCTTGCAGCCGCATTTAGGCCGGCTTGGATGGTTTTCTTTGGGTTCTCGCGAGTACCAGGGTTGGTGTCACGACCAGAAGAAGCATCGACAAAAATGGCCTTGGATGCGTCTCCATCAATGCCATCGCAGTTCGAGTCAATATAGTCTGGGTCAGGCGGGTCATCTGGTTGATAACCTTCCATTGGATTGCAAGTCTGCGGGCGACCACCTACACAGTTGTCTATCGTGTGCTCACAAGCCCCGATGCCACAGGTCTGAGTCCCCAAGTCCTCGTCGGTCAAACCATCACAATCGTCGTCAATTCCGTTACAGACCTCTTCAAAGTTGGGGAAGTCTCCTTCACAAACGACTCCATCGCCAGCAGCATTACAAACGAAAATACCGTTTTTACACTCGTCAGGGTCTGGACCATCACATGGCTGGCCCAACTCTGGCCACAACTCATCCGTTTCACCGTCACAGTCGTTGTCCAACTTGTCACAGATCTCGGCGGACTGCCCTTTGTACTGGTTGCAAACCCCGGGCTGCCCATTTATGCATTCTGGAACCAGGTGTGCACATACACCAAGGCCACACATGAATTCACCCATGTCTTCATCGATGTATCCATTACAGTTGTCATCGATTCCATTACATTCTTCAGGAGCCGGCACACGAGCGGTACAGTCGTCCCAAGCGTACTCCATTCCCTGCAGACGACACACCCTGTCCCCAGTGCAGGTTCCATGCTCGTTAAAGTTGTAGCAGCGGGTAGAAAGTCCAACAAATCCCATCAGGCATGGGCAATCATTTTGCTTTGACATACATAGCTCAATTGGCTCACCGCCGATTTTGAGCTGCTGGCATTTAAACCCTTCCTGACAACCAATTCCCTCACTGCTGGAACACTCCACAGCGCAAAATCGCCCCTGAGGTCCATATTCGATGCATCGCGCACCCTCTTCGCCTTCAATGAATTGGCAGTCTATATCGTTGGCACAAGGACGACACAATGCTGAGTTTGGAGGAACGCATGCATAAACTGGCTCTGAACCAGGAGGAGCAACTCGCTCACACTTCCAGTCTGGGTGGGGACAGCTTTCAATGCAAAGCTCAGTGCAGACCTTGCCATTCAGAGTCGACATACAAAAGCCTGAATAGCAATCGGAGTTTTCTTCACACGGTGATAAAAATTCCCCCTCACCTGGTAGGTCTGTTGGAGCCTTGTCACCGGGGGTTAGATCGTCATCTGTGACGCCTTCTTCATCTATAGCTTCCAAGTCACTTCTAGGGTCAGAAGATGTGTCCTTGGAGCCTGAGTCATCCGAGGGGTCAGGGGCTCCGTAGTCAATTGTAGGCACATCACAAATGCCACCTGGACACTTCTTGTCACCGCCTCCCTCGCAACCTAGCGCTCCGATCAGCAGGAAAGAGCAAACCCAAAAACCGGTGCTTTTGATTCGAGCCACTTCAACCTCCATGGAGCCCAGCCAAAAACCGCTGCATAAAAAGCATACCCCGAAGATTGTAAGAGAAGTATTGATTTGTCGCCACCTTAAACTAGTACTTAAATGACAGAAACTTGGGAATTTGATAGCCTTCACCACAAGTACCTTGTGGAGGCAGACGGTGCGCCTACTACTTTCATTATTGCTATTAGCGTCATGTAACCACGTTCCAGAACCATCAACGGCGGCAGAGGGCCCTTATTGGTGTTCGGTAAACGTTGAAGCCATACCAACAACTCAAGAGCCTGAAAACCCACTTCTGCGTCATGGAGAGCTTGTTTTGGAGGTTGCGGACACCCACAAAACCCTTTTAGAACTGCCTCCCATTTTGCAAGCGGTTGGGGCCCATGAGGCTGCAAAAGAGGTGAGGTCAGGTCAAGATGGCACGCCTGCGGAGGCTAAAATCGTTTTAAGATTCGAGTCTAAAAAACTTGACCTTTTGCTTGACGCACTGGCAAAGCTTGGGGCGATTGTCTTGGAAAAACGCAGGATTGCAGATCCTACAGAAGCGGCAGTGATTTTGCAGGCTAAGCTGAACGAGGCTCATGCTAACGAAAAAACCTTGACACAACGGTTGGAAGGAGTTGCAAAAGGCTCCTCAGAGGAGGCTGCGCTTCTTGGACAAGTCGCAATTGTTAAAGAACGAATAGCTGAACTAGCCGCGAAGAACTATGTCCTGCAAAACTCGCTTCATCACACCAGCTTGATAGTCACCATCAAGGATGCGGCCCCTGCTAATAAGGGCTCAATACTTAATGGCATCAAGGATATTTTTGCCAACAATACCGCATCTTATATTGTGATTACCCTTCCACTTCTATTGATTGCAGTTTTGGTCACCTGGATAGCTCGCCGGCCTTCGAGATTGAAGGGAGATTGAGGGGCGGGGGCAGGGACGGGGACAGGGGCAGCATTCATCCCCTCCGTGGTCAGATAAACGGCTCCAGATTGGCATCTACAGGCGCTTTTTTTCAGGTTTTTTAGATATTCGTTGTCTTATTCAGTGCATTTTGCTGGATTCGTGATACATTGCGTCGCGGGAGCTTTGTAGGGTTAACTGTGTCCAAGGACCTAGAGACCGTTTCATATGATGAGGAGCAGGTTGAAGAACAACTTGCACATATGGCCTCTGAAAAGGCCAGCCCATCTGTACAACCAGCCCCCGTCGATAGCTCCGAAGCTCTAACCAGACAACAGGCGAAGGTCGACCTCCCAGCACCTGACAAGCGCGCCACAGCAGTCGATCAGGAAGCCGTCAGGTCCAAGGTTGAAGCCGCAATTGCCGAAGGAACCAGACCAGTAAAGGCAGATGAACTATTAGACACCATCTTGGAGGACCGTTTCCATATCTACGCCAGAGTTGGCGCCGGCGGAATGGGTGTCGTCTATAAAGCCAAGCAATTGGGAATAGACCGGGATGTTGCAATCAAGATGCTGCACCCCGAACTAGTTAACGATGAATTTATCGTCTCCAGGTTCAAGACAGAAGCGCTGGCAGTATCAAAGCTGCATCATCCTAATATTATTAGAATTTATGATTTTGGCCAGTTACCTGACAAGTCCCTCTATATCGTCATGGAGTTCCTCGACGGTGTCAGCCTTGAAAACGCCTTGCGCACCGCCGGAGTTTTCCCAGTCAACAGGGCTCTACACATCCTTCGCCAGATAGCCCAATCGCTGACTGAGGCCCATGAAAAGGAGATTGTTCACAGGGACTTAAAGCCAGACAACGTGTTTTTGACGAGGGTCGGCTCTGACTCTGACTATGTCAAGGTGCTGGATTTTGGGATTGCCAAGCTTAGAGAGGCAGACAAGAACCAAGGCACCCTTACTCAAGCGGGCATGATCTTCGGCACCCCCAGGTACATGGCCCCAGAACAGTGCCGTTCCATGTCAGTTGACCGTCGTGCAGACATTTATGCCATCGGGGTTATGGCCTATGAAATGCTGACAGGCGAGCCTCCTTTCCATGCAGATAACCCCCTGAGCATCTTGATTAAGCACGTCCAGGAAGCCCCCAAGCCCATGGCTGAAATCCGCCCTGATGTTGAGGTGGATTCGGAAGTGGAAGCCTTGGTTATGAAGTGCTTGGCTAAGGCACCAGAGGAGCGCTTCCAGTCGGCAGCTGAACTTGCGGCGTCCATCATCAAGATCGAGGAGCGGCTGGCAGGGCGACTTCAGCATGTTGTTTTTGTCAACGGGGAACGGGGTACCACAGCTGTACAGCCCCAAAGATCTGACACAATTGCCACCACGCCAAAACGCTCAAAGAAGGTCTTCGCGTGGACGTTCGTGATATCACTTTTGGTTGCAGCCGGCTTGTTTTTTGGCCTTGGAGGCTACCCGCTGGTAGCCGGCATAGTTGAACCTTTGCTGGCAGGCTCTGACGTGCCTGTTAATACCGCCCCTACCCAACCTCAACAACCAGCCGCCGCCAAAGAACAGGTTGCAGCGCAGCCGGTGGCTGAAGAACCAAAACCGCAGGAACCAGCCCCAAAGCCCGAAGCTCCACCTGTTGAAATGATCTCAATCAATTTTGAAACTGAACCTACCGAGGCCGAGGTTTTTCAAGATGGTGAATCGATTGGGTTTACACCTTTGACCAAATCGTTCACCGCGCAAGAAAAGTCGGCTACTTTTGTAATAAAGAAGGAAGGTTACCTGGAAAGGGAAGTTGCCACGCATCTGGACCGCGACGCCAGTTTCAGCATCGTTTTAAGCGCTGCTCCCAAGCCATCTGCGGGCAAAAGAACTGGTTCCGGAACTGGCGGTACAAGGCAGCCTAGGACCTCAGACACAGGTACAAAGCCGGCAGCGCCTCCGCCTACTGTAGAAGTTGGCAGTAAGCCCGCAATTCAGATTGATCGACCTGCAGTGTCTGGTCCTATCAGAGAGCCTGCGCCACCACCCGCCCCGAAAAAGCCAAAAGAAGGAATGGGTAAGGTTGGGGACCTAAAGAGAATGGAATTCTGAGTTTACCTTGGAGCTATCAATGGGGGACAACTTCGGCTCATTGTATCTTGTCGCCACACCCATTGGAAATCTCGAAGATATCACTTTGAGAGCGCGTAGGATTCTGACTGAGGTCCCGATTATTGCCTGCGAGGATACCCGCCATACTGGTTTATTGCTTTCACGCTTGGAAATTGACCGTGCTGGGCGGCGGTTGATTGCCTACCACGATTTAAACGAGCAGAAGCAAGCTCCTATTTTGATTGGATTATTACTGCAGGGGCAGGATTGTGCCTTGGTAAGTGATGCTGGGACTCCTGGGATCAGCGATCCTGGATATAGAGTGGTTAAAGCTGCCAGGGATGCTGGCATTCCAGTTGTACCAATTCCAGGTCCGTGTGCGGCCGTCGCGGCCCTGTCTGTTAGTGGTCTTCCAACGGATCGATTCTCGTTCATGGGGTTTGTGGCCCCAAAATCGGCTAAACGGTTGCGTCAATTTCAGGTGCTGGAGCCAGATCGTGGAACTTATGTTTTTTATGTGCCAGCTCGCAACCTAGTTCAGGTACTTGACGAGCTTTCACAAGTTCAGCCCAACTGTTCGGTGTTCATTGCCAGGGAACTTACAAAGATGTTCGAGGAGTTCATCTCTGGAACACCAGCCGAGTGCAAAGCGACCCTTGGTGACAGGGTAGTCAAGGGCGAAGTCACCCTCCTAATCAACCCAAAATGACCCTGTTCCTGGCCCTGGCCCTGTTCCTGTCCCTGTTCCTGTCCCCGACCCTGCCCCCGTCCCTGATCTCGCCCCTTGCATCTGAACAAATGTTCTCTTAGAATCGCGCTGGAGGTGTTCATGACTCGGCCCAATAAGCTCACCCCTAGGCAGACTGAAGTCCTGCGTTTTATAACGAGTTTTACTAATAAGAACGGAGTTCCGCCTACTGTTCGTGAGATTGGATATGCTTTGAAGATTAAATCAACCAATGCGGTTGCTGGTCACTTGGCGGCTTTGGAGAAAGCTGGTTTTTTGGTTAGGGAACCTAATAAATCCAGGAGCATTCGAGTTAAGGGAGTGAGCAGTCAGATTCCGGTTTTGGGAAGAATTGCTGCTGGGAGTCCTGTTTTGGCAGTTGAGAACATTGAAGAGACCATTTCCACCGACTCTATGCTTGAAAGCAAGTCAGATTTTGCGCTTAGGGTCCAGGGCGATAGCATGATTGGTGATGGGATCATGCCTGGAGATATGATATTCGTGCAAAAAACTTCAGTTGCTGAACGAGGACAGATAGTTGTTGCGCTTTTGGAAGATGAGGCAACTGTTAAACGTTTTGTGCCCACAGAAAATGGAAAAAAGGCTCTATTGCAACCATCAAATCCTGCTCACAAGCCGATAGAAGTCGACCTGACAGATGAACGCTTCAAAATACTCGGTGTAGTAAAAGCAGTATTCCGCCAAATCTAGCACTGTCCCCGACCCTGTCCCCGTCCTAATCATTCCAATCGGCGGTCAGCCTCTTTACTTCCATCCTGGTGGCTGTGGAGATGTCTGTCCAGCCCACAAACAGATAGAATGAGAGCCAAATCAAGGTCCAGTCAAAGGCTAGGCGTTTGGGGACAACGTCAAAGAAAACGCCTAAAACTATTGAGAAGGCAACGGTCATCCACACAAAGTTCAAGATAATCTTTAGATACCAAGACCACTTCCTGCCATGGTGGCCGATGAAGGGAACCAGCGAAAGATTCATAGCGGCTAGGCCAAAAACGAAGACAACTCCGACCCAGTGCATGATGGGAGATATCTGGAACAGATGGCTATTTACCAAAGCCACGATGGCTAAAGCAGAAGCTGGCCTGGGAAAGCCAATCCACAAGCCTTGAACGTCCAGTTTTCGAATCTGGAATCTGGCAAATCTGATACAGCCGGAAACAGGCAAAAGCAATCCGACCAAAATTGCGATAAGTAGCTGGATTTGTGGATGATCTTCAAGGCCTGGTAAAATCACGGCTTTCCGATAGACCAGATAAAGCATGAAGCCTGGAGCTATAGAATAGGCAACCAGGTCCGCGATGTTGTCGAATTCAGCCCCAAACTGGTTGGCCTGTTTCAGAAGCCTGGCAACCACTCCGTCGAAGGAGTCGAAAATATAGGCGACAAACATCATCATGCCTGACCAAAACACATACTGAGTGGCTTGCGCAGGTGTTGTGGCAGCCATACCTTCCATAGCGACAGCAGCGCAGGCAAGCCCGCCAGTAATGTTTCCGACAGTCATCAAGTCTTTGGTTTTAAAAAACATTTTAATGCACCGTTTTTTCTGGGTCTGAGTCTAAAATTGAGTCTGGGTTTTCGCTGGCTTCTAATGCATGGAAAAATGCAAGCCACTGTAACCTGCTTGCCTCTGCAGCATCTGCAGGCGCAGCCTTCAAAAACACCTCGTCAGCCACAAAAATCTGAGCTCCAGCCCTTAATGCCAAGGCTGCAGCATCAGAGGGACGACAATCGATCTTAAAAGTACGGCGGCCTTTCTTTAGATGAATCTCGGCCACAAAGACACTGTCACGAAGATCTGTAATTTCAACACGTTCAATCGAGGCGTCCAACGTATCAAGAACAACCATCAAAAGGTCATGGGTCATGGGCCTGCTGACTTCAATGTTTTCTAAAGCCGCGGCAATGGAAGCCGCTTCAGCAAAACCAATCTGAATTGGCAGGGTTTCTTCGCCCTCCACCGCCCTAAGCACCATGACCGGTGCCCTGCTCTCCTCATCCATGATTAAGCCAAAAACCTGAACCTCGACCACGAAAACCTCTTTTTACCTAGATGGGACGCCCCATCCCTGTCCCCGTCCCCGTCCCCGTCCCGCGCAGCGAGTGTACCAAAACCTCATCAATTCGCACCATAGTTAATGTTCCGATTGGGTCAGGAGCATCATTTGGCATAGTAAAATTAACCACAACCCCTGTACTAAGGCGCCCAAAATACTCAATCATCCCCTCAGGAATTGAATCAACACGGTCAAGACTGGCCTGATTTCGACTGATACCCTCAACCAAGACTTCTTCAACCCGCCCATGATACCTGGCCATCCTCTGCGCGGCTATCTCATCTCCCAAAGCCTGAAGCTGGGCCAAGCGCTCGACTTTCACGGCCTCTGGAACATCATCTGGCATTTGCGCTGCCCTTGTCCCTGGCCGCGGGGAATACTTGAACGAAAACATCCCCTCGTATTGAACAGCCGCCAAGGCATCAAGGGACTTTTGAAAATCAGCGTCCGTTTCACCGGGAAAACCAACAATCATATCGGTACTTAAGGCCACGTCAGGACATGCGGCCTTCACCCGTTCCACCTTTTTTAAATATGACTCAAAGGTGTAACCACGACGCATGGCCTCCAAAATCCGATCTGATCCCGACTGCAGCGGTAAATGAAGTGCATGAGCCAGATTTGGAATGCTGCCAATCGCATCCAGCAGTCGCTCGTCAGCATCCGCAGGATGAGAAGTAACAAAGCGCAAACGATATAAACCGGGCAAAGCGGCGATTTTTTCAAGCAAAGTCACAAAGGGAATCGCATCAGCCAGCCCTTTACCATAGGAATTCACATTTTGGCCAAGAAGGGTAATCTCCCGCACCCCACCGTCGATTAACGCCTTTGCCTCGTCTAAAACTAACTGAACAGGCTTGCTGACCTCACGTCCCCTGACAGTTGGCACAATACAGTACGAGCAAAAGCGATCACAGCCTTTCATGATCGTCAAAAAAGCGGTGGGGCCAGGCTCCACGCTTGAGTCTACCTCAAGGAATTCATAGTCAGTTTTGGGCATAAACTGGGTGTTGACAACCCTGTGACCAGCTTGGGCCTGCTGCAATAATTCAGGCAGGTTCGCAATGTTATCCGGCCCAAAAACCAGGTCCAGATAGGACATTTTTTTTAAAAGTTCGCCACCATACTGCTGGGCCGCACAGCCGCAAACACCAAAAAGCACCTCTGGATTATTGCGCTTTAATGGCAGCAGGCGTGACAAGGTCCCAAACACCTTTTTTTCAGGCCTGTCCCTGACGCTGCAGGTATTTACCAGTACCAGGTCCGCCATGGCTGGGTCGGCAGTCTCTGCATAGCCTTGTTTTTGCAGCACCTGCAGGATCCTACGGGAATCAAAGGCGTTCATCTGACAGCCGTAAGTGATGATATGCACCCGTTTTGTGGGAAATGAGACGTCATCAATGGCTGTGTCAAGGTTGGCCTCGAACATGGCGCGAAGCCTACTCTTTGCAGGTCTGACAGTCAAGGGACTGCAGGTCAAGGCCTAGATGAGAATTACATAAAGCCGCAACGTTGAAAGTTATGCCTTTGGATTGAAAACGGCCTCCAAATATGCCCAAGTCGTGGTCATAAGGTGGTCATAAAGCTCGGGATTCTCGGCTCCAACTCGTTTGGCAAAGTCCAATTGAGTTTCCGTTGGCGCCTTGATGTAGCCCTTGGATTTAAGCTCCCTTCGAAGCTGGTTGTAAGCTTTAACTGCTGGGTCTCGTTGATCACCAAGCTTCTTTTTCTTGGGTGTGCGAAGCAATCTGATAAAAACAATCCCCAAAGGAGGAATTAACAGTAAAGCCAGTCCAAAATAACCCCAGGGCAGCGCCTTTAGCCTGTACCAAAGTTGTCGAATATCATTTCTGGTCAGGCTGTTAGCACCAGTAAAAGAATTTTCATTATCTTTTTTCAAGGAAAACAAAGCGGACAGAAAGCTAATCTGCTTTTCAAGGTTGTATTCAACTACCCAGCGATACCAAGCCAACTGAACTGCATCCATCGCCTCCATGAGGCTTGCCAAAAGCCCGGGAGAGGCGCGGCTGGTCAAAAAGGCCGGCGGAGTTGGGTCAAAGGTCACCCAACCATTGTCAGGGAAATAGACCTCTACCCAAGAATGAGCATCAGATTTTCGCAGCGCAAAATAATCCCCATACTCGTTGTGAATTCCACCTGCAAAACCGTTTACAATCCTTGCTGGAATCCCAAGCTGCCTAAGCAAAATCACCATTCCAGACGCAAAATATTCGCAATGCCCCTCACGATTGTTGAGCAAGAAATCAGCCAACGGGTCGTAGTCTCCGTGGCTGGAATTCAACGAGTAACTAAACTCTTTGTGAAAAAAGGAAACGATGGCTTGGGCAATGTCATAGGGGTTGTTTTGGCCTGCTACAACATCTGAGGCCAATTGCTCAACAAGTGGATTTAATGGAGGAAGCTCTGTGTACAACTCCAAAAGCCGCTCGTCATAGTGGTTTCCAGCGACCCTCAAGGCTTGTGGATTAAAATCAGACACTTCTGAGTAAGCGGTATACACAATCGAAACAGCATCTGGCCCTGTCAAGACTACGTCGCCAGCAAGATCGCGAAAAAATCGCCACTTTTTGGGCCTCAAGGCCTCCAGCGCATTGGGTGGACGCTGATAAGCAACTGGGGTTGACATCCCAAACAAAACTCTGGGGGAACCTGCAAGTGGCTCAAGGTAGATTTCCTGGGCGACTACCCCTTCAAGTGGGTCTAAACCGCGCCCGACACGTGCGATCCCGTCACTGTCAACCACCATTGGGCGTCGCCTATGAGTAGTCTTTTTCCACGACTTCCCATCATAAAAGTCCAGGCTCTGCCCTCTCATTCGTAATGGCAGTTGGGCATTGGGGGACTTAACCCTCATCACTACTTGTAAGTCTTCAGCAATATTGCCAAAATCACCAAGGTTGACCTGGTCGGAAAAGCCGGTCATGGCCATCCCACGACGAGACTGTTGGGCAAAAAAACCAAATCCAAGTCGCGGAAAAATAAAGAAAAACACAAGCGAGATTAAAAACACGCTTAAGGTGACGCCGACGGTGACAGAAATGAAGCCACCATGAATCAAATCGCGCCTTGCCAATGCCAGATTAAGCCTGCGCTCGGTTTGAAGGTCGCCTGTTTTTGCCCCTTCAAGCGCTTGGCCTTGTATACCCTTGCGTAAATTGGTCAGTTGCAGGCCTAAAACCAGCAAGATCACATACGGAAACATCAAGACGCCAAAGGAAATACCGGGGTTCACAACTGCAGCTGCCATCACATGCAAAAATGTCAGGGCATACATCTGCATGAAGTCGGCGTCATTCCGAAGCATCAGCGATTTAACGGCACCCAGGAAAATGGCAAAGATAATCGCCCAATAGAGGTAGTCTTCATCAGAAATGGCCAGCCAAAGAAAGGCAATTCCAGCAATGGCAGTCACGACTCCAGCGGCCCTGATAACCCAGTTGGCCTTGAACCGTGGGTGCAGCTTGACACCAGCGACAGAAACCAAAAACGCAGAAAGGGACACCCAAATGGGAAATTCCCCGGAAAAGTGTAAAGCCCCAAGCCCACACGCTATCACTCCTAAAGTGACGATTCTGTGAAGGCGATCAAACGTCATGGTCGCACCCAAAGCAGTTTGGCTCCAGGGGCCTGGGCGGCAAAGCTGTCAATTATTGATTCTGGGCTCTTGTCATTTGCCGGAAGTACCGGAACGGTTGCCAAAAAGTCTAATATTCTAGTTACTTGACCTTCGCCTGTCCCTGGAGGAACGCCACCAGACATTGTAGACAAGCCTACCATTCGTCCTTGATTTATCAGGTAAACAGCCAAGCCAGCGGCCCTTTCAATTGCATCCTCAACGTCCGCTTCGTCCTTCGTGGTAGCGCGATTCACCAAGGCCACCCAGGCGGACTGGACGCCTAGTTGTTCATCCTCACGCACCACTGGGACCTGTTTACTGGCCGACAAGCGGTGTAAAACCCTCCTGGGATTGTCACCTTGGCGGAAATCTCGAACTCCAAAGAATTCAACTCCACGACCTGCTACTGGCCGCGATTCATCTTCGCCTTCAAAACCAACCAAAGCACCTGTAAAGGCAGGTTTTTTAAGGCGTGGATACACTAAAACAGTCGATTTGGATGAGATAATCAGCGACTTTTTAAAAAACGAAAAGGGGAACTCAGTCGCAACTACCATCCCCTTCATCTGATACAAGCCGCGCTTTGGAAAGACCAAAGAACAAGCCGTTTCAACGGTTGTACCAGGGCTTAAATCCAGGATCCTTCCGGGTGTAGAGCTGGCCTGCTCAACCAACGGCCAGGCCTCGATGGAAAAGGCTGGGAAACGAGTCCTATTGCTGGTTACCGTTAGAACCGCAGATAAAGGTTGGCCTGCGATGGGGCGCAGACCGCTGACTGGCTTTACCAACACGCCCCTTAGGTTTGCCTCGGATAACAGGCCGCTGATAATAATCAAGGCTAAAGATATACCAAAAACCAGATATAACAGGTTGTTACCTGTGTTGACCGCAGCTATTCCCAACCCAATAGAGATAGCCACCAAGGCCTTACCTTCCTTGGTAAACGAAAGCTTTCGCGGAAAAAAATCCGACCGCCACACGAAGTCTTCAAGGCGGTTTGCCATGATCAAGCCCCTGGCACTGGGGTTCTTGATAGGATCATGGTCAAAACAGCGCGAGCCTCTTGGCGCGAGCCAGAGCCATCACGCCCTTGCAACAAAACGCGATGCTCGCAGGTTGGAACAAACATCTCGCGGACGTCGTCAGCCAGGCAATAATCACGACCAGCCAACGCCGCGCAGGCCCTGGATGCCGAAATCAGGGCCACCAACCCCCTAGTGGAGACGCCCATTTCCAATGACGGCAGCTCACGGGTCTGTTCAACCATATCCAGGGCATAATCCATAACTGATTCCGGGACGTTGACTTGCGTGACCAGTTCCTGGGCTCCAACAATTTGGGGCAAGGTAGCAACGGCTTGAACAGCCTGGTCGACTTTGTCTGAAAATCCCTGTTGATCGGCGATTAGCTTTTCAATATCGCGCTTTGGATACCCAATGGATAGCCGGACCAAAAAGCGGTCCATCTGGGACTCTGGCAAAGGATAAGTGCCGTGATGCTCATGTGGATTTTGGGTGGCTACAACGAAGAAAGGCTCTGGAAGTGACCTAGTTTCAAGGTCAATCGATACCTGGCGCTCACTCATGGCCTCCAGCAGGGCGCTTTGAGTCCTGGGCCCTGCCCTGTTGATCTCGTCGGCCAAAATGACGTTGGAAAAGATGGGCCCCGCATGAAAGGCAAAGCTCTCGGTCTTTGGCGAATAAACGCTGACGCCAGTAATGTCCGAGGGCAGCAGATCCGAGGTAAATTGAATCCGCCTAAATTGACCGCCAATGGCCCTGGCAAGCGCCCTAGCAAGCACAGTCTTGCCGGCTCCAGGCACGTCTTCCAACAGGACATGCCCCTTCGCCATCAACGCAATCACCGCATGGCGAATCACCTGTTCTTTTCCCAAAAAAACGTTTTGAACTTGTTGGATTATCTGGTTAGCTAAAACAGCTGGGCTGAATTCTTTATATTCTTTCACCCTCTCACCGCTTGTCCGCATCCTCGGCGACCTTCACGATTGCCTTGACCACTTTCTTAGAGCAGTTGACCTGTGGCTGAAAACCACAACCAGAAACATCATGGATCGCGACTTTTTCCGGGTTGGCAGCGGCTAGAGCTTTGTAGGTCTCGGCTTGAGCAAATTCGTCTACCGGCAGCATGAAGGTCACAGCACCAGCCATTTCCGCAGGGTCAAAGCTGGCATTTTCCAATTCCTGAGCGGTCTTGTCGATGGCCGCAATATTCACAACGATGGGCAACGTAGCAGGAGCATCACCAAGCGAACCGGCCATAACTGGAGCCATCACTCTGGAAAGATAAGTATTTAAAATATCCGGATGATAGAGGTCTCGCTCCTTTAGAAGCTCGCTGGCCAAGTCTGCCAACTCTTGCGGCATCTGGTTGATGCCCCAGCTGACAAAGCTTTCCAAGTTGTCTGGCAAAGGGCTTGATATGGCAACAACAGCGTTGAAACGACCTGGATTCTTGGCGGCCATCCACAAGGCATTTGTGCCGCCGAGACCATTGGATACCAAAGTAGCCTTTTCGCGGCCAAGTTCTGTAAACAGGCAGTCAAGATCCTGGGGACGCGGCAAATCTTTGGTGTCCACAAAGGCCACCAGCGCGTTTTTTCGAAGCGAATCCAGGTATGGTCTGGACCACGAGTGATCCATGGCAGGACCGCCAGGTAGCACCATAACTAAAGGCCCCTTCTTGCCAAAAACCTGAGCGGTCACCTCGCCACAAGAAACATCAGTGGATTTAGCCAATTTATCCACCTTGGGCGGCACCTTTCTTTTTAGCTTTTTCTTTGCGGGATCGGTGTAGGATTGCAGCCACAAGGCGCTATTTACTGCCCAAGCAACTTCGTCATTTTTGTCATTTCGCTTTTTCAAAAGGATGTCAAAGGCCTTCGAATCTCCAAGCCATCCAAGCAGCAAAGCAGCCTTGGCGGCGACAGCAGGTTCTTCGTATTGGACCATTCTTGAGGCCAATGGCACGGCATCAACAGCCCCAAGTCGCAACAACGTCTGTAAAGCGGTTTGCCTGATTTCTGGTTCTGGATCCTCCTCGGCGACCCTGAGAATTGGGGTTATAAAATTCCGAAGATGCAGTTTTTGGATCATCCGAAGGGCCACAACTCTTATCCCTAGATCAGAGTCACCTAAAGCGGCTTCAACGATGTCACCACCCATTTCTGTGGGGAACTGGGCCATTACAATCAGTGCGTCACTTCTGCCAAATTTTCCATGGGGTTTTTCGAATCTGCCGCGCATCGCATCGGCGCTTTCTTGGGTGGGGAATGCCACGATTTGATTTGCGGCGAAGTCTCGGACTGCAGCCGACGGATGATCAATTAAGGACAAGGCCAAGTTCGCGCCACTGGTACCTGACTTGGCAAAACACTTCTGGATCCCGGCAGATGGCGCATCAGTGGTCCTAACAGCAAAAATCATTGCGTTTATGGCGCCGCCATCCAGCAGATGGCCACAGGCCACGTCGTGATCCGATGGCCGGTCCAGAGCCGAAAGCATTGTTGGAACCCAATCCAATCCAGCAATTGCGGCGATGGCATCCAACAAACGTGTTCGAAACTGGCTGTTATCTAAGGCAGTTTCCTTCGAGTAAGCATGCGTCAGGCATGTCGAAGCCTCTGGCGTCTTTGCTTTAACCAGGGTTTCAATAGCTTTGACTCTGACAGCATCGACACCTTGTCCTACAAAACGGCAGATACCTTCAGTGCAATCAATGTCTTCTCGTTGTGAAACTAGATCGAGGACTTTAAGTACCCTGTTTTCAGCGATGGGGCCTTCCTCAGAACCTGGAATCCAAGACAGCATGCCGCTGATGGCCTTATCAAGTTCAGCGCAGCCTTTTAGTTCGCCAAGTCTGGCCAAAACCAAGTCG